>JBJOIV010000013.1:0-32013 GCA_046046955.1 Bacteroidota bacterium | reverse complement strand
TGAGTGTGGCTGGCGCACATAATTCATCATAGACTTTGTGGTAAGGCTGTAAAAAACGACGCGAAACAAAGTTCCACTTTATCATGTCTTTACTCCACCAATAGCCCCACTGATTCGTTGAAAACAGATAATACTTCCCTTGAAAGTAAGAGATAACGGGGTCCGCGGTAGCTCTGTGTCGCCCTTGTTCAGAGAAATTAGGGATGGGCGTGAACCCATAATCCAAGTTCATCGGATTGCAATAAGTGGAGGTTGTTTGTGCTGAAATGTTTTGCGCGGGAACCGAAAATGCAAAAGACAAAATAAAAAGCAAAAATGCTGGAACAATTTTCATAGTTTTGAGGTCATATAGGTGCCGGGCTTAGCTGGCCATAATATGGACAAAGTAACTAAATTTCAGGGAATTTTTTGGGCAGTGGTGTTGATCTCTTTGTGGTCCGCTAATTTAGCCTATTGGATTCAGGTCGATTTCAGCTGGTCAGACCCTTTTGTTTACCTATCCATCTTGATTCAAACCCATTTATACACGGGATTATTTATCACTTCGCACGACGCCATTCATGGGGTTGTTTATGCGGAAAATCCGCGCCTGAATCACGCCATAGGACGCTTCTGCACCATTCTTTTTGCCTTTAATGATTACAGTACCTTGCGAGCGAAGCACCACCTGCACCACGCGCATGTGAATACAGAGGGAGATCCTGACGTGCACCAGGGGCCATTTTTACTGTGGTGGTTCAAATTTATTTGGCAATATGTGACCTGGAAGCAAGTGCTAGCCATGGCGATTACCTATAATGTTTTCAAAATTTGGTTCCCCATGTGGAATTTGATTTTGTTCTGGGAGCTTCCGGCTATTTTGAGTACGCTGCAATTATTCATTTTCGGGACCTACCTCCCTCACCGGGGTGAACATGCGCCGGATAACAAACAGCAATCTAGAAGTCAGGGGAGAAACCATGTGTGGGCCTTTATTTCCTGCTACTTTTTTGGCTATCATTTTGAGCACCATGCGCATCCCTATTTGCCTTGGTATAAATTACCACAAGCGAAGGACGAAAGCCTTGCCTAGACCTAGATTTTTCCTAAATTTGCATCGCACAAAATCGACATAAACGATCCCCTCATGAAAGAACCTAAATACAAACGCATTTTACTTAAACTTTCAGGCGAATCTCTTTCGACAGATGGAGAGGTGATTGACCCAACCATTTTAGGTCAATATGCCGCTGAAATTAAAAAAGTGCATGATTTAGGCGTGGAAGTTGCGATCGTAATCGGCGGAGGAAACATCTTCCGTGGTGCGAGTGCTGCAAAAGCGGGCATCGACCGAGTGCAAGGTGATTACATGGGCATGTTAGCGACTGTAATTAACGGAATGGCTGTTCAGGCATCTTTGGAAAAACAAGGATTATACACCCGCATGATGACAGCGATCAAGGTCGAAGCCGTTTGTGAACCATTTATCCGCCGCCGTGCTATGCGTCACTTAGAAAAAGGACGTATCGTGATCTTCGGAGCAGGAACGGGTAACCCGTATTTTACGACAGATTCTACTGCATCTCTAAGAGCGATTGAAATCGAAGCAGATGTGGTTTTAAAGGGAACTCGTGTAGACGGTGTTTATACGGCTGACCCAGAAAAAGATGCATCAGCTACTCGCTACACGAATTTAAGCTTTACGGAAGCGATCTCGAAAGGGTTAAAAATCATGGATACAACGGCATTTACCTTATGCCAAGAAAATAATGTTCCCATTATCGTATTCGATATGAACAAAGAGGGGAATTTAGCGGCCTTAGTTTCAGGTGAGGACGTAGGTACATTAATTAGCTAATTGAAAAATGGAAGAAATTGAATTCTACATTGACGCAACTGTCGAAACCATGGACGGTGCGATCAAGCACTTAAACATTGAATTATCTAAAATTAGAGCAGGAAAGGCGCATACATCTATGTTAGATGGCCTAACCATCGATTACTATGGCATGCAGACACCGATTTCAGGTGCTGCCTCGATTACAACACCGGATGCGCGTACGATCGCAATCAAGCCTTTTGAGAAAGGTATTTTTGGTGAAATCGAAAAGTCTATTCGTAATTCTAGCTTAGGTTTAAATCCAATGAATGACGGTGAAATTATTCGTCTTTCGATTCCTCCATTAACGGAAGAGCGTCGCCGTGATTTAGTGAAACGCGTGAAACAAGAGATTGAAGTAGCTAAAATCAATATCCGTAATGCGCGTCAAGACGGGAACAATAGCATCAAGAAATTAAAGGGCGACGGCGTTTCGGAAGATTCGATCAAAGAAGCAGAAGATAAGATCCAAAAGAAAACAGATGCCTACATCGCGAAGATCGACCAGATCTTCAACGAAAAAGAGAAAGACATCATGTCAGTTTAAAAAGGAAAGCCTCGAAATTCGAGGCTTTTTTTATGCTTGTAATCCTTGTGCATAACCCATCTCTAGCATCCGACGAATATCCATTTTCGTGAACCGCTGAATATCGATGCTCAAGGGATGTAAAGGTCGAATAATTTGCAACTTCACCTCGGAGTGAGACATTTTTAAGTCCGCATTTAAAATCTCATTGACCGCAATATCCATCACCCGATCCACCAGGGCTAACAGATCTCCCGAATCAAAATCACCCCCTTCGATCATCTCGGTATGACAGGCAATTACGACTACCTCAGTCGCACCATCTTGAATAGCTTTCTGCAAGGGTGCCACATCGCGCAAACCTCCATCTAAATAGGATTTACGCTTTTGCCCCTGAATTTGAACGACCGGCATCAAAATAGGTACGGCTGACGAGGCCAGTAAATATTCGATAAAATCCTCAAAACTAGGATCCACGTAATGCATCACCCCTTCGATCACATTCACAGCCCCCACTTTTAATCCCACAGGACTCAGCTGTAGATGACGAACACTCAACACATCTGTCAAGAGATTGCGGAGAGGAGTCGTGTCCACGAGGCCTTTGAACTTCTTAGTCAAAGCCGTCCAGCCTAATTCGAAAATGTTAAAGGGTTTGGATAGACTTTTCGGATGTGTAATGCGCGTCTCCCAAAAATCCCATAAATCTTGTGCTGCCTGTGGATAAGAAATCGGTATTCCTTCATGAACTTGGTGCCCAAACTGATTCACCAAATACGCGGCATTCAAGCTCCCAGCTGACACACCATAAATGGCATCTGGCTGATATCCATTCTCAAAAAGTGCTTTAATGACCCCAGCTTGAAAGGCACCTTTTACGGATCCTCCTGCTAAGACTAAAATCTTGCTCATAATACCTTTTTATCCACAATTCTGTTTAAATTTACGCAATTTACTGGCCTAAACAATCCCCATGCCTTACTCCATCTCTTCTATTCAAGCTCCCATCGATGATTCGATGAAAGCATTCGAAGGGAAGTTTAAATCGTTCATGAAGACAAAAGTGATGTTGCTAGACACCATCATGCATTATATTGTCCAAAGGAAGGGAAAACAGATGCGTCCCATGTTCGTTTTTTTAACGGCTGGATGTATGGGAGAAATATCAGAGAAAACCTTTAGAGGTGCGGCCTTAATTGAATTATTACACACGGCTACGCTCGTTCACGACGACGTCGTAGACGATTCCAATTACCGAAGAGGTTTCTTTTCCATCAACGCCATCTGGAAGAATAAAATCGCCGTTTTAGTGGGGGATTATTTATTATCTAAAGGTCTATTACTTTCTGTCGAGCACGAAGATTTCGATCTATTAAAATCGGTTTCTACCGCGGTGCGCGAAATGTCTGAGGGCGAATTATTGCAAATCGAGAAAGCGAGAAAACTAGACATCACAGAAGTGGTCTATTTCGATATCATTACCAAGAAAACAGCGACTCTGATCGCTGCTTGCTGCGCAGTCGGATTCCAATCAGCTGGAGCAGACGCGGAAATGGTGGAAAAAGCACGCTTGTTTGGAGAGAAAGTGGGTATCGCCTTTCAAATTAAGGATGACTTGTTTGATTACGGAGATGCGGAAATCGGGAAACCTTTGGGAATCGACATCAAAGAGAAAAAGATGACGCTTCCATTGATCTATGCCCTTCAAAACACCGATAGCTCTACAAAGAAGCGGATCATACAAATCATCAAAAAAGAGTCCGAAGATTCGAATAAAGTACGCGAGGTCATCGACTTTGTTAAATCAACGGGAGGCTTAGCCTACGCTCATCAAAAGATGAACGAGATTGCAGAGGAAGCCAGAGCTATCTTAGCCACCTTCCCCGCATCCGAGTACCGCAACTCGCTGGGTGACCTAATTAATTACACCATCGAACGTAGCAAATAAAAAAAGGGAACCATTTCTGATTCCCTTCCTTCCTGTATACTGATGTAGATTAACGTGGACCACCGAAGCCACCGCCTCCGCCACCCATACGCATGCCTGGCATACCCATTGGTTGTTGTGGAGCTGCTGGAGCTGCGTCACCGCCTTCGCCTTTCGTATCATCATTATTCACTGATTTCTTCTTCTTCGTAGGACCGAATGACATCTTACCAATACGGTAAGAGAAGTTGATCTTGAAGTTCATATTTCTCAAGGTATTCTCACTCACCTGATTAATGGTCGCTGTTTTCGTCTCGTTGCGAATGACGAAACCATCCGGCGTTAAGAAGTTTTCAGCACCGAAACCAATGCTTCCCTTCTTATTTTTGAAGTCTTTCTTAAAGCTCAAGCTATAGATTCCGAATCCGCCTTGAGAACCTTGCAATTGAATTTGGTTCACGCGGTAGAAAGAGAATACTTGCGCTCCCCAACCATTTCCGATGTTGTAATTACCAAACACACGGAAGTTCGTTTGAAGACCTTCATTTCTTGCATTTAAAAGCGGATCCGCAACATTGTTTGCTAATACTAAGTAAGACAAGTCACCGCCACCACCGATCATCAATTTATTCGATAGATTCACGTTCAAGTTAATGTTCATCCCGTAAGCATCCTCGTTACCGATATTGCGAGACGTTGTCTTCACCGTATCACCGAATACTTCTCTGATTTGATTAATCGCACCCGTCGTATTTCTCATGAAGAACGAAGTCGAGATATACGTTTGCTTAATGAACTTACTGTAAGACACCTCGTAATTATTCGTGTATTCTGGTGCTAAATTAGGATTACCTGTCGAGATATTTAAGGGGTTAGTCGCGTTCACGTTCGGATTCAAGTTCTGAATACCTGGACGTTGAATACGACGGTTGTAGCTAAATCTCCACGTACCCGACTTGAAAGTCTTCGACATGTTGAAACTAGGTACGAGTACACCGTAGGCTGGAATAACCGTATTTTGACCCTCTTTTTTCAAGAAGCTTGCCGTGATGTCGGTATATTCATAACGGGCACCCGTCTTGATACTCCACTTGTTTTTTGTCGTTAAGGTATAAGAACCGTAGGTACTGTAGATGTTTTGATTGTAATCAAACACGTTAGACGGTAAGATAGCTGAATTCACTTGCGTGTAAATTCCGTTCGAACCTGCTGTAAATGATTTGTAGTCAGACGTCACGTTACGTAAGATTCCTTTTGCTCCAAACTCAAGCAATTGATTCTTCGCCACAGGAGTTTGGTAATCCATTTGGAAAGTAGCCTCCTCATTATAAGAACCATTCTCATTCTTAATAGAACTCAAAATCTCCGACATCGTCGACTTCGTGTTCATGATCAAATTATAAAAATCATTTGATCGGTTATTGCGACTGTACATCGATAAAATCGAGAATTCCTTTTGTGGTTTTTCGAACGTATGGGTATAATCCACGTTAATGTCCACGTTTGCTGACTCATCTAACGAGTTCGTATTACGTAGGGAAGTAAGCACCCCATTTCTAATTTGTTGCAAGCCATCTTGCCAGTTATTTCCATTGCGTAGGCCAAAACGCACACTAGACGTAATCGAATTGTATTTATTCATATCCCAATCAAAACCCAATTGGTAATTTCCAAACAAACCTTCTCTTCTCGATTCAGCTGTCTGCACGTTACGCGTCTCCACGCCCATATTCTGAGTTAATTGCGTGCTTTCAAATTTACCATTCACATTGTATTCAGAACGGCCAAAACCACCCAATGATAATCCCCAGTTCTTATTTCTAAAGTTACCGTTTAGGGATAAATTAGAACCTCTGACACCGGCTGATGAGTCAAATGATAGTGTCAAACCTTGCAAGGTATTCTTTTTCGTCACGATATTAATGATACCCGCCGAACCCTCTGCATCATACTTTGCTGAAGGTGAAGTAATTACCTCAACAGTTTTGATCATGTCCGCCGGAATTTGTCTTAAAGCATCCGCAATATTAGATGCCATAATCGTAGACGGCTTATTGTTAATCAATACTTTCACACTCGTCGAACCACGAAGTGATGGATTACCATCTAAATCCACAGAAAGCATCGGTACTTTTTTCAACACGTCTGTCGCATCTCCCCCTTTATTAGAAGCATCTTTTTCTGCGTTGTACACCGTACGATCCACGCGCTCCTCAATTAAAGCACGCTGACCTTCTACCGTCACCTCAGAAAGCATTTTAGAACTTTGTTGCAATTTGATAACCCCTAAATCGCGGTCGTCATTTTTCTCAGTGATGTTAACAAACACCGTTTTGCTTTCGTATCCGATAAAGGAAACAACGATTTTATAAGAACCTACCGCGACTTTATTCAAGGTGAATTTACCCACACCGTCCGCAACGGTTCCATCGACTGGCTTGTTTGTTTTTGTATTAATTAAGGCCAAAGTGGCGAATTCCACTGGCTTTGAATCGGTTGAATCTAATAGAAATCCGATGATTTTTGCACTTCCTTTAGGTGCTGCTTGAGCCGTACCTGGGATAATCGTTTCTTTCTTAGGCGCTGCACCGAAACCACCCATCCCACCTGGAATTTGTGCGATAGCTGATACTGATAAGGTAATCAGTGCGAGTAAGCTGATAATTTTTTTCATTGTTTGTTGTTTATTGCTTCCATTAACGGATGCAAAATTTGTTCATTCTATTTAAAGGCCTTCTTTTTTGCGACCAAAATGGGTAATTTGTAGTCCAATATGTCATTCAAACTCCAGACTCCTCGGCTAACTTTGATCCCGCTTCAACAGCAACACTTGCTGGTTTGGCAAAATTCAGGGCGCAAAGATCTGGAAAAAATGCTAGATCTACAGCATAACCCCTGGGATTTGGAATTGTTCTTTGAACAGGAAACCTCGCAGGCGTTGCGGGATTTTTGGATTCCACAGACGGCAAAATTTCCATTGGATTACTATTGGTACACAAATTGGGAAATAATCCTCAACTCTTCGTCCTGCTCTGTGGGGGGAATCGGCCTAGCTGGCTTACCCGATAATGAGGGCACTAGTGAAATCGGATATGCCCTCGATCAGAAATTCAGAGGTCAAGGAATAGCCACTGAAGCGGCGCAAGCTTTGACCGAATGGGCCTTTCAGGATGCTGGCTTGCAAGTTTTACGCGCGGAGACTCCGGTGGACAATGCGGGATCGCAACGGGTTTTGGAAAAAAATAAGTTCCAAAAAACGGGAGAGAAAACACTCCCACTCGAAATACCCCTACAAGTTTTCACCTGGGAACGCCGTCGATACTGATCTTTTTCAGTAATTTTACTGAATTGCCAATGTTAGACAGCTGAACACATGCAAAATTTCACCTCCGTAAAGGACGCGTACAATATCCAAAACTTAGTCAACGAAGCTTTGTTGATGAAGAAGACGCCTTATGCTGATAAGCATATTGGAAAAAACCGTACCCTCGGTTTATTATTCTTCAACTCGAGTTTACGTACCCGTTTATCTACCCAAAAAGCCGCTCAAAACCTCGGAATGGAGGTAATGATCATGAATGTAGGGGCGGATTCTTGGCAATTAGAAATGAACGAAGGCGTCATCATGAATGGTGATAAGGCGGAACATATATCGGAAGCCGCTGCCGTAGTGGGTTCTTATTGCGATATCGTAGGCGTTCGCAGCTTCCCGGGTCTAGTAGATCGGGAATTAGACTACAGCGAACAGGTATTAAATCAATTTTTGAAATATACAGGAAGACCGTTAATCAGCTTGGAATCAGCAACTCGCCATCCATTGCAATCGCTGACGGACTTAATTACCATCAATGAATATAAAACGGTGGCCCGACCTAAAGTCGTTTTGACTTGGGCTCCTCACGTGAAGGCATTACCCCAATGTGTGCCTAATTCCTTTTCAGAATGGATGAATCACGCAGACGTGGACTTCACAATTGCCCATCCAAAAGGCTATGAATTAGCTCCTGAATTCGCGGGTAACGCGAAGATTTGTTACGATCCCAAAGAGGCATATGAAGGCGCTGACTTCATTTATGCGAAGAACTGGTCATCCTTCCAAGACTATGGAAAGATTCTTTCTTCCGATCCAGCTTGGATGGTCGATGCGGCTAAAATGAGCTTAACAAATAATGCCAAATTTATGCACTGCCTTCCTGTAAGAAGGAATTTAGTCGTGGCAGATGAAGTCATTGATTCTCCTAACTCGATTGTGATCCAGCAAGCTGGGAACCGGGTTTGGGCGGCGCAAGCTGTTTTAAAGGAGATGATCTTAACCTTAATGAGAACAGAAAGCCCCTATTTATTCTAATATGTCTTCAAAGCCAAATCTTCAGGTAGTCAAAATAGGCGGGAATGTCATCGACAATCCGAGCGCCTTGGCTAGCTTTTTGACAGATTTTGCTTCACTTGAAGGCCCTAAAATTCTCGTGCATGGCGGTGGTAAGATTGCCACACAAATGGCCGCTTCGATGGGAATTGAGAGTAAAATGATCGAAGGAAGACGAGTGACTGATGAGGAGAGCCTTCGGATTGTCACCATGGTCTATGCCGGCTGGATCAATAAATCCATTGTGGCAGACTTGCAGGCCCTGTCCTGCAATAGCCTAGGTTTAACTGGACCAGACGGTGGAATCGTCGTTTCTAAGAAAAGAGCCGCACAGCCTATCGATTATGGTTTTGTGGGTGATATCAAACACGTAAATGCATCATCGCTCTCGGGATTGCTAGCAGCCGGTTTCTCACCCGTTTTTGCTCCCATTACGGCAGATGCATCAGGTCAATTGTTGAATACAAATGCGGATACAATGGCACAGGCTTTGGCGATTGCCCTTAGTTCTTTGTTCGATGTGACGCTAACCTATTGTTTTGAGAAGAAAGGCGTGTTATTAGATCCTTCAGATGATGATTCTGTTATTTCGTCGATCAACCCGGCTTCTTTTCAAGACCTAAAAGAAAAAGGTATCGTCTCTGCGGGGATGATTCCAAAATTAGAAAATGCCTTAAAGGCCATCTCTGCCGGTGTTTCGGTGGTAAGATTGTGCCATGCGGATAATCTGCAGAAAGCAGACATTGGAACTAAAATTAGTGCCTAATATGTACCAGGAATCTCAATTTCTAGCCGCAAAAGACCTATTAGCCCAGCTAATAGCTTGCCCTTCGTTGAGTAAGGAGGAGCAGGGGACGGCGCAGATTTTGGAAGATTTTTTTGCGGCTCAGGGCATTTCTACGAAACGTGTAGGGAACAATATCTGGGCTTCCAATTTGCATTTCGATGCGTCGAAACCTACTATTCTTCTGAACTCTCACCACGATACGGTGAAGGCAAATGCCTCTTGGACCTTTGATCCGTTCAAAGCCACGGAACAGGATGGTAAACTAATTGGATTGGGCTCAAATGATGCCGGCGCTAGCTTGGTTTGTTTGATTGCTACCTTTGTGTCTTTCTATGCTGAAGAGAATCTACGTTTTAATCTCGTGATTGCAGCTACCGCCGAAGAGGAAATCTCTGGAACGGGTGGAATTGAGGCACTTTTGAAATCTGGCGAATTACCTCACATTGATTTCGCGATCGTAGGTGAACCGACGGATTGCGCCATGGCGATTGCGGAAAAAGGCCTGATGGTGGTGGATGCCAAGGTAAAAGGAATTGCCGGACATGCGGCGAGAAATGAGGGGGTCAATGCGATTTATTTGGCATTAGAAGATATCCAAAACATCCAAAACCATTCGTTTGCAAAGGTTTCCGAGCTTTTAGGACCTGTAAAAACAACGGTTACTGTCATCAATGCAGGTAAACAACATAATGTGGTTCCTGATGTGTGTGATTATGTAATTGACTGTCGGGTAAACGAATGTTATTCTTTAGAAGAGGTGTTAGCTGAATTGAAGACGATTGTTCAAGCGGAATTAACACCGAGGTCAATGCGCTTACATTCCAGCAAGATGGAGGAAACGCATCCACTTGTTCAAGCGGCGAAAGAATTAGGCATTTCTTTGTTCGGCTCCCCTACCCTTTCTGATCAAGCTTTATTAACGATACCCTCTGTCAAAATTGGTCCCGGACACTCCGGCAGATCACATACGGCAGACGAATATATCTTCTTGGATGAACTAAAACAGGGCATCCAAACCTATCAAAATCTACTAACAACCCTAAGCATTTAAGATTGTGGCAAAACTTTGGCAAAAAGAAAATCAGACGACAGACGCTAAAATCGAGAAATTCACGATCGGGAATGACCCCGTGTATGACTTGCAATTAGCGCGCTATGATGTGCTGGGTTCCCTGGCTCACATCACGATGCTAGAAAAAGTAGGGCTTTTAGGTGCTGAGGAATTAGGGCCTCTTTGCGCTGAATTGAAGGCAATTTATGCGCAAATCGATGCAGGCAATTTCACCATCGAAGACGGAATGGAAGACGTCCACTCCCAAATCGAGTATTTATTAACACAAAAATTAGGCGATCAAGGCAAGAAAATCCATGCGGGACGTTCCAGAAACGACCAGGTTTTAGTGGATTTAAAGTTGTTCATGCGGGCTGAAATTCAGCACATTGCGGATTCCGTGGAGCGTTTATTTGATTTATTAATCGCCAAAAGCGAAGCCCACAAAAACGATTTATTACCTGGTTATACGCACTTGCAGATTGCGATGCCGTCTTCTTTCGGACTTTGGTTCGGAGCTTATGCGGAAAGCCTGGTAGAAGACATTGAATTATTAGAGGCGGCCTTCCGTCTGGCGAACAAGAATCCATTGGGTTCTGGCGCGGGATATGGGTCATCCTTTCCTTTGGACAGAAAATACACGACAGAATTATTAGGCTTCGAATCACCCCACGTGAACGTAGTTAATGCTCAATTATCGCGTGGAAAGACCGAATTATATGTCTTAACGGCCATCGCACAGATCGCGACCACGCTGAGCAAATTAGCGATGGACGTGTGTTTGTACAATTCCCAAAACTTCGGTTTCATCGAACTACCAAGCTCCTTAACGACTGGCAGCTCGATCATGCCACACAAAAAGAATCCAGACGTGGCTGAATTATTGCGTGGAAAAGCCAACAAGTTAAAGGCATTACCAAATCAACTGCAATTATTAACGAGCAATTTGCCTTCAGGCTACCACCGCGAATTCCAGTTAACGAAGGAATTATTGATGCCGGCTATCGAGGAGATTTTAGATGGTTTAGAAATCACCCATTATATGGTCAGCCATATGAAGGTGAAGAAAGACCTCTTAGTGGACTCGAAATATGATTTATTGTTTTCCGTAGAGGAAGTAAATAAATTAGTCGTTCAAGGCATTCCATTCCGCGAGGCTTACCAAATCGTGGGTAAAAAGATCGAAGAAGGTGCTTTCGACGGAAGTACACGAGAGATCAATCACTCGCACTTAGGAAGCATAGGTAATCTAGGCCTAAAAGAGATTCAAGATCAGAAAGAAATCGCTTGGAAGCGTTTTGGCTTTGAAAAAGTGAATAAGGCTATCGCTGCATTAATTTCTTAATATACTTTCCTAGAATATCGAATTCCAAGTTTACGCGATCACCTATTTTTAGTTGATGAAAAACAGTGTGTTCGTAGGTATATGGAATGATACAAACGGTGAAAGAATCATCTTGTGAATCCACCACCGTTAAACTCGTTCCATTCACACAAATCGAGCCTTTTTCGACGGTCACATGTCCACTGCTTTTCGGATAGCTGAATCGGTATTCCCAACTTCCATTCTGATCAACTATTTCAGTACAAACTCCAGTCAAATCCACATGTCCTTGAACAATATGTCCATCGAAGCGAGCATTCGCAGCCATGCAGCGTTCTAGGTTTACTTTTTGGCCTATTTGCAAATCCCCTAGGTTCGTCTTTTGTAAGGTTTCATCAATAGCCGTAACGCGATATTGATCTCCTTGAATTTCCACGACTGTCAGACAAACCCCATTGTGCGCCAGAGATTGATCCACTTTTAATTCCTGCGTAAATGGACAGGTGAACCAAAATTCCACATTCGTCCCTTTTCCTTCCTGCTTTACTAGCGAACCCATCGCCTCCACAATACCTGTAAACATCTGATTTAATTGCTATTTTTGTGTTCTCAAAATTACACCCATTCCGATGAAATTCAATAAATGGTTCCTCTTTCTGATTCCGGTCATCGCGATTCTCGCCTATCTAAGCATTCCGAGTGCTAAACCCGTAGACGAAACGGGATCAGATGTGGCGAAAATCCGAAGCGACAAGGACGAAAACTTTCGCGTGTCAGACGAATCCCCTATCAAAGATAAAGCCGCATTTAAAGGATTAAACTATTATTCCTTTAACAAAGAATACATCGTGGACTTTGTTCTGGAAAAAGCGGAGAAGGCCGAAACGGTAGAATTGAAAATGACGGATGGAACGACAGAAAAGTTGATTTTTTTCGGATTCATTAAGGCGGAATTCAAAAGCTTCACACTGAAATTAAAATTATACCAGCACGAAGACGGCAATTTCTTCCTCCCCTTTAAAGACAAAACCGCCCCCACAGAAACCTATGGAGGCGGACGTTTTTTAGATTTACCCCTAACAAATGTAAAAAACAATCGGTTGCGGGTGGACTTTAATCTGGCCTATAATCCCTATTGTGCTTACAACGAAGATTTCGCCTGTCCCATTCCTCCCGCGGAAAACACCCTCCCTATTCGCATAGAGGCAGGTGAAAAGCTTTTTAATTAACCTGGTGTAGCGAAGCTGCTCCAGATAGATCTTTACTAATCACTGGACTTCCTTTGTACTTCACATGGGATGCACCCGAGGCATCTACTTTTAAGGACTTCTGCACATGCACTTGGGCACTGCTTGCTCCAGACGCATCCACATCCACATTACGAGAGAAGAAATCCAAGGCTTTTAAGTGACTCGCACCGGAAGCTTCCACTTTTAAATAATCCGTGTGACCCGTGATTTTGCAATCTGAGGCACCGCTTAATTCAATTTTCAGCTTATCGGAATGTAAGCCTTCAATCAATCCCTTAGAGGCTCCTGAAAAAACAAGTGACATTTCTTCTTCGTTTGAAAAACCTTGTAAATCCACTTTGCTAGCACCTGAGAAATCTCCTGAATTTAATCGTGGCAGGGTAATGTTGACAACCAATTTGGAACGGTTATTATTCCAAGTCCATTTCCAACCAGCCTCGTAACCTATTTCTAACTTTCCGGATGAAGAGCTAACCTCCAGCTCGTCAATATCCTTTTCTCGTCCAGTAACAGAAACAGCGTAGACATTCCCCTTATGCACATGCACCTCGAAGGCACTTCCTAGCTCAATGGAATTAAAATTAGCTACTTTGAATTTTTTAGTCACGATTGCAGGATCTGCGAAAGAACTAAATACAACTACTAAGGCGGCGAATAAAGACAGAATTTTTTTCATAGAATTTTTAATTTGTTGCTAGATGCAGGCCTGTTAAAAAAGGTTGCACGTTATTTAATCACGTTCCATTTATAACTCACACCAGAGCTCGCTTTATTAACGAAGGATGAGCTATCGTATTTTTTACCTTGTACGTATTTCGACGCATTTACCTCCATCTTAGCATATTTATCCAAAGTCACGTAGACCTTGCTAACTGCAAAATCAGGTGCAACTAATTCAGCTGAATCGAAAAGAGCCGCATTTAATTGCTCACCCCCACCTTTCAGTGTCAATGAGTGAAATCCACGCAAAACAACATCGAAAGTGGAAGACGTAAATCCTTCGATCTCGGTACTCGCATTACCGCCTAACTCCACTTTTGTCAATTCCGGTACGACAATCTCCACCTGTATACCTGGTTGAATTTTGTCCACAATTAATACATTATTTTCCACGTGAACCGAACTTTCTAAGGCCTGATTCCCCTTGTAGGTAATCTTAGGAAGATCTCCTCGCGTGATTTTGATTTGAGATGACTCTGTATTCAAACCTTGAATGGAAGTGAAATTTTGTAAGTCCTTCGTAATCGTGAAACCTACTTTATCAGTAGAGAAGTCTTCGTCTTTCGACTCTTCGTCCGTATGCGGAATCCGGTTTAAGCAAATCAAGCCTTTGTCAGCAGAGAATGTCCATAAGGATCCAATGAATAAATCCTGACCTTCTTCGTGGAAATATCCACCTTCTAACACATTGTCCATGTAATAAGCAAAATCACGCGTCATAGAGAATGATTTACCATACGGAATCATAATCTTCACTTTCAAGCGTTGTGCTCTAAAACGCGCGTCAGAAAGGCCAAAATGCGTATCGAAACGCAAATCTTTCCCTTTTTGCAGGTAATTGTACTTAATCTTTTTGGCATTCAACTCCGCTTCCTTACGTGTTAAACCTTGAGACTTCGCATATTGAATCACTTGAATGGTTTTGCCATCATAGCCTTCTATTTCGATATTGGCCCGGTTAAAACGTTCCTCGTTATAATCGTGGTTATCTTCATCGTCTTCAAATTCAAAGCCCAACTCTTCCACTTTCTCCCCTAACATCATCTGCCAGATCGTCTCATTATCTTTTTTATCGATATCTAACACATAAGTTGTTGAATCTGAAACCGCGATATCCTTCACTTGGTTGTAAGACGCCGAGCGTTGGAAATTACGGCCATAGAAAGCTCCCGCAGCGAATAAGCCCACCCATCCCACAATCACCATCGTCGTAGAAGCAATCTTGTAGGTCTTGTTGTAGAATTTACGATTCGCTAATAAGGAAACCCCAGCAATTGCGATCGAAACGAACACGGGTAAGAAAGCCAAAACCAAGGAAGGTATCGCCCAGATAGGCAAATCTTTCGCGATTAAATAAAGTGGCAATGGTCCCATATGAACGAATTGTCCTTGATCAATCCCTGTGAAACCGAAGGTACATAAGGCCACTAAAGCAACGATAAAGGCAATCGCTAAAATCAACAAAATGATTCCCACGAAGATTTGAACGATCCAACGAATGATATTCAAAGGTCCTTTCAAAGCGCTGAAAACAGTCGCAGCGATACGGAAAGGGAATAATAGCACCTTCGTTAACGCCTTCTCTTCTGTCTCATTCGGCTGAATACTCTTCTTAATATTGTTCTCAATATTTTCCAAGGTAATCGGCTCACCGGTCATCTCCATCTTATCCTTCATCGTTTTAGCCTCCGGAGTAATGGCTAAAATAACTAGATAAGCAATCACACCCGACCCAAATAATCCAACCGATAAAACCGCTATCACGCGCAATAAACCCACATCCCAGCCAGTATAGGCCGCGATACCCGCCATCACACCACCGATCACTTTTTTCTCTGGGTCACGGTAAAACTTGCGATAGGATTTATCGTCATCAGGATTTAATTCTCCCGGAATGGCTGCCCAAAGAATAATATAGGCCCAGAATACAATATTTCCTAAATGAAATAAAGGGAAGCTAGCGCTTAATAAGGCTAATAAAACAAGGCGAACCCAAATCGGATCTACTTGAAAATAGCGAGCAATTCCAGCTGCGACACCCCCTAATTTTTTACGGGTGATGTCCCGGCGGAAAACCTTAGGGCCTTCTTCTGATTTAGGGACTGTATAGCCTTCCTTCTTGTCTTCTTCCTCTTCCACTTGCTTGAAATCAGCAATGGTTCCTAAAGAAGCGATCAAGGCATCCACGTGTGCCTGGGAAATAGCTTCGGTTTTCTCTGTTTCTCGGATGTTCCAAAACTTCTCCGCAATACTCGATTCAATATCAGCGATAATTTCCTTCGATCCCTCGAATGACGCGAAATACGCATGAATGGATTTTAAGTATACATCTAAAGTAGCGTAGGCGTCCTCTTCGATGTGGAAGACAAATCCAGCAATGTTAATTGATAAAGTCTTTTTCATGTGTGTTTTCGTTATGCCTGTAAGGAAGCGTTTGAGATTTGGTTAACGGAGGACTGCAATTCGTCCCAAGTTTCGGACATTTCAGCTAAAAACTCCTGTCCTTTTTCTGTTAATAAATAATATTTCCTAGGCGGTCCGGAGGCTGATTCGACCCAACGATAGTCTAAAAAGCCCGCATTCTTTAAACGAGTTAATAAAGGATAGAGCGTACCTTCCACGACCATAATCTTCGCAGAAGTTAACTCAGCTAACATGGTAGAGGCATAGACCTCCCCTTTTGAGATAATTTTAAGGATGCAGAATTCAAGTATTCCCTTCCTCATTTGCACCTTGGCATTTTCAATATCCATGGGTTATTTGTTTAATTTGGTAATGCAAATATAGACAAGGTACTATGTAATGCAAAGTACCTTAGAAAATTTATTTGGGAAATTGGATAAACGGTAGGTAATTTGTGATGAACGCACCCTTTTTAGGGTTGAGATAATTATGATTTTCAAAGAATTTTCCTTGCCTTTAGCCTTTTACAACCGGGACACCTGGTTGAAAGTAGCCTTTTTTGCGGTTAGCGTGGTGATGGCGGGGTTCTCTTTGTACTTCACTGATGGCTTGGTAACCAAGCTGGAGGAACGGGAAAAGCAGCAAATTGAATTGTATGCAGAGACTATTCGCTATGCGCTGACCAGTGATAATAACGCGGATATCAATTTCTTTTTCGAGCGAATCAAGAAAATCAATGAAAACAATACCATTCCTGTGATTTGGAAAGATGGTTCTGGTCACTTGAATTCCATCAATATTCCCATTCAGGAGACGCTTTCTACCGAGAAAAAACAAGAGATTTTAAAGCAGAAGCTGCAAGAGATTATTGCGGAAAATAACCAGCCCATCGAAATGGACATGGGTTTTCAAAAGGAATATATCTATTACGGTAATTCGAAATTGCTGAAATTATTGCGCTACTATCCCCTATCGCAGCTTTTAGTCGTGCTGATTATTGGCTTTCTAGGCTATATATTTCTTTCGTATTCTAGGCGGGCGGAGCAGAATCGCGTTTGGGTGGGTCTTGCGAAAGAGACCGCTCACCAATTAGGAACACCTCTTTCGTCATTGACTGCCTGGGTCGAATTATTGCGGAACGAGCCTCACATCAATCCGGATATTGTGGTGGAATTATCGAAGGATATTCAGCGTTTGGAGACTATAACTACCCGTTTTTCGAATATCGGATCTACGCCGGTATTGAAATTAGAGGATATTGAAGCCGTTATTCAAGCTTTTATTAGCTATTTGAAAATTCGTATTTCGTCCAAAGTCACCATCGAAATACATTCCTCCCTTGCGGCGAACCAAGTGGCGAATTTGAATAAATACCTGTTTGAATGGGTAATTGAGAACATTTGCAAAAATGGTGTAGATGCGATGGGTGGCCAGGGTCAGCTGCGGATTGAATTAAAAGAAGGAAAGAATCAGGTCATTCACATCGATATATCAGATACCGGAAAAGGTATTTTAGCAAGTAATACCTCTAAAATCTTCTCCCCAGGCTTCTCGACAAAAAAACGGGGATGGGGTTTGGGATTAACCCTGGCTAAACGGATCATTGAAAATTACCACCAAGGTAAATTAGTGTTGAAATCAACGGAGATTAATAAAGGTTCGACCTTCCGTATTACCCTCCCCAAACCAGCCTAGATGACAGATCCTAATCTTGTTTTTGGCTCTGCTTTGTGCATCATATTCATCGGATATGCGTTGAAAAGCGCGGGTTTCATCCAGGAACACGACGGAAAATCACTGTCAAAATTCTTAATGCACACCACCTTCCCAGCCTTGGTATTCTCGACGATGATTCGGGTGAATATTACCTGGGATTTAATCTACCTGCCGCTGATCGCCATGCTATTCGGGATGTTCCTTTCCTTTTTAGCCTTTCATCTTTTTAAGCAGACTGAGCCCGAAAATCGAGGGGTGATGACCATCGGGAGTGCTGGATTTAATCTAGGCATATTTGCCTATCCGCTGATTGAGGGGATCTTTGGAATTCAGGGCTTAACCTATGCCATCATGTTTGACCTCGGAAATTCGGTTGTCAATTTTTTCGTAAATTATGGCATGGGGAATTACTTCAGCAGAGGCCCTAAAAAAGACAACATCGCAGCTCATATTTTCAAACGCATTGTTTCGCTTCCTCCCCTACAGGCCATGGTCTTAGGCGTCCTAGTCAATGTGTTACAGCTTAAATTTCCAGTCTTTGCTTTAGATATTATCTCGACCATCGCCGCTGGAAATAAGCCCATCGTCTTATTATTAATGGGTATCTATTTTAGCATACGCTTGTCGAAGAAGTCGTATTTCCGTGTCTTCCAAGTTCTGAGCCTGCGTTATGCCATGGGCTTTCTCATAGGTGGCATCTGTTTTTATGTGTTGCCGTTCGAATTAGGCTTTAGGAACCTGTTGATGCTTTGCCTAATCTTACCCGTAGGTATGACAGTGATTACTTACTCGGATGAGTTAAACTTAAACACACCACTCGCCGCGTCATTAGTGAATATTTCACTCGTGATTAGCTTTATTATAATGTGGATCATGGTGAGTGTTTTCCACATGAGCGCGATTTAACCGATTTTTTTGGTAATTTTATGAAACATTGGCTTATTGAACTTGTTTAGTTCATAACCAATCCGCTAAAATTATGGTAGTCCCTTACAAGAATCAGTCCAAAGGAAAAAAAGAACAAGTCGCAGACATGTTCAATTCCATCTCCCACAAATATGATTTTCTGAATCATCTATTGAGTGGTGGGATTGATATTATTTGGCGTAAAAAAGCCATCAAATTATTACAAAATAAGGGAATCAAATCCATTCTTGATATCGCCACCGGTACGGGGGATTTCGCGATTGAAGCCCTTAAAATCAAGCCAGAGAAAATCGTAGGGATTGATATTTCAGAGGGAATGCTTTCTTTCGGAGTGGAAAAAATCAAGAAATTAGGCTACGATAAAATCATCACTTTGCAGAAAGGGGACTCAGAAAAAATCCCGTTCTCAGACAATAGTTTTGATGCCATTACCGTTAGTTTTGGGGTGAGAAATTATGAGACCTTAGACAAAGGCTTAAAAGAAATGAACCGCGTGTTAAAACCGGGAGGCCATTGTTTGATTTTAGAATTCTCGAATCCGAAGAGCTTCCCTATGAAGCAATTATATACGTTTTATTCGAAGTTTTGCCTGCCTGTTTTAGGAAAACTAATTTCCAAAGACCCGGCAGCCTATACCTACCTTCCTGAATCTGTTCAAGCTTTTCCAGATGGCAAAGATTTCTTGAAAATTTATGAGGAATGTGGATTTGTTGATACGAAATGGATTCCGATGACTGGTGGTATTTGCTCCATCTATCTAGGACATAAAAAAGCTAAAAACGCGTGAAAAAAACACCTCTAATCGGTTTTATCCTTGCTTTTCTTTTGGGATTTACTGCCCTAGGACAAGGAAAGAAGTACATTCAATTGCACGATGAGTTTTATGATGAAAAACCGGTGCATTTTGGATTTATGTTTGGCTTAACCGGCAGCAATTATTATGCGAACGGCTTCCCAAGTGTGTTAGTGAATGATGTGACAGGCGAACCTCTTTCCTTAACCTCTCCTAAAACTTTTGGCTTCCAAATAGGCGGAATCGTTAATTATGCTTTAAGCAAGCACGTAGAAGTAAAATCAGGCTTAAATATTGCCTTGTACGATCGTCAAATTCAATTCGCGAACGAAGATCTAATCTCAAGAGAATCCACTTGGTTAGAGATTCCCCTATTATTGAAATTCCGTTCTGTCCGCCGCCAAAACCACCGCATGTATTTGCTATCCGGTTTAAAACTAGGATTGGAGGCAAATGTGAAGAAAAAGAATACGGCTGTGACAGCAAATACCTCTGAGCTCTCTTTAGAATATGGAATTGGATTCGAGCGTTTCTATCGATTCTTTAAATTCTCACCAGAGATTCGCATTTCACACGGTCTAAATAATTTATTTGTCCCTCCTGGATCGACTTCTAGTTATTCAAAATTAAGCCAATTGAACTCACACACAATTAGCTTAATTTTCAATTTCGAATAATTACTTCAGTCCTTTTCTCGCCTTTTTAGGATCTACTACCGTTTCGAACGAACTCACGGCTGAAACCCCAAACCATCCTGTTCCTTGCCACTTCGAGGTTGCATTTAGGTTCTTGATGTTGGTTGGAATATTAGCTGCAGGTCTAGAGAATAATCCAGCATTATTTAATTCCAATCGAGCCTGTGAATAGAAGTTAAACTCATCTTCAGAAATAGACCAAACCTCCACACGTATCTTATCATTCTCCAAGTATAATTGGGGGGAAATGGATCGGCGAATCGGAAGAATAAATAATAGCCCATCCGTCATGGCTCCTTTTTGAAAGCCCGCATCATAGACTAAGGTTAAATTAGCAGGGTCATTTAATAATTGGCCATTTTTATAGGTCTTCACGCGATAACAATCGCCTGGCCCACGTAAATCTCGCGCGTAAAATTGCGCGTCATATCCATTTTTAGGGCTATCAGAAGCGGCTTGACGGCCTGTGGCTTCGTCGTATTCGTATAAAAGGGAATCAATAACTGGTACGCGGTTCATCTTCGCCTTTGCCGTAATTTGCTCATTCTGCCATTTTACATTTAAGGTAAAAGTAGTTCCTACATTTCCAATACTAGGCTGAGTGGCACTCGGTTCCCACACATAAATACCACTTTGAGCCACTTTCTCTGTAAAGGTAAATCGATTGCCTAGGGTGTCTGAAACGACTACTTGTGCACCCGTTATTTTAGGTGCGCTCGTTTGATCGAAGTAGTCTTGCGATTGTGAGAGAATTATTTTTTGGGCAGTTTTCTGATTCGTCAGCTGGGCTTCCACTACTAAGAAATGATCCGAAGCAGGACTAGGTAAGTTCACCACTTCCTCGCATGAACTCAAAAACACCAATACTAAAAGGGCTAGGATTTGCTTCATCTTAAAAGGAGAAATTATAGGTAACTGCCGGAACAAAAGAACCGATGATAGATAATTGGACGGCCTCGGTTTGGACGGCATTATCTTCATTCGGTCGTGTGTAAATAGAGAAAGGGTTCTTGCGATTGTAAGCATTGTATACCGAGAAAACCCATTCCGAGCTTCCCTTTCCGAAAAGCGCTTTTTTATTCTTCTTCGTGGCGGAAATATCTAAACGATGGTAATCAGGCACCCGCACATTTCCACGTGTTCCTGGAATCGTTTGCGGATAGGCAATCCCATCATACACATATTTTTGAACAGGAATCGTGTAAGGAACGCCAGTAATATAGGCAAAATTGGCTCCAAACGACCATTTATCTGACAGTGCGTATTGACCCACTAGATTTAGGGTATGAGTGCGATCGTAGCGATTCGCATACCATTCATTATTCGATAAGCCCTCAATTTTACGTTCTGTTCTCGCTAAGGTATAACTAGCCCAACCCGTTAATTTACCTACGTTCTTCTTTAAATAGAATTCGATTCCATAGGCTCTACCCTTCCCGAATAGTAAGTCTTTCTCAAAATACGGGTTTAAGAATAAGTTCGCCCGATCCGCATAATCAATTTGATTCTGCATATCCTTGTAATAGACCTCAATCGACGATTCATAATTATTTCCATCTGGGCCAAAATTCTTAAACACCCCTATCGCCACCTGGTCCACAATTTGTGGCTTGATATTATTCGTAGAAGACGTCCACACATCCAAAGGAGTGGATGCCGCCGTATTCGACATTAAGTGAATATATTGAACCAAGCGATTATAACTCCATTTCAGAGAGGTCGATTCGTTTGCTGTTACATTCATGGCAAAACGAGGCTCCCAGTTTCCGTAGGTAGCTACAGTTGCTTCAGGATCGATTTGATTAATCTTTAACGCATAGCCTGAGGGATTTTCTGTACTGAGCGCCACGGGAATTCGGTCATAATATTCCCCATTCGCACTATTATAATCATAATTTGAATAACGAACGCCGTATTGAATGGCCACTCGATTACTCAATTTCCAATCATGGCCCACATAAGCAGAAGCTTCCAAGCCTTTCTTATCTGCTTGCCCAAATTCACGCTTCTCCCCATTCGAAGTCGCATTCGCTTTTCCTGGCGTAAAATCATAAGTCAGCAATTGACCTCCAAAAGTGATCGTATTGTCAGGTCTTACATAATAGGTAAAATCAGGCTTGATACTTAAATTAACGATATTAGAAGTCCATTTAAAGGCGTCATTGGGTCGCTTATTTTCAATATCTGAATCCAACATGTAATCGTAATTACTGTAGAAAGCGGTCGCATTCAAGAATAATTTATTCGAAAAAACGTGGTTCCAACGCGTAGTTAGCGTCGTATTTCCCCAATCAAAGCCAAATCCTGTCCCGAAGACATCCCGACCAAAATAGCCCGACATGAAGACGGTATTTTTCGAGTTAATGGTATAATTGACTTTGGCAGTCAAATCATAAAAATTAAACGAGGCATTCGCATTATTACCCGTTAAAAACGGCTTCGCTAAAATATCGATATAAGAGCGACGCGCCGCCACAATGAACGAAGCCTTATCCTTCACAATCGGAGCTTCAATGGACAAGCGGGAGAAAATCACTCCAATACCTCCATTCACTTCTAATTTCTTTGCATTTCCCTCCTTCATCTTCACATCTAAAATGGACGAGGCGCGCCCACCATACATCGATGGAATACCACCTTTGAACAACTTCACGTCCTTTACCGCATCCGGATTAAAAACCGAGAAAAAGCCAAACAAGTGAGATGAATTGTAGACAGGCGCATCATCCAGTAGGACTAAGTTCTGATCCACACCGCCCCCACGCACATTAAATCCAGACGCACCCTCACCAACCGTAGAAACACCAGGCAATAATTGAATGGCTCTCACTAAATCAACCTCACCTAAAAGTGCAGGAATCTTACGAATCGTCTTTATATCTACCTTATTAACAGACATCTCAATCCCCTTCACATTTTCGTCATTCGCGCGTGCCTTCACGATGACTTCTGCTAATTCCTGTGAAGCAGGAGATAATTCTAAATTCAAGGTTTGAGCTGTAGCTGAAATTTGAATCGAACGCTCTATTTTTTTGTATCCCGAGGAAGAAAACACCAAGGTGTATTGACCCAGGGGCAAGGTTAAGCTATAAAAACCGTAGGTGTTCGTGACATTTCCGGTTTTTAGTTCCTTTACATAGACTGAGGCCCCAATCAAGCCCTCTCCACTCGTGGCATCTTTTATGTAACCACTTAAAGTGGATTTTTGAGCCCAAGAAAGGCTAGAAAAGGTCAGAAATAAGACTAGTAGTAAGTAGCGCATCTTGATTAAAACCCAAAGATACGCGAAAAGTTTTGGGGGTAGGTTAAATAATTGATAAACGGCATTTGATAATATTTTTAAATAATAAGTAATATAATTCCGATGTTGTAAAATATATTATAAATTATAGTACATTTGTAAAAAACCTATTACAATGGATTTACACGTATTTGGGCAAATCATCCGAGAAAAAAGAAATGCCCTAGGATTAAAACAGGAAGAACTCAGCCTCCAAAGTGGCGTTGCCATCAAAACCATTCACAGCATTGAACTGGGCAAAGGCAACCCCGCCATCAAAACGATAATTCGCATTTTCGATGCACTTTCACTTGACCTATTAATCGTCGCAGCAAAAACGGCAAAAAAATAAGACCATGGAACAAGAAATCAGCTTTGAACGTATTCCAACTCACATTTATTCCGATTCTGATTTAGCTTCTAAATCAGTTGCAAAAGAAATTGCTGATCTGATTCGACAAAATAACCAAGCTGGAAAACCCAGTATTTTGGGACTAGCTACCGGTTCTTCACCCAAGAAAGTTTACCAGGAATTGATCCGAATTCACCGAGAAGAAGGCTTAAGTTTTAAAAACGTCATCACATTTAACCTGGACGAATACCATCCGATGGAACCGGATTCCATTCAAAGTTATGTTCGTTTCATGAAGGAACAACTCTTTGATCACATTGACATACCGGTAACAAATTACCATTTGCCGGACGGAACATTACCCCTAGAGAAGATTCCTGAGTTTTGCCGTGACTACGAAGCGAAGATTGAGCGACTGGGTGGATTCGATTATTACCTATTGGGTATCGGACGCAATGGCCACATTGGATTTAATGAACCTGGTTCTACGATCAATTCAAAAACGCGTCTGATGACCTTGGATATTGCGACGAAGATTGATGCCTCTCCTGATTTTGGCGGACTACAAAAGGTGCCTAAAAAAGCGATTACGCTGGGCATTGATAGTATCATGAAGTCCAAAAAGATCGTGTTACTTGCCTGGGGGGAACACAAGGCGGCGAGTGTAGCCAAAGCAGTGGAAGGAACAGTCACTTCGGATATCCCGGCCTCTTACCTTCAATTACACCCTAACGCATCCTTCATTTTAGATGAAACGGCAGCCTCGATGCTCACCCGTATCAAGACGCCTTGGGTAGTGGATTCCGTCAAATGGGATCGCAACATGATCAAGAAAGCGGTAACGCATCTTTCTTTGACCCTGCAAAAACCCGTTTTAAAGCTTACTTCCAAGGATTATAATGAACATGGCCTTTCGGAATTACTTTCCTTGTACGGTCAGGCTTACGAAATAAACATCGAAGTCTTCAATTACCTACAACACACGATTACAGGCTGGCCAGGCGGAAAACCGAATGCAGATGATACACACCGACCTGAACGTGCCTTTCCAGCCAAGAAGAAAGTATTAATCTTTAGCCCACACCCAGATGATGATATCATCTCCATGGGCGGTACATTCCAGCGACTTCATGACCAAGGCCATGAGGTACACGTTGCCTACCAAACCACAGGAAACATCGCGGTGGCAGATGACGAGGCCCTACGATTCGCCGAATTCGTGGTTGACTTTAACGAGAAATTCGAAAGCCCGAACGCGAAAGCAAATCGCATCTACAAAGAAGCGATCAAGTTTTTAAAGAACAAACCCGACTCCGAAGTGGATATTTCGGCGGTTAGAGAGATCAAGGGACTCATCAGAAAAGGAGAAGCAAAAAATACCTGCCGTTTCGTGGGTATCAAAAAAGAGAACGCCCACTTTCTGGAGATGCCTTTCTACGAGACAGGAACCATTCGCAAGAAGCCCATTGGTGAAGAAGACATCAAAATTGTGATGGATCTAATTGAAGAAATTCAACCACATCAAATTTATGCTGCCGGAGATCTAGCCGATCCCCACGGAACACACAAAGTATGCTTGGATGCGATTATGGAGGCTGTAACGCGCTTGAAGCACCGAGAATATATGAAAAGCTGCTGGGTTTGGCTCTACAAAGGAGCCTGGGCAGAATGGGATATCGATCAAATCGAAATGGCGGTACCGATGTCTCCGGATCAAGTATTCAAAAAGAGAATGGGTATCTTCAAACACCAATCACAAAAAGATGGTGTGGTGTTCCAAGGAGACGATTCGCGCGAATTTTGGCAAAGAGCGGAAGAACGAAACCGTGCAACGGCTTCTATCTACAACGCTTTAGGCCTCGCAGAATACGAAGCCATGGAAGCCTTTGTTCGTTGGAAATTCTAATCTTTTAGGGCGGCAAACAAGATCTCCGCGGCATGCTTCGCATGCCGCTTCGTGCCGTCATGAATTTGATGACGACAGCTGGTTCCCGACGCGACGATATCAACCTCTTCCGGCTGTGACCGCACGGTAGGGAATAAAACTAATTCCCCAATCTGCATGGAAAGATCATAATGCTCTTTCTCATAACCGAAAGAACCCGCCATCCCACAGCAACCAGAAGGGATTAATTGCACCTCAAAGTTTTCAGGCAACGAAAGCGCCTTCTTCGCTGCCACCAGCGAAGAGATCGCTTTTTGCTGACAGTGACCATGTAATTTCATCAACTTCTTCTCCGAACTAAACGAAGACGACGTGATACGCTTCGCATCCGCCTCTCTAGCGATAAACTCTTCGAGCAATAAGGTATTTTTAGCTAAAGCTTGCGCTTTCTCTACCCACTCCTCTGAAACTAAATCAGGATATTCATCTCTAAACGTCAAAATAGCCGATGGCTCAATGCCCACTAATGGCGTGTTTTCTGAAATCAAAGAAGACCACAAGCGAACATTCTGCATCGCTAATACGCGGGCCTCATCTAACATCCCTTTGGACAAATAGGCACGTCCCGAAATTGGGTGCGGAATCGTTTTTACTTCATAACCCAAGCGCTCTAACAACAACACGGCCGTTCTTCCGATTTCCGCGTCGTTGAAGTTCGTGAATTCATCAACGAACAAGTAAAGCGATTTTGCTTGCACTGGGCTCGTACGCGACTTTAACCAAGACCATAAAGTTTGCTTTGCGATCAATGGCATCGTACGATCTGGGTGGAAACCTACCAGCGCATTCGAAATGCGTCGTATCGCCGGGGTTCCCATCACGAAATTGTATAAGAATGGTACGTTCGAAGCGACGTTCGAAAGTTTTGCGAAGTTCCCTACTAACCAAGAGCGCAAAGGAAGTCCCTTTTCTTTTTGGTATTGGTATAAGAACTCCATCTTTAACTTCGCCACATCCACGTTCGAAGGACACTCAGCCTTGCAACCCTTGCAGGCTAAGCAAAGATCCATCACTTCCTTAATTTCCTCGTGTGCAAAGCGATTAGGCTGCTCAGAACGCGTTAAAAAATCGCGCAAAATATTCGCACGTGCTCTGGTGGTCTCTTTTTCATTGCGCGTTGCCATGAAGGAAGGACACATCGTGCCTCCCGAAACTGGTGTCTTCCGGCAATCACCGGATCCATTACACTGCTCCGCGTGTTGCAACACATCTTGATCCTTGAAACGGAAAGCCGTTTTGAATTCAGGGGTTTGTTGTCCCGCCTCATAACGCAAGAAAGTATCCATCGGAGGCGTATCCACAATCTTATTCGGATTGAAAATACCCTTCGGATCCCACCAAGACTTCAATTCACGCATTAATTGGTAATTCTCCTCTCCTACCATCCACGGGATAAATTCCCCACGTAAACGGCCATCCCCATGTTCTCCGGAAAGAGAACCCTTGTATTTTTTCACTAAACGAGCGATCTCCTCCGCAATATGACGGAATTGCCCGTGCCCCTCTTTCGTTTTTAAATTAATAATCGGACGTAAGTGCAACTCACCAGAACCCGCATGGGCATAGTGAACGCAATACAAATTATTCGCCTGCAAAATCTCGTTAAATTCGGCAATAAAGGCGGGCAAATCATTCACATCCACGGCCGTATCCTCAATCACAGCCACCGCTTTCTCATCGCCTGGCAGGTTAGACAATAAGCCCAAACCCGCTTTTCTCAAATCCCACACCTTCTTCACATCTCCACCCGTCACAAAAGGGAAGTGATAACCTAAGCCAGCAGCACGCATCGCCGCCTCACAAGCCTGAGCTTGAGCAGCTAGATCTTCCGCCGAATCAGAACGTAGTTCTACCACTAAAATGGCCCCTGGATCGCCTTCCACAAAGAAGCGATTCATTCGTTGTTCTGGATTCGCCTTCGTACACTCTAAAATATAATGATCCATCAACTCTGAAGCGGATGGATTGTATTGCAAGGCAATTAGATTGGCCCTTAAGGCCTCATCAATCGTATTAAAATGGCCACACACTAGACCCAAATGAGCCGGAGGCAATGGGTTAACATGCAACTTAATCCGCGTCGCAAAGCAAAGCGTACCTTCCGATCCCGCTAAAAGAGCACAGAAATTAAACGGTGCCTCCGTCGATTCAAAAGCCTTTGTATGCAATAACATATCCACGGCATAACCGGTGTTTCTTCGATCGATACTGGGTTTCGGAAACTCTTCCGTGATATTTTTTTGGTGCTTCGGATCTGAAAGAGCCGCTAGTGTTTTCTCGTAAATGCTGTGCAATCGGGTACCTTTCGAAAGCGATTTTACGGTCTCGAATGGATTTTCTTCTTTAAAATGAACCAAGGTTCCGTCAGATAAATATCCTTCAACTTCTAATACGTGATCCCTTGTGGATCCATAGACCACCGAATTCGAACCGCAGGAATTATTCCCCACCATTCCACCGATCATGGCGCGATTCGCGGTCGATGTTTCAGGTCCAAAAAACAAACCGTGTTTCTTCAACTCCACATTCAACACATCCCGCACCACGCCAGGCTCCACCCACACATAAGATTCTGCTACATTAACCTCTAGAATACGGTTGAAAAACTTCGATACATCGACTACCAGTGCCTTCCCAACTACCTGACCAGCTAAGGACGTACCCGCCGTTCTTGGAATCAATGGAATCGATTGCTGGTCCGCAAACCGAATAATCTTCTCTAAATCCTCCTTCGTCTCCGGTATCGCCACGCCCAATGGCATCTCCCGGTACGCGGACGCATCGGTCGCATACAAGGTCTTCATTACGGTGTCCGTATGAAGAGATCCTTGAAGCGTTTGTCCAAGTGCGGATAGAAGCGAATCGGTGGTTTGCGTCGTCATGGTTTATTTCTTAAGCTGCAATTTACACAAAGCACTGATTAGTAGCAATTGAGCCACTATATAAGTGCTCATAACTACGAACGATATCCCCGGAAAGGAATAATAAAACTTACCAAAAGCCAAAACACTATCTGAGACTACAAAGAAAAAGGCTCCCCAAAAAATGGTTCGATGCTGCAAGCGTATCGCAAAATACAACATCGACCCGAGCGCAAAGGCATAAAAGGTCACAGGAATCTTCATCGCTTCGGCTAAATAGGGATTCAAAAAAGCCAGAAAACTAAATACATATATCAGAATCCCAGCTAGTGGCTTACGCGCGTGTGCTGGAATCCACGCCTGCCCTGAGGCTTGCTTCGCAAAGAGCCGAATATAACTCACTTGCATCACTAGAAAGGAGCCTAAACCCAACTGAAAATAAAGTGGGCTATCTGGAAGCATCAAAAAAACATCCCCCAGCAACGCAAAAACGGCCGTAAAGAACAAAGCTGGCCTTGGATTCTCCACTGCAATGTGACCCATCAATAAGATCAGCAATAGCGGCTTGGTGACTAATCTTGCCTCCGCAAAATCAGGGAAAAATAAAGGGATGGCTAATTCGAGAAAAGCATCCGCATAGAATAGTTTTAAGAATACATTTTTCATCTTCAAGGGTTTTAAAGGCAAAAAAAAATCACTCAACACAAAAGGTCAAGTGATTTCTTTTTATTTCAGCCTGGCGTGGATCAAGATCCGCAAGCCTCACAAGCCTCTGGATTATCCAAAGAACAAGTCATATCTGCTTTATTTTGTTCCGCACTGTTATCAAAACTAGCTGCCGCTGCTTTCGCTGCTGCCTCCGAGTACACTAACTCAGTTTCATTAACCAAGTTCGTTTGCTCGATAGCTGGCTCTGCTTGTTTCTCCACCGTGAACTTAATCGCATCCGTTGCTGCTTTTGTACGTAGGTAATACATACCTGTTTTCAAGCCAAGCTTCCAAGCGTGGAAGTGCATCGAAGTTAATTTACCGAAGTTCACATCTTGGATGTGGATATTTAAACTTTGTGACTGACAGATGTATGCACCACGATCAGCAGCCATTTCTAAGATGGTCTTTTGCTTAATCTCCCAAACCGTCTTGTACAACTCTTTCAAGTTTTGAGGAATTTCTGGGATGTTTTGAACCGATCCATTAGCGATGATCAACTTGTTCTTCATCGAATCGTTCCATAGGTTCAATTTGATCAAGTCTTTTAACAAGTGCTTGTTCACAATCGCAAATTCACCAGATAACACACGACGAGCGTAGATGTTCGATGTATATGGTTCGAAACATTCGTTGTTTCCTAGGATTTGGCTAGTAGAAGCCGTAGGCATAGGAGCAACTAATAGTGAGTTACGCACACCGTGCTCTACTACTTTCGTACGAAGATCTTCCCAATCCCAGTTTCCTGAAGATGGAGTCACATTCCACATATCGAATTGGAAAACACCTTTCGAAATTGGTGAACCTTCCCAAGTAGAGTAAGGACCTTCTACTTTCGCTAATTCCATCGATGTTTCCATCGCTGCAAAATAGATAGTTTCAAAGATATCTTTGTTCAATTGTTGCGCTTCTGCTGATTCAAATGGCATACGTAACAAGATGAACACGTCCGCTAGACCTTGAACCCCTAAACCGATTGGACGGTGACGTAAGTTCGAGTTTTCCGCTTCTTTTACTGGGTAGTAGTTTACATCGATGATCTTGTTCAAGTTGCGAGTTGCAATCTTAGTCACATCGTATAATTTCTTGTGATCGAAACGTAAAACACCGTTCTCGTCTGCGTTCACATATTTAGGCAAGGCTAGAGAAGCTAAGTTACAAACTGCTACTTCATCTTTCGCTGTATACTCAATGATCTCCGTACACAAGTTCGAAGACTTGATGGTACCTAAGTTCTTTTGATTTGATTTGTTGTTCGCATGGTCTTTAAACAACATGTATGGAGTTCCCGTCTCTGTTTGAGATTCTAGGATCTTGAACCATAATTCTTGTGCTTTTACGACCGTACGTGCTTTACCAGCTAATTCGTACTTCTCGTACAAGGCTTCAAACTCTGCTCCGTGCGTATCCGCTAAACCTGGGCACTCATGTGGGCAGAATAGAGACCACTCTTCGTTGCTCTCTACACGCTTCATGAATAAATCTGGAATCCATAGTGCATAGAACAAGTCACGTGCACGCATTTCTTCTTTACCGTGGTTCTTCTTCAATTCTAAGAATTCGAACACATCTGCATGCCATGGCTCTAAATAAATAGCAAAGCTACCTTTACGCTTTCCACCGCCTTGATCTACGTAACGAGCTGTATCGTTAAATACACGTAACATTGGGATAATACCATTCGAGGTACCATTCGTTCCCTTGATATAAGAGCCTGTTGCACGGATGTTGTGGATGCTTAATCCAATACCTCCAGCAGACTGTGAAATCTTAGCTGTTTGCTTCAATGTATCGTAGATTCCTTCGATCGAATCATCCTGCATAGTAAGCAAGAAACAAGACGATAATTGAGGCTTCGGAGTACCCGCATTAAATAGGGTCGGAGTCGCGTGAGTGAACCAACGCTCAGACAATAAATTATAGGTCTCAATAGCTGCTGCAATATCGGCTCCGTGGATACCTACAGCCACACGCATTAACATGTGTTGAGGGCGTTCTGCGATCTGACCATCTAGCTTTAATAGATACGATTTTTCTAGGGTCTTGAATCCGAAATAGTCATAACCAAAGTCACGGTCATAGATGATCGCTTCGTCTAGCTCAACTGCGTTGTTTTTGATGATATCATACACCTCTTTAGAAAGAAGCGCTGCATTCTGTCCTGTCTTAGGATCGATGTACGTATACAAACGCTTCATCGTTGCCGAGAAAGACTTCAACGTGTTCTTATGCAAGTTAGAAACCGCGATACGAGCCGCTAGAACCGCATAATCAGGGTGTTTAGTCGTCAAAGAGGCAGCCGTTTCAGCCGCTAAATTATCTAGTTCAGTTGTCTTAACGCCATCAAACAAACCAGTGATCACTTTTCTGGCAACCTCTAAAGGCTGAACAAAAAATGGATCTAAGCTGTAACTCAGCTTTTCAATTCTGGCGGTGATTTTGTCAAACTTTACTGATTCGCGACGACCGTCTCTTTTTACTACGTACATGTGTATCTATCTATTATATTTTAAAACTCTAATTC
>JBJOIV010000012.1:0-32225 GCA_046046955.1 Bacteroidota bacterium | reverse complement strand
ATTTTGTGAGCATTTATACAAGGAATATGCCATTTTAGATTGCCAAAGCCTTTTGTGACATATTGTCACCTTTTGATTTAAAATCTTTTATCGAACGGAAAAAATGGCGAGATGTGGTATATTTACATTCTAAAATTGAGATCATTATGTCAGAAGTGAAAGATTTTAATTGGGTGGAAGGCCCAGAGCCACATAGAGTTCGAACGCGTGCCATCGTAAGAGCGCATCCGGAGGTGAAAAATTTGATAGGAAAGAATCCAATGACTTTTGTTTGGATCCTAGCCTGTGTAGGAATGCAAATTGCCATGGCCTACTTTATCAAAGATTATCCTTGGTGGGCAATTGTAGGTGTGGCCTGGATTTTTGGGGCTTTTCCTACGCATACCCTATTCGTATGTATTCACGAATCAGCGCACAATTTGATATTCAAAAAGGATGGATGGAACGTATTTGCGGGGATCATTGCGAATTTCCCCTCTCTTTTTCCTACCGCTATTTCATTTAAGAATTTCCACCTGAAACACCACGCTTTTCAAGGTGTGCACGAATTAGATGCTGATTTACCTGATTATTGGGAAGCGAAATTGATCGATAATTATTTCATTGGAAAAATGATCTGGTTATTATTATTCCCTTTTTTCCAAGGAATTCGTACGGCTCGTTGCATCGAATTAGCAGTGTTTGATCGTCCGGTGATTCTGAATATTATTGCCCAAATCGCTTTTGACGCTCTTATCGTGTACTTCTGGGGTTGGTCAGCGCTGGCTTATATGGGATTAAGTTTTTTATTTTCCGTAGGTCTTCATCCACTCGGAGCTCGTTGGATTCAAGAGCATTTTCTAGTCTTAGACAAGAATCAAGAGACTTATTCTTATTATGGTAACTTGAATGGTATCAATATGAATGTAGGATACCATAACGAACACCATGACATGCCTTCTATTCCTTGGAATAACTTGCCAAAATTAAAGGCAGCTGCTCCCGAGTTTTATGATAATTTAAAATACCATACTTCCTTTGTGAAGTTGTTCTTTACTTTCCTCTTCTCCCAAGAAATTGGCTTGTATTCGCGTATTGCACGCAAAGAACGCGGTGGTGTACCATTGACGGATAAATCGATGCCGGATGTGGAGCTTTTGAAATAGAGAATAGATTATAGAGAAGAGAGTATAGATATGGATAAACAAAAAGGGAGCAAATGCTCCCTTTTTGTTTATAGTTGGTTAAATACATCCCCTATCTCTTCTCTATAATCTCTACTCTATACTCTCGAGTACCCTTGCTTCCCCATGCACAAAAACAGTCAACTCCGGACCCGCCAGGTTCGTGATTTCTACTCCTGTTTGCTTCACTGCAATATTTAATTGGTTAGCACGGAAGTTGATTTTGAATGAGAACTCGGTCCATTGTTTTGGTAGGAATGGATTAAAGTGTAATGAGTGACCTTTTAGACGCATTCCACCAAAACCTTTGATGATCGACATCCAGGTTCCTGCCATACTTGTGATGTGGCAACCGTCCTCTGTGTCATTATTATAATCATCTAAATCTAAACGCGCGGCACGTGTGTAGAATTCGTATGACTTATCTTCTTTTCCTAGTTTTGCAGCTAAAATGCTATGAACACAAGGGCTTAAGGAGGATTCGTGAACGGTTATAGGTTCGTAAAAATTATAATTACGTTCTAAGTCTTCTAAGCTGAAATCATCCTCAAAGAAGTACATTCCTTGTAGTACGTCCGCCTGTTTGATGTAACATGAGCGTAGAATGCGATCCCAAGACCATTTTTGGTTGATCGGACGTTCTGCAGCTATCGCTTCAACGGGTGCAATTACTTTGTCTAAGAAACCATCTTGTTGTAAATAAATACCTTTATTCTCATCAGAAGGCAGGTACATATTAGCAATGATATGCTGGAATTGATCGATTTCTGAAGCTGTAAAGGCTGTTTTAGCGATTTTAGCTGCAGCCTCTGAAGGATAATTCTTTTGAATTTCTGCGTAAACCTCTAAGGTATATTTTAGACACCAAGTAGCGATATAATTCGTATACCAGTTATTGTTAACGTTATTTTCATATTCATTAGGACCAGTAACGCCTAGCATTACGTATTTCTTCTTGTCTTCTGACCAGTTAACACGTTGAGCCCAGAATCGAGCGATGCCTACTAAAACCTCCCAGCCGTACTCGACTAAATGCTTGCGATCGTCTGTGTAATTCACGTAATCCATAATCGCATAAGCGATAGCGCCGTTGCGGTGGATTTCTTCGAAAGTGATTTCCCACTCGTTGTGGCACTCTTCCCCGTTCATCGTAACCATTGGATAAAGCGCAGCACCCTTGTTGAATCCAAGTTTACCTGCGTTTTCGATAGCACGATCTAATTGCTTCCAACGGTAAATCAATAAGTTCTTAGAAACTTTCGCTGGTGCTGTGCCTAAATAGAACGGAATACAATACGCTTCTGTATCCCAATAGGTAGATCCACCGTATTTTTCACCTGTAAATCCTTTAGGTCCTATATTCAAACGATCGTCCTCCCCTGTATAGGTTTGGTTCATTTGGAAGATATTGAAACGAATACCTTGTTGTGCAGATGCGTCGCCTGAAATGATGATGTCATTAATGGACCATTTAGCAGCCCAAGCTTCAGCTTGTTCAACTAACATTTTAGCGAAACCTTTTGCCGAAATACGCGCTAGGTAATCAGATGCGATTTTTTCGAACGAAGCTGTTGGGTGATTTTCAGAAGAAATATTAACCGCATACTTAATGATGGTTAATTTCTCCCCTTGCTTCGCAGCTAGTGTATAGGCAAGTTCGCTGTATTTTTCGCGGGTCGTTGAGGATGCTTTTGCCTCTATTCTTTGCCCGTTTGATTGGATTTCTATTTGTTGTGCTGTGATAACTTCGAATCCTGTTTTCTTGGTTTTGGACCAAACAAAATTCGAACCTACTTTCACCTCGTCCCAAAATTTCTCATCATAATTCGAATCCTTATTCTTGATATCCCCATCAATGAAGGCTTTCACTTGAATTTCTTCCGTGAAGTTAATGGGTGTAATTGTGTAAGAGATGACACCTGATTCGTCATCCGCCATACTATTTAGGCGAATGGACTCGATAGCTAAACGCTTTCCGTTACGAAGGGAGATTTCACAAGTACGAAGGATATGACCTTCTTTCATGTTCAATTCACGGTAGAAGGAATGAATTTCACTGGTGTGTAGATCGACTTCTTCACCCCCTATTTGGATAGATAAACCATTCCAGTTAGCGGCATTCAATACTTTAGCAAAATATTCTGGATAGCCATTCTTCCACCAGCCTACGCGGGTTTTATCCGGATAATAGACTCCTGCTACGTAATTTCCTTGTAAAGTTTTTCCTGTATAAGTTTCTTCAAAAGAACCTCTTTGTCCCATGCGGCCATTGCCAAGAGAAAAGATGGATTCTGTAATTTCATTGTAGGCAGGATGGAATTGATCTTCGATGACCTTCCATTCATCTATTTTTAAGTATTGCTTCATTCGGTTTATTCAGGTAAAATTTACAATGCTACAAAAATAGAAAATTGTAAATTTTGGACATTTCTGTGCTAGGGTGTTTCTTTAAAATTTTAATAATTCGGTTGCTTTAATTCCGATAAATGTAGGAATCACCTTATCAGCTTCGCTTAAAACATCTGCATCACCTATTCCGATTGCTATCATTCCCCCTTTTTTTGCTGCTTCTACCCCAGCTTGCGCATCTTCAAATACGATACATTCTTCAGGTTGGAAACCTAAACCTTCTGCTCCTTTCAAGAAAACTTCTGGATCTGGCTTACTTTTCGTCACCTTGTTACCATCAATTATTAGGTCAAACCAAGGTAAGAGACCTGTTTTTGTCAAAATGACTTCTGAATTTTTACTAGCAGAACCTAAAGCGATTTTATACCCTAGCTCTTTTATTTGGCCTAAAAAATCCAAAACACCCGGCAAAATTTCAGCTGGATTCATATTAGAGATCAATTGAAGGTAATTCTCATTTTTCTCGATTAACCAGGCTTCTTTTTGCTCAGAAGTGGCTGAATATTTTGCCCAATCTAGGATACGATTTAATGACTCAACACGCGATACGCCTTTTAATTGCTCATTTTGCTCTTCAGTCAGTTGGTAATTGAAGTTTTCGCCTAACATCTTCCAGGCTTGGAAATGGTAAATCGCAGTGTCAACTAATACACCATCTAGGTCAAAAAGGCAGGCTTTGTACGTCATATTTAGGTAGGGATTGTTTTAAAGATTAACAAAATTATTACATTTACATCTGCCAAAAAACCTTTTTCTGCTGTGCTAGACAGTTTATTTTGAATAATATGCGTAAATTCTATCTCTTACTGTTAACTGCCGCCTTACTACATCCACTTATGGCTCAAGACAAATCGAAATCAGATAAACATGTTGTTTACCAAATGATGTTTCATCTTTGGGGAAATCAACAAACTCAAGTTAAAAGAAATGGTTCTGCTTCTGAAAATGGAGTGACTAAATTCAAGGACATTTCTGATAAAGGTTTGAAGGCCTTGAAAAAGAAGGGTTATTCGCATTTATATACGACCGGAATTTTAGAACACGCGACGATGGAGGATATGACCGCATATGGTTCTCCTCTGGATCATCCACAAGTCGTTAAAGGTCGTGCAGGCTCTCCTTTCGCTATAAAGGATTACTATGATGTTAATCCATTTTTAGCAGATAAACCGGCAGAGCGTATGCAGGAATTCGCTGCCATGTTAGATCGCGTGCACAAAGCCGATTTGAAATTAGTCTTGGATTTCGTGCCTAATCACCTAGCGAGAGCTTACCATTCAGATATGAAGCCGGCGGGTGTAGTTGATTTTGGCCAAAACGACAACAAAGACCTCTCCTTCTCTCCCAATAATAATTTCTATTATTTGCCAGGTACGCAATTTACAGTTCCAACGGGTGTGAATCCGCCGGTTCCAGTGACGGTCCCTTACATTGAAATTCCAGCCAAAGTGAGCGGTAACAATGTATTCTCAGCGCAGCCTTCTATCCATGATTGGTTTGAAACAGTGAAGTTGAATTATGGAGTTGATTTACAACACGGAAATCAAACACATTTTGATCCGATTCCTGATACGTGGTTGAAGATGACAGATGTGTTACTTTATTGGACAAAGAAAGGGGTGGATGGATTCCGCTGTGATATGGCGGAGATGGTTCCAGTAGAGTTTTGGGCTTATGCTATCCCCAAAGTTAAGGCTATTAATCCTCAGGCCGTTTTTATTGCGGAGATTTACAATCCGGCGGAATACCGTAATTATATTTTCAAAGGTGGTTTTGATTATCTCTATGATAAAGTGGGTTTATATGATGTAATTCGCCATATGATGGAGAAGAAGCCAGGTGCAACTACGGCTGATATAACTCGTGTTTGGCAAAACGAATCAGGTGATTTTGCAAACCATATGCTACGTTTCTTGGAGAATCACGATGAGACGCGTTTAAATACGCCAGCCTTTGCTGCAAGTAATTTCTGGTCGACTATCCCTGGTATGGTTTTAACCGCTAGTATGCATGATGGCCCATTAATGATTTATTTCGGTCAAGAGTTCGGTGAGAAAGCACAGGAAATTGAAGGATTTAATGAAGCGGATGATCGCACAACGATGTTCGATTTCTATCGAGTGGACACACATCAGCGTTGGGTGAATGGCGGCAATTTTGATGGGGGAAAATTGACGGCAGATGAAAAGGTGATTGATTCTTTCTATACTTCTTTATTAGCCTGGGTAAATACCTCTAAAGTTATCAGAAAAGGCAAATTTTTTGATTTACAATATGCCCAAAATGCAGGGTATCCTAAAGACAAAGTGTACTCCTATTTACGCTACACGGAGAAAGATCGAAATTTAATCATATGTAATTTTGATTCAGTTGATCATTCTTTTGCGGTGGAAATTCCGACGTTGGCCCTTGATATGATGGGTGTTAAATCTGTTCAATGGAAGGAAGAGAAAGCTTTTTTACCTCCTGCTAGTTCGGCTGTAAAAGTAGAAGGCAATCACATTCAAATACCGGCTAATTCAGCCCTCATTATTACGCTATAAACCTTATGAAAAAATTTACTAAACCTCGTTTAAGTATAGGCCAAATCTTCAATATGAGTGTTGGATTCCTTGGAATTCAATTTGGCTTTGCGTTACAAAATGGAAACGCCTCTCGTGTTTTACAGAATTTTGGCGCAGATGTGGAGCAATTATCTTGGTTTTGGTTAGCCGCTCCATTGACGGGCATGCTTATTCAGCCCATCATTGGCTTCTATTCTGATCGTACTTGGAATGGATTAGGTCGTCGTAAACCTTTCTTTTTATCGGGTGCTATTCTAGCTGCCACGGCTTTATTCTTTTTCCCACATGCCGGAGCTTTAGCGAATTTTATCCCTCCAATGATTGTGGGAGCTGGTATTTTGATGATGATGGACGCTTCATTTAATGTGGCTATGGAGCCATTTAGAGCATTAGTGGCAGATAATTTACCCGAAGAACAAAATACCTTAGGTTTCTCTATTCAAACCTTTTTAATTGGAATAGGTGCTGTCGTGGGTTCCTGGTTGCCTTATATGTTTGGTAATTGGTTTGGAATCTCGAAAGTAGCAGCAGAAGGTCAAATCCCGGATAACGTATTATATAGTTTTTACGTAGGAGCTGTTGTGTTTATATCAGCTATTGTGTGGACCATTGCGACCACAAAAGAATATTCGCCCGCTGAACGCGAGGCTATGGGCTTCCAAGAAGAAGGTTCGACTGATTCGATTTGGTCTGTTTTCCGTTACATCAAGGAAATGCCTTTTACCATGCGTCAATTAGGTATGGTTCAATTCTTTTCCTGGTTTGCCTTATTCTCGATGTGGGTATTCTCCACTCCTGCGATTGCGCATCACGTGTATGGCTTACCGATGGATGATCATAGTTCTCCGGAATTCCAAAATGCAGCGAACTGGGTGGGTATCATTTTTGGGGTTTATAGTGCTGTTTCTGCCATTTATGCTATCTTTTTGCCACGTATCGCCAAGGCAATTGGGAACAAGGCTACCCATGCCTTTTCTTTAACAGCAGGTGGTATTGGTTTAATTTCTATCTATTTTATTTCTGATCCCCAGCTATTGATTTTGAGCATGGTGGGTGTAGGTATGGCTTGGGCATCCATTTTAGCTATGCCTTATGCGATTTTAGCAGGTTCTATTCCGATGTCCAAAATGGGCGTTTATATGGGAATTTTCAACTTCTTCATCACACTTCCTCAAATCGTCAGTGGTATTATCGGTGGTTCGTTAGTGAAACACGTTTATGGTGGAAACGCTATTTATGCGATTGTGGTAGCTGGATTTTTCTTTATCGCCGGTTCTGTCAGTGTGCTTTGGATTAAAGAGAAGGCCTAATGAAGATCGTTTTCTTTCTTTTATTCTCATTTATCGGCTTTTCTCAGGTTATTCCTGGGCCTTTAAAGGATAAAATAAAGGAAGCCCGACTACAAAAAGATCCTTTATTACTAGCTAAGCACTTTAGTGGTTTACCCTACACTTCTCACGCTTTATCGAAAGAGAATCCGGAGAAGTTGGTAGTGGATTTCTCTGGTTTTGATTGTGTTACTTTCGTAGAAAATAGTTGGAGTTTGTATCGTTCCAAAGGTATAGACAGTCTTTTTCTTCAGGAATTAACCCGAATTCGGTATCGAAAAACGCCCATATCCTTTGAAAATAGAAACCACTATTTAAGTGCTACTCTTGATCAAATGGAAGACAAAGGCCTCTTTAAGCAAGTGATTCCTTTGAAGTTTTTAAAGTTAGCCGCCAAGAAGGTAGATTTTTTATCCCACTATTTGGCCCCTAAAAAATACATGATTTTAGTAGATTCCATCAAGGTAGCCGAGGCGAATTTAGGTCCTCTGACCTATGTTCCAAGTAATCTTTTTTCTACTATCAGTTCTTTTGTTCGTTCGGGTGATCTAATCGCCTTTGTTTCTAAAAGGAAAGACCTTGATTATCAGCATGTAGGATTTGTTCGCGAAATGGGTGGGCAATTTTATCTCGTACATGCTTCTCAAGATCGCCGTAAGGTGTGTCAATCAGTTGAATCAATTTCCGTATATTTAAAGAATCATCCTAGTATGATAGGATTTAATGTCTTTAGACCGGAATATGAGCCATAAAGTATACGATTTTGATCAGGTTATTGATCGCCACCATACCCACTCCTTCAAATGGGATAACGTAACTTATCCAGCTAATGCAGATATGCTACCTATGCCGGTGGCAGATATGGATATCGTGGTAGCGGATGAGATTTTAGCTGCTATTGATCTGATTACTTCCCATGGAATTTTAGGTTATTCGATTGTTCCAGAAACACTTAAAGTGGCCGCACAATCCAAAATAGCGCGAGATTATAAGTGGTCTACCTCCCTTGAATCGCAAGTTTGGATTCCTGGAATTGTCCCTGGGATTACGGCGGCTTGTGCTGCCTTAACGAATGAGACGGAAGGAATCATCACGGCAATTCCTGTGTACCATCCCTTTCATTTAGTCGCAGGATGGGTGAATTGTCCGTTGATTACCTTTGAAATGGTAAAGGACGGCGATCGCTGGACCTATGATTTTGAAGATTTTGAGAGAGGTTTGCAAAAGGGACCTAAGGTATTTTTGTTCTGCAATCCACACAATCCAGGTGGTACCGTATTTAATGAATCGGAAATTAAACGCATTGTCGAATTATGCGCTAAATATAACGTGACTATCGTTTCAGATGAGATTCATGCAGATTTGAGATTAAGAGCTGCATCTGAACACATTTCGATTGGGCGTTTTGAACAGCAGCCGATTATCAGTTTTTTTGCTACTTCTAAGGCGTTTAATACGGCAGGATTAGGTGGTGCGGTGGCTGTTATTTCCGATGCAGCACTGCGAGATAAATTTATAAAAGCCTCCAATGGCTTTTTCTCCATGCTTTCGAGACATAGCATTGAGGTGATGCTAGCCACTTATGCTTCTGGAGAATCTTGGTTAAGTCAGCTTCTACCCTATTTACAGGCGAATCATGACTTGTTATATGATTTTGTGCAATCTACTCCTGGCTTAGCTATGCAGCCTTTAGAGGCTACTTATCTAGCTTGGATTGAATACGATGAGGCATTATTAGGTGATTTTCAAAAGAAATGCTGGGATGCCGGACTCCATGTTCTTCGTGGAGAACAATTTAAGGGACGAAATTTTGTTCGTTTGAATTTTGCTTGTCCTCGCTCTGTTCTTGAAAAAGCAATTAATCGCATGAAATCCATTACTAATGGCTAAACTGTTGAAGTTTTTTCTGTTTGTTATTTTGTTGGGCTTTTTGGCCTACATATTTGTCTATATTTCAGAATTAGATGATCAGCCAGAAAAAACAGAAGTAGTAGATATCGATGTAGTAAAGGCTTACGGAGATTCTTTAGCCTTAATTGCAGTGGATGATACGACATCTAAGCCCCTATCTAATTTGAAGAGTTCAGCTTTCGAGGATTTTACTATTTCGGTGGATAATGACCGTTTGCAGGTAGAAAAAAGCCATGAAGTGATTATGGATAAATCTATTCAAGGATTTAAATCACAAACTGTCCTAGCTACCGATTTGAACGGTAATGGATTACCTGAATTTTGGGTAGCCGGATTTGAGGGTAAAAAATACCGAGTTTTCGCTTTTGAATACAAAGCTGGTAAATTAAATACTGTTCGTTTTCCAGGTATTATGGGAAGACAACAATTAGGTTATGCTGGTGGCGATAGTTTGTATCTTGAAAAAGCTGCTATCGTACATTCTTTTGATTATGAAAATGATCCTTTCGCTGATATTTCCAGTGGGGTTCGAAATTGTTATTATAAATATGGTGTGGATGGGAGTTTTGTCCTCACTAAAACCTTAGACCTAGATAAAAAACAAGATGAGTAAAGTTCAATTGCGTTCGCAGCAGTGGTTTGGCAAGACCGGTAAAGATGGTTTCATTTACCGCGCCTGGATGAAAAACCAAGGTATTCCAGATGATTATTTTCAAGGCAAACCGGTGATTGGTATTTGTAACACCTGGTCTGAATTAACCCCTTGTAATGCTCATTTCAGGGAATTAGCGGAGTTTGTGAAGAAAGGAATTATCGAAGCGGGTGGTTTTCCGGTCGAATTTCCTGTGATGTCTTTGGGCGAAACCTTAATTAAACCTACTGCCATGTTATACCGCAATTTAGCGAGTATGGACGTGGAGGAATCCATTCGAGCAAACCCGATTGATGGGGTGGTTTTAATGTGTGGTTGTGATAAAACAACTCCTTCCCTTGTGATGGGTGCGTGTAGTGTGGATTTACCTACTATGGTTATATCGGGTGGTCCGATGATGAAGGGTAAGTTCAAAGGAAAAGAGATCGGTACTTCGGATGTATGGCGTTTTGCCGAAGCTTATAAGCTAGGTGAGCTAACTCAGAAAGAATTTATAGAAGCGGAAGCTTGTATGGCTAGAACCCCAGGTCACTGTGCCGTGATGGGAACGGCCTCTACGATGGCAACGATGGTGGAAGCTCTTGGTTTGAGTTTACCTCAAAATGCGGCGATTCCAGCGGCTGATGTACGTAGAAAAGTATTAGCACAGCATTCTGGACGTCGAATAGTGGAGATGGTGAATGAGGATTTGAAGATGTCCAAAGTATTAACGCGTCCTGCCTTTGAAAATGCGATTCGTGTTAACGCGGCAACGGGTGGATCTACGAATTTTGTCATTCACTTAACAGCCATCGCGGGTCGATTAGGTGTTGATTTGAAATTAGATGATTTTGATGAATTCTCTCGTAACATTCCTTTGTTAGCGAACATTCAGCCATCTGGAGAGCATTTCATGGAGGATTTATACTATGCAGGTGGACTTCCTGCCTTGATGAATCAAATGAAGGAGCATTTGCATACGACGATTATGACAGTAAATGGTAAAACAGTCGGTGAAAACATCGAGAATACGCCTATTTATGAATCTTCGATCATTTCTACGTTTGATGCTCCCTTCAAGCCTGATTCAGGTATTGCCGTAGTTCGGGGTAATTTAGCTCCTAATGGGGCGGTTCTAAAACCCTCTGCAGCATCGAAGGAATTGTTTAAACATCGCGGTAAAGCGGTGGTATTCGAAAATATTGAAGATTATCACGCTCGCATTGATTCTGAAGAGCTAGAGGTTGATGAGAATTCAGTGATGGTGTTAAAGAATGTAGGACCGAAAGGGTATCCTGGTATGGCAGAGGTTGGCAATATGGGTATTCCCAAAAAGCTTTTACAAAAGGGTGTAAAGGATATGGTGCGTATTTCGGATGGCCGAATGAGTGGAACGGGTTTTGGTACCGTTATTTTGCACGTTTCTCCTGAGTCTGCCGCAGGTGGGCCATTGAATTGGGTTCAAAATGGAGATTATATCGCTCTGGATGTGGAGAATCGCACGATTAATTGGGAGGTATCAGAAGAAGAATTAGCTGCTCGTAAAATCGCTTATCCTTTTGAAAAGCCTAAAACGATTCGTGGATATGTCGGATTATTTATTGACCATGTGGAGCAAGCCGATCAAGGAGCTGATTTTGATTTCTTGAAAGGTGGATCAGGATCAGTTGTAACACGCGATTCTCACTAAGATGAAAAAGTATATCGTTACGGGTGCAGGACAAGGTATTGGTCATCAGATTGCCCAGCAGTTGATGGCTGAAGGACATGTCGTACTTGTCAATGATATTGATGCTTCACTTTTAAAAGGCACCTATGTAAAGGCTGGGGATGTTAGTTCTCCAGCCTTTATTCAAGAATTAGTGGCCTATTCAGAGACGCTTCCTGGCAATTTGGCTGGTTGTGTTTGTAATGCAGGGGTGACGACATTCGGGAGTTTTTGGGATTATAGTCCTGAATCAATGAAATCATTGCTTGATTTAAATATTCAGGGAACTTTTTTCTTAATTCAAGCCGTAGCCAAGTCGATTCGTAAGTCTGGGATGTCGGGATCGATTGTGGTGACTTCCTCTGTTACTGGTCACCAAGCACACCCGGATTTAGCGGCATATGGCATGACGAAAGCTGCTTTGAATCAATTAGTGCAGAATTTAGTGATCGACCTATCCCCTGTTCAGATTCGCATTAACGCGGTTTCCCCCGGTGCGACGATGACGGAGCGGACCGAGAAAGATGCGAGTTATTTGAAAGAATGGAGTAGATTAACGCCTTTAGGTAAACCGGCGGATGTACAAGATATTTCAGAAGCGGTTTGTTTCTTTTTAAGTGATAAGGCAAAACACATTACAGGTCAGACCCTAATCGTCGATGGTGGCTGGACGAGTGTCAGCCCTCCTCCTCAGTCCTAAGACCAGGCATTTTCTAGGAAATTAAGCCAGTTTTGATGGCTGAATTTGATGATATCTTCGTTCGAGAATCCTCTTTCTACTAGTAAATCGGGCAGTTTTTGTAGATCAGCAATGGTTTCAATATCCGCAGGACATTGTTCTCTACCAAATCCCCCATCTAAATCCGTACCTAATCCCACTTGGTTCGTATTTCCAGCTAAACTGCAAACGTGGACCATATGATCGATGAGTGTATCCAGCGTCACATTTTTATTTTGTGGAGTAGATTCACCTCTCACCCATCCCGGTACCATCATCCAAGCATCCATGGGCATTCCGATGACAGCACCTCTGCTAAGAATCTCCTTTAATTGTTCATCGGAAAATTGACGGTTATGATCCACTAAGGCACGGCAATTCTGATGACTCGCCCAAACAGGCCCCTGGTGATTTTCCATCGCCTCCCAAAAGCTATCATCACATAAATGTGTCGCATCTAAAATGATATTCAATTCCATCATTTTGCGCAACAAATCTTTCCCAGCTTTTCCCATTCCCCCGGTAGCATTAGTTCCTTGTGCATAACGTCCTGCTCCATAATGAGCTGGTCCTAATGCACGCAATCCATAGGCATATGCTATTTCTAGGTATTCTAAAGAGACGATCGAGTCAGCTCCTTCAAGGCTTAAAATATAGCCGATGGCCTGCTTTGATTCCTCCCATTGGATTAGGTGATCCTTTAATTCAGATAAGTTTCGTATAGGTCTTAAATCACCGGAATGCTCTAATGCTTTGTAGTAGGCTAGTTGTCCTTGAGTTTGCGCCCATGCTTGTTCTGGGCTATTCCAACCAGGCAAACTGGAACCGGGAGCTACATAACGGGCGATTTGAGTAGCCACCACTAACCCGATGTTTCCTTTGCGTAATTCATCAAGACTGACAGTGGCATTTCCTCGATCGGGTTTATCCGTTAAGCCTTTTTCTCGCTCATTAATTTCCATGATGCTTGAGCGCAAATCTCGATTCCATTCGAGCGCGTTCATGCTTAGGTCTAAATGAGCGTCGATTAATAACATAGTCGTCTGTTTCTAGCTTTTACTTCCCAATGACCTCCATCAATCACCTGTAAATGCGAATGTAAATTTACCGTTGGGCAAATGTGATAAGGAACCATGGTGACGATTTCACCAATCTGGTAGGCTGAACTATTTCCCACCTCTACAATACCATGCTCCTCACTTTGTGATTTTAATATCCACTCAGGTCTGTCAATGAATCTCACTCGGTTATCGATTGGATTTTCTGCCGCCACTGATTTATGCCCTAAATCAAGGCAAATGGTCGTTTCAGTGGGTTTTGAAATGATTCTGGAAATGATTTCTACTCCAAATTCAAAAGTATTTTCTGGAAAAAGGGCTGCATACCCTGCGTCAAAAAAGACGAATGTTCCCGGGCTACAGGTAAACAGTGGATTCTTATGGTGCACTAAAAAGCTTGGTGTTCCGGAGACTACTAGTTCTAAATCCTTTTTGTCTATTTGATCTATTAACTGATAGAAAGAAACAAAATCGGAGTTTACATGCTTTTCACGTTCTTGGAACTCTTTATCACGGATATGTCCATCGTAGGCATGTAAACCTCTTAAGCTTACATGAGGTAATTTTTGTAGTTGCTGAATTAAATCGAAAGCCTTTTCCGGACGAATACCGGTTCGATTCATCCCCATATTTAAATCGATATAGACTCCTGTATTTTTTCCTTCAAATGCCTCATTCAAAGCTTCAACAGCCTGTAAATCATCTATGATGGATGAAAATCGAGTGGATGGATATGCCTCCTTTAATTGCTGAAAGCGGGAAATATTGGGCCCAATTAATTGCATCGATAGTAATACATCTGGTGCATTAGATAGGGCTAAAAGTTCTGCCTCTGCTATGGTGGCGCACTTAAATTTAGTGATTCCTGCTTCAAGAAGTAGGTCGTTTACTTCCTTTGTTTTGTGCGTTTTGATGTGTGGACGTAATCGAGCTGGGTTTCCATCCACCATCTCGATGGCTTTAGCAATATTTCGCTTCACTCTATTTGGATAAACGATAAGTCCTGGGCTCTCAAAAACGTCTAAATTGATCATAAAACGGCACGGTCTAAATGGACATACCCTCCATCTACGTGGATAATTTGTCCGGTGGTATGACTAGATTTGGGTGACATTAGAAACGTGACCATATCCCCTATCTCCTCTTTTGTAGTCATGCGTTTGCCTAAAGGAATGTTATTGGTAATACTAGCTAATTTCTCGGTCGGATTATCCAATGTTTGAATCCATTTTTCGTACATCGGGGTAAAGCATTCCGCAACGATCACGGAATTAACTCGAATCCCGAAATTTCTCAATTCTAATGCCCATTCTCTTGTTAAGGCATTTCTACCCCCATTGGATGCGGCATAGCCGGAGGTGTTTCCTTGGCCAGTTTCTGCTGTTTTTGATCCGATATTTACTATCGCTCCTTTGCTCTTTTTTAAATAAGGCAAACAAGCCTGAGCCATTAAATAATAGTGTGTCAGGTTAGCATTGATGGATTGAATGAATTTCTCATAATTGCCTGATTCTAATCCCACTCCATCATTAAGGCCTGCATTATTTACCAGACCATCAATTTTACCAAACATCGTAGCAATCTTTTCTACCACCTCCGCACATTCTGATGGATTACTCAGATCAGCGACAAATGAAAAAGCCTGTCCGCCAGTCGCCTGTATCTTCTCGATGCACAACTGATTATCCGCTTCATTTCTTCCCACAATAGCCACCATCGCAGATTCTAGGGCTAATGACTCAGAAATTCCTTGTCCAATTCCTTTAGCGCCTCCCGTTACTACAATTACTTTTTCTCTTAATCCTAGATTCATAGTGTTTCTAATTGATAAAATTCGATGGCGTTGCCTTCGTAAATTTTTGCTTGCTCTGAGGCGCTTAAACTACCTAATTGGTTTTTGAATGTATTTATCCAGCGCTCTAAGGTTGAATTTAGTAAAACAACGGGATAATCACTTCCTATGAGTAATCTAGATGGGCCAAAAACTTCTAATGCCACATCAATTATCTCATTTACCTGATCGGGAGTCCATTTTTGATCGCTAGCCTCAGTAACTATTCCCGATATTTTTGCAGAAACGTGATCTAAATCTTTAAATCTAGAAATCTGATTTTTCCAGGCTGAAATATCGCCTGATTTAAGGGGCGCCTTCGCTAAATGATCTAAAACGATTCTTTGTTCATTACAAGTTTGGCAAAAGGAAATAGCCGATTCGATTTGATGAGGATAGATTAATAAATCATAGCTCAAATCAAAACTAGCGAGTGCTTTGACCCCTCTGATGAATTCCTTTCGAGCTAGAAATGCGGGATCTTTTTCTCCTTGAACGATGTGTCGAAAGCCTTTAATTGCTTCAAATTGTGAGAAATAGGCTAAGCGATCTTCCATGTTTGAGCTTTGGAGATCCACCCATCCTACTACTCCTTGAATGAATTCATTCTGTTCTGCTAAGGCTAAAAGAAATAAGGTTTCTTCCTCAGAAGAGTCTGCTTGAACGGCTACGCAACCAGTAAAGCCATTCTCTCTAAATAGATCTTCGCTGTAGGATGGATAATAATCTTTTCTGAGAATGGACATTTCAGGAGTAATCCAGGTGTCTCGTTCTTCGTTATAATTCCAAAAATGTTGATGCGAATCAATCATCCCTGATAGGCTACAGCTGTTTGTTTTTGTTCTCCTAAACCTTCCATTCCTAAGGTTACCACGTCTCCAGCTTGTAGATAGATCGGTGGTTTAAACCCTAATCCTACGCCGTGTGGTGTCCCAGTACTGATGACATCACCCGGTAAAAGTGTCATAAATTGAGAGATATATGAAACGACTTGAGGAACATTAAAGATCAATTGGTTCGTATTACTCGTTTGAAACCGCTTCCCATTGACGTCTAACCACATGGATAGTTGATGAACATCAGAAATCTCCTCTTTTGTCGCCAAGAATGGCCCTAAAGGAGCAAACGTATCACATCCTTTGCCTTTTGACCAGTTTCCACCTCTTTCTAATTGGTATTCGCGTTCAGATAAATCGTTGTGTAAACAATATCCAGCCACATAATCATAGGCGTCCGATTCTGAAACATAGGACGCTTTTTTGCCCATTACGATGGCTAATTCCACTTCCCAATCCGTTTTAGTCGAATTTTTGGGAATGATGATATCATCATTTGGTCCCGATAATGCGGTGGTACTTTTAAAGAAAAGAATAGGTTCAGTCGGGATAGCAGCACCTGTTTCCTTCGCATGATCCGCATAATTCAATCCCACACAGACGATTTTGCTAGGTCTTGCAACGCAGGATCCTACTCTTCCAGAGATTTTAGGGAAATCGGTTGCGTTCAATTTAGCAACGGCTGTTAATCCCCCTTTTTCAAAAAAGGATTCATTGAAATCTGGAAAAATGGAGGATACGTCATAGTATTCTCCATTCTCATAAATTGCCGGTTTCTCTTGGCCTACCGCTCCTATTCTAGCTAATTTCATTTTATAACTTTTTAATAACGTCCCACATTGTATCAGCTAGGAATTGATTTCCTGCTTCGTTCAAATGAACTCGGTCTGTTGTCAGAATGCCAGACGCTTTGTTTTCTATATTATTTTTAGACTCGTAATCCATAAATGCTTTACGAAGATCAATTAATTGTAAGGAGTTATCTTTCGCAATCTTTTTGATGATTTGACTGTAAGCATTCAGGTCTCCGTCGTTTTCATTGCTATTATCAAACTTCTCACCTATTACCGTTGGTGTGCATATAACTACTTGAGCATTAGATTTTTGAATCTTCTTAATTAAAGCAGTATAGAAGCGCTCAAACTTATCAGCATCTGTTCCAGTCCGTGAAGACGTCTTATGCCAAACGTCGTTAATCCCAATGTAGATAATTACGAGATTAGGATTCTTGGCCACCACATCGTCTTCGTGACGTAGGTATAAATCATAGATTTTATTTCCTCCAATACCTGCACCAATCAATTCATATTGGTTTGAAAGACCTTGAGCAGCAATCATCTCGGTCATTTTAGTAATATACCCTGTCTTTCCTACCCCAGCTTGAGTGATCGAATCTCCAAAGAAAATAATCCGCTTAGGTCCATCCTTCTTAAACGAGCTTAAAGAGGTTCCCAAAATCAATAAAAGGCAAATCAGTTGTTTTTTCATAGGTTTAGTTGTTTAGATAAATGAATCCACCATCAATGGGATAATCACAACCTGTGATAAATGCGGCTTCATCGGAACATAAATATAATGCTAAATGGGCAATTTCTTGTGGTTGGGCCATCCGTCCTATCGGTTGAGTGGCTGATAATTTGGCAAACATCTCCTCTTGATTGTCTGGGTAGTTTTTCGCGATAAAACCATCCACAAATGGCGTATGGACTCTGCCAGGTGAAATGCAATTACATCGAATCCCTTGGTGAATATAATCTTTCGCTACGGATTGTGTCATTGATTTTATCGCTCCTTTTGTCATCGAATAACCAAAACGATCCGGTATTCCTACCGATGCGGCCACCGATGCCATGTTTAAAATCACCCCTGACTTTTGCTGAATCATACCTGGAATAAAGGCATACATGCAGTGATATGCCCCTTTCACATTCACATCAAAGATATTTTGGAAATCCGATGGACTCGTTTTCTCCAAATTACCAATTTGTGGAATACCTGCATTATTCACCAAAATATCAATCGAACCTAATTCATTAGCAATAGCCTGTACTGACTCTATATTCGTTATATCCGCTAAATGTAAGGTAATATCGGATGGCAAGGGCTCCGCAGCAGGTTTCAAGTCAATCACATGTACCTCAGCCCCTTGTGCTAAAAAGGTTAGCGCAATCGATTTTCCGATGCCAGAGCATCCGCCGGTGATGACGACTTTTTTGTGGGTAAGTTTGAACATAGTTTTTAGTCGCTAGTCACTTGTCTTAAGTCGCTAGTCGTAAGTCTCTAGTTGGTTATAATCTCTACTCTATACTCTATAATCTCTACTCTAATTTATTCTTTATTCTTTATTCTTTACAAGGATACCCCTCTTCTCCAGAACATGAAATCATCTTGTCCCAGATCCATAGCTTTCGTATTAATTTCTCCAGAGGCTAATTGAATGATGTATTCTAAAACTTCCTCTCCCATCTGTTCCACCGTTTTTTCACCAGAAATGATCGGTCCACAGTTGATATCGATGATTTCAGGAAGTTTTTCAGCTAGCTTCGTGTTAGTCGATAATTTGACCATTGGGCTGATTGGATTTCCTGTAGGAGTTCCTAGACCAGTCGTAAATAGTTGTATTGTAGCACCAGCACCCGCCATTCCGGTGGTAGCAAGAACATCATTTCCTGGCGTACAAACTAGGTTTAAGCCCTTTTTAGTCACATACTGCCCATAACCTAATACGTCTTCAATAGGTGAAGAACCGGCCTTCTTAGCAGCTCCTGCTGATTTAATGGCATCTGTGATTAAGCCATCTTTAATATTTCCTGGTGAAGGATTCATGTCAAAACCTGCTCCTACTAAGGCTGCTCTACGCGCATATTCGCGCATCAAGAAACCGAAATTATCCGCGATTTCTTTTGTGACAGCTCTGTTTTGTAATTCTTGCTCTACGCCACAAAGTTCAGGGAATTCAGCAATCATCACTGTTCCACCTAGACCTACCACTAAATCCGCAGTATGTCCAATGGCTGGATTAGCTGAAATACCGGAGAATCCATCTGAACCGCCACATTTAACACCCACGCGTAAGGCTGATAAAGGAGCTGGTTTACGTGTTTGTTTATTGATTTCTACGAGACCTTTGAATGTTTGAAGGATCACTTCATTCAACATATTTTCAACCCCACTTCCATTATCTTGTTGTTGCTCAAAAATGTAAAGAGGTTTTGAGAAATTCGGATCTTTCTCCTTTAATTTCTCTTTAAATACTTCGATTTGAGAGTGTTGGCATCCAAGGCTTAATACAGTAATACCTCCCACGTTCGGGTTTAAGCAATAACCCGCTAATAAAGCGCACAAGTTTAAAGAATCATCTTTGTTCTCGCCGCAGCCACTTTCATGCGTTAAGAATTTGATACCATCTACATTAGGGAATTGAGCAGATTTATGAACTAAAACGGATGCAGTTGATTCTGTATCGATTTCAAGCGCTTTTCCTTCGGCTAATTGGGCCCCTAATTGTTGTACTTTCTGTGTGAAAGGATCTAGTTTTTGGAAGCCTAATCCATTTAGAAAGGCATTTTTTAATAATTCGATGTTTCTATTTTCACAGAATACCAATGGAATAACTAACCAATAGTTTTGTGTACCTACTTGACCATCAGCTCTATGGTAGCCATTGAACGAACGGTTTTGGAATTTGGAAACATCAGGTGCTGTCCAATGATAATCCTCTTGTTTACCTTTAAAATCAGTTGCAGCATGATGCAGATTAAACGTATGAATCAATCCACCTTTTGGGATATCTTGACTTGCGAGACCTACTAAAACACCATACATAGTTGCCTTCCCATCCTTAGCAATTGCCTCGGTGGTGAATTTGTGTTTAGCCGCAATATCATCTTGCAAGGTAATTTGATTCCCCTGGTGGTTTATCACGGTACCTTTTGGTAGATCTTGTAGGGCTACTAATAAATTGTCTGTAGGGTTGATTTGTAAATACGTTTGACTCATGATGTTAGGCTAAATATGTTTTTGGCAAGTACCCATTTAGCGCCATCGGGCGTTCCTGGGATTAATTTTTGGTAGTTAGACATTAAAGTTTCCCAGGCCTGCACTGCAGGATTAAGGGTATCCATTTCGCCTTTTTTTGCAAAACTGAATGATTCATTCGCTATAATCTCCATACAAAGGCGATTCTCAAATCGGAATATGTGCATCGACTCAATTCCAGAGTCGAGAATATTCTTTTCAATTTCAGCAGGAATTGACTCGTGGTATTTCTCATATTCCCGAATCAATTTAGGATCATCTTGTAGATCAAGAAATAAAATAAATCGTTGCATTAGTCTCTAATTTCAAATCCTTTATAGGCATAATAAATGATGTAGGTAAAGCACAAAAGAGGAATGCTTAATGCTGCAACTGTACTTATTTTGAATAGCGAGGCTGTTAACGGTGGAATTAAAGCGCCTCCTACGATTGACATAATAATTAAGGAAGATGCTAATTTTGAACCATCGCCTAAGCCTTTGCAGGACAAGGCAAAAATGGTTGGGAACATAATGGATTGGAAAAAGTAAACCGCAATTAAGGCAACCAAAGCGGCTAATCCACCGCCAAACATCGCGATTATAACAGATATCACCGAACCAATGGCATAGGCCCCTAGTACTTTGTTAGAGGCTATTTTACCCATTAAATAGGTTCCAAGAAAACGACCCAATAGGAATAAGATGAAGGCAAAGGAAGCATGAAAACTAGCAATCTGCGTTGGACTCATTGATTCGCTAATTTGGTATATCTTCTCTACAATCCAAAGGTTATCATTCTTTGCTAAATCTAATTTCAAGTCTACAAAATTACCCCATAAGGAAACTTGTGCCCCTACGTTTAGAAACTGGGCAATAATACCTAATACAAGATGTTTACGTTTTAATAAGCTGGCGATTGTAATCTTTGAATTGGATTCTTCTGAAGATTGTAATTCCGGCATTTTGGTAAACACAAATAATAAAGCCACCAAGGCCACGACAACTCCAATGATTAGGTAGGGCATTTGAACGGAAGCGGCTTGACTGACACGAATGGCTTCAGCTTCTGCTGCTGGCATGGCCTGAATCATTTCACGAGAATATTCTTTATCTGAGAAGATAAATAGTCCACCAATAATGGGCCCAAGAATGATACTCATCCCATTGAATGATTGTGCTAAATTTAAGCGGAAATCACCTTTTTCAGGATCTCCAAGAACAGTTACATATAAATTTGCCGCTGTTTCAAGAAAGGCAATACCCGAGGCGATTAGGAAAAGTGCAGCTAGGAAAAAACCATAAACACGCACTTCGGCAGCAGGATAAAATAAGAAGGAGCCTGCTGCATACAAGACTAATCCCATTAAGATACCTGCTTTATACCCCATCTTTTTCATGACGTACCCAGCAGGTAATGCCATCGCAAAATAGCCGAAATAGAAGGCCGTTTCTACGATATTGGCCTGCCAACGTTGTAAATCTAAGGCAGTTTGGAATTGCTTAACTAAGGAGCCATTCAAGCTATTAGCGAGTCCCCAAAGAAAAAATAAACTTGTAACTAAAATTAACGGAATCGTATAAGACGTCGATTCTGAATTCTTTAAGCTTGTTTTGTTGTCGTTTAGAGGTAATGCCATGTGTATTTATTTTATATAAAAGTCAAAAGACTGCTGAATTTACCGCCTTTTATTTAATTTTATTGCAAACCAAATTGACATAATGAAAAATTACTTTGCCATCCTCCTTACCCTTTGTAGTATTAGCCTTTCAGCTCAAATTAAGACACCGTCTGAATTCCTAGGTTATCCGATAGGTACCCAATTTACCTACCACCATCAGATTGTTGCTTACAGCCGTTATTTGGCTTCACAAAGCAATGGATTAGCACAATGGCAAGTATATGGGTATACCAGCGAAAGACGTGAGCAAGGTCAGATGATTATTGCAAATTTACCTGCTGGAATTAGCTTAGAGCAAGTTCAAAAAAATCATCAAAAGCGAATCGCCGGAGAATCGGCTGATCCTGCCCTTCCGGTGATTATCAACTTGTCTTTTAATGTACACGGTAACGAAGCAGCGGGAAGCGAGGCAGCATTAAATACGCTATATTCCCTAATTTCAAATCCAAACAAATCAATTTCGTACGTTATTTTAATTGATCCATGCATTAATCCTGATGGCCGTGATGCCTATGTGACCCAATACAATCGTCGAAATCTCATAACTGGTGGAAATCCAGATCCAAACGATCAAGAGCATTATGAAGGAATTACATCAGGTCGTTATAACCATTTCTCCTTTGACTTAAACCGCGATTGGGTTTGGCAAACGCAGAAAGAGACACAGCAGCGTTTGAAGTTCTACCGCTCTTGGATGCCCATGATGCATGCAGATTTTCATGAACAGAGTTTTCAGCACTCCTACTACTTTCCGCCAGCAGCGAAGCCTTATTTGAATTTCATCGCTAAATCGACTAAAGATCTTCAGGAAAGCGTAGGACGTTCTTTTTCTAAATTATTTGATGAGAAAAAATGGCCCTATTTTACTTCTGAAGTCTATGATTTATTATATCCCGGTTATGGTGATACTTACCCTGTTCTTAATGGTGCACTAGGAATGACATTAGAGCAAGGGGGGATCAGAGGAGGATTGATTTCTGCCAAAAGCGATGGTGATACCATTTCTCTTGTAGATCGTGTAAAGCATCACTCGGCTTTGGCTTTAAACTTAGTCGAATGGTCTTTAGCTAATGCTGATGCGTTGAAAACTTCCTTTTATGGTGTGCATGATAAGTCCAGAACGAATCCGACGAATAAGTATGCGTATTATTTTGTACCTGAAAATGAGTTAGAGAAAGGAAAAGAATTTATCCAATTATTAGATAAAAATAATATCACCTACAGTGAAGAGATGAGTTTATCGAAAGCAACTCAGGCCTATGATTATTCATCTATGAAACAGGTTACGTTATCTGATAAATTAAGAGGATTATTAATACCTGCTAAACAGACGTCTGCGCCTTTGGTTCAAGCACTATTGGATCCAACAATCGCTTTAGAAGATTCGCTAACCTATGATATTACTGCTTGGAATTTATTTCAGTTGAATGGATTGAAAGCGTATGGTGTTAATGAAAATGTCTTTAATGAAGTCAAAGTTGATTCTGAAATAATTGCTTTTACTGATACAACTAATCATCTAGTTTACTTATACAGACCAACTAATTTTAAATATACACAGATCGTTATAAATGAAGCGGTGAAAGCAGGTGCATTGGTATCCTTTTCAGATGTTCAAACTGGTGATTTAGCAATCACGTTTTCTAAAGAGAAAAACGCTAATCGATTATCTTTTTTACGAAAAACTGGGGGAGGTTATCAGTCATTAGATTCCTACCGTTCTAAAACGAGTTATGACCTTGGTTCCACCCATTACAAACCCGTATTCATCCCTAAAATCGCCGTTGTCGTAGACCCTGCAAATGATGTGAATCAACAAGGTGAATTAGCGTATTTCTTGACAGAGAAGTACGGTTTAAAACCATCCTTTATTCCTTCTTCGCAATTGTTCCGTTCGAATTTATTCAACTACACGCATATTATTATTCCAGATGGTAAGCATTCTCCCTTATCTAATACGAATTCCATTCTTCTACAGGACTGGGTGAAAAAAGGAGGTAAATTGATTTTGTTTGAAGGGGCACGGAAGATATTGGAGGATAAAGATTTCGTGGTAAAAGAAGATACTTCGCATCATACCTCATCTTATGCGATGCGCGAGCGGGCAGAATTGTCTAATACGACATCGGGTAATTTATTGCAAGTGGAAGTGGAAAAGACGCATCCTTTGGCCTTTAGAATTAATGAATCATCGATGTATATTCTAAATCAAGTAAGTGATTTTGTGAAGATTCCTAAAGATTTTACTCCGGTGCTTAAAACTGGTTCAAAGCCTAATATCATGGGTTTTGTAGGGGCTAATAAGAAATCTCAATTAGCTAATTCACTTCTTTTAGGTGTGAAAGAAGTAGATAAAGGAAAGATTATTTGGTTCGGATTTAATCCTTTATTCCGTGCTATTCCGAATCAGGGTCAAACTATTTTTGAAAACTGCTTTTTATATTCTGAATTCTAATGAAGAAATACCTCCTATTTTTATCGCTAATAAGTTTATCGGTTTATGCTCAAAAAATAAAGCCGGTCTACCCTATTCCTTCTGCTAAGCAATTAGCTTGGTCTGAATTAGAATATTATGGATTCATACATTTCAATATGAATACATTTACCAATGTGGAATGGGGAGAAGGAAAAGAGAGTCCCACGTCCTTTAATCCGACAGCATTGGATTGTAATCAGTGGGCAAGGATTGCGAAGAAGGCGGGAATGAAGGGATTGATTTTGACTGCCAAGCACCATGATGGTTTTGCCTTATATCCCTCAAAATATACGTCTCATTCGGTGGCAAAGTCGCCTTGGAAAAATGGGAAAGGCGATGTGGTAAAAGAATTGTCAGAGGCGTGTAAAAAATACGGCTTGAAGCTTGGTATCTATTTGTCCCCTTGGGATCGCTTTCATCCTGCCTATGGGACGGATGAGTATAATCAGGTGTATGCTAAAATGCAGGAGGAATTACTCACTCAATACGGACCTATTTTCGAGTTTTGGTACGATGGAGCAAATGGTGAAGGTCCTAACGGAAAGAAACAAGTATACGATTGGCCTCTTTTTCATTCTATAGTGAATAAATACCAACCGAACGCGGTTCAATTTTCTGATGCAGGGCCAGATATTCGTTGGGTAGGTAACGAGCGTGGTTATGCCTATGATACCATGTGGAGCCCTATCTTGCGGGATAAGATTTATCCTGGTTGTCCAGACTTTGATAATTATAGAAATGGTCAAGAAAATGGGACGCATTGGGTTTCTCCTGAAGTAGATGTGTCGATTCGTCCAGGTTGGTATTACCATCCAGATCAAGATGATAAAGTGAAGACTCCTGATTCCTTATTGAAAATCTATGCTGCCTCAGTAGGGCGTAATGCGAATTTATTGTTAAACATTCCGGTGGATACCCGTGGACTGATTCATGAAAACGATTCAGCTTCTTTGATGGGCTTTGCGCAATTGCGTGCGAAGTCTTTAATCAATCTGTTGAAAGAAAAGACGGGGCCTTTGTTTGATGGAAATAAATCCACCTATTGGATGGCCACTGAAAAGAATAATCAAATCAACGTTACCTTGAGCATGGCTGAAAAGATTAATACGATTATGCTTCAAGAGCCTATTTCTTTAGGACAACGTGTTGGCTCTTTTGAAGTAGTATTAGAAGATGAAACTGGGAATAAGGAGGTCATTAAAGCAGGAACCATTGGTCATAAACGAATGATTACCTTCAAAGAGCGGAAATTAAAAAGCTTCCAAATTAGATTTACCGGCTCACGAGGACCCGTTTTAATATCTAATTTAGAAGCTTATCGGTTTATTTCAACACGTAACGAACCGCTTTTCCAGTAAAGGTAAAGCCACTCGCGGTTTGTGTACTATAAACAGAATATTTGACGTCAATAAGTGCGGTAGCGCCTAATTCTTTGGCCTTTTCCACCATTTGACGTAAGATTTCCTGCTTTTTGTCTTGGTGATTTCCGCGGTAGAGCATCTTTCCATTTTGGGTTTGCTTATCCTCTAAAGGAACTTCGCCAGACATTTTTATCGTTTCGATGTCCTCATAGCTTTGCTTCGGGTGGTCATTAAAATACAATACATCAATATCGTATTTTACTGGAACCTCGAAACCTAAGCCATCATGACGCTCAACTCCCCCATTTTTAAAATCATTCGAATAATAGGTAGTCGGCTGTACGTGTTTCGAACAACTGACAACTCCTACTACAAGAAGAAGCTTACATGCTTTCTGAATCATAGATCAATACTTTATCCCAAAGGTGGGCACAGTTTTTAATGAATTCTAAGTGGATGGGTGCAGTTTGGTAATAATCATGCCCTTTCTCCTCCTCAAACGTAGTCAATAAACAGTAGTCATACGAACGATCGATAACGGGACGATCAGTGCTAGCTGGTTTACCTACACTAAATACATCCACCGTCTCCACGTCCGCTAAGGACTGAACACCTGCCTCGAATAAGGCGATATCTTCTTGACTTAAACCTTTTTTTAACCAAAAATTTACAACGTGTACAAACATATTTTATTTATTTAATCCTTCTTGTGAACTGATTTGAGCTAATTTATTTCCTAATTCTTTCGATGCACTAGCTAATGGCATGCGCACTTGAGCCCCAAACAAGCCCTGGTTCTCTAATAATTTCTTCACCCCTACTGGATTGCCTTCTTCATACAAGAATGGATCAATCGTCAAGAATTTCCCTAATTCTTTTGAAGCTGATTTAAAGTCACCCGCTAAAGCGTGGTGAATCATCGTTGTAAATTGTTGAGGGAAAGCATTGGCAATGACAGACATCACGCCTACGCCACCGATAGAAATAATAGGCACTGCTTGTACATCATCACCAGAAATTAATAAAAAGTCTTCTGGCTTGTGGTAAACGATCTCCATACATTGTTCGATGATGCAAGACGCCTCTTTAATACCAATGATATTTTTGTGTTCCGCTAATTTTAGAACCGTCTCCGCGGACATATTAATCCCTGTTCTTCCGGGAATATTGTACATAATCACTGGAACTGGGCAGGCATCAGCGATGGCTTCGTAATGAGCAATCACTCCTCTAGCACTTGGTTTGTTGTAGTAAGGGCAAACGGATAAAATGGCATCAATACCCTCAAACGAAGTGTTTTTAATTTGAGCTAGTAACGATTCTGTATTGTTTCCGCCTAAACCGTAAACGATTGGGAGATTCTTTACATTGGCTTCTTGGATGGTTGAAACGATTTGTTTCTTTTCATTAGAAGTGGTGGTGGCAGATTCTCCAGTAGTTCCTTGAACGACTAAATAATCCACTCCTCCTGTGGTTACGTGTTGAATTAATTTCTTTAGACCCTCCCAATTGATCGAACGATCTTCGTTCATCGGTGTAACTAAAGCTGGCGCAACGCCGTGAAATTTAGGTAATGATTGCATAATCTAAGAAAGGAGGTCAATAAATTCGTCCTCCGAAATAATTGGTATGGATAATGAATTGGCTTTTTCCAATTTAGCTGGACCCATATTTTCCCCAGCTACGAGGTAATCTAATTTTGCAGAAATACTGGAAACGACTTTGCCGCCGTTAGCGATGATCTTTGCTTTTAACTCATCTCGGTCGAAATGGGTAAATACCCCCGAAATTACAAAACTTTTGCCTTCTAGTGCGGTCGTTTCTAAAACTATTTCGCTTATTTCTTCAGAAAATTGTATGCCTGCATTTTTCAAACGCTCGACGATAGCTTGGTTTTTGGGATTTTCAAAAAACGAAAGAATACTGACAGCAATGCGCTCCCCTATTTCAGGAACAGCGATTAATTCTTCTAAATTCGCTTGTTTTAGGTTTTCAAGCGAATGGAATTGCAGCACTAACTTCTCGGCGATGGTGGCCCCTACGTGTCTAATGCCTAAGCCGAAAAGTACTTGTCTAAATGGAATAGACTTCGATTTTTCGATGCTAGCTAAAATGTTGTGGATCGATTTGGCCTGAAAACCTTCTAATCCAATGAATTTTTCCGCACTTAAATCATATAAATCTGCCACATTTCTCACAATACCCTTTTCAAATAATAGATCAACAGTCTCTGTTCCAATATTCTCAATGTTCAAGGCTTTACGTGCAATGAAATGTTCAATCTTTCCTTTAATCTGTGGTGGGCAGCCTGTGTCGTTTGGACAATAATGGTTTGCTTCTCCTTCTAAACGTATTAATTCGGTATCGCATGAAGGGCACGTGTGCGGGAAGATAAACGAAGAACCTTCTTTTCTAGCCGAGGTATCTACACCGGTTATTTTAGGAATAATTTCTCCTCCTTTTTCAATAAAAACGGTATCTCCCTCACGTAAATCGAGACGTTCCATTTCATTGGCATTGTGAATGGAAGCGCGTTTAATAACGGTTCCTGCCAGATAAACAGGTTCTAAATTAGCCACAGGGGTAACATTACCTGTTCGTCCCACTTGGTAAGAAACGGAGTTGATACGTGTTCGGGCAATTTCAGAGGGATATTTGAAGGCGATGGCCCAGCGAGGAGATTTGGCCGTAAAACCTAAACGTTCCTGCTGCCCAAAATCATTTACCTTTATAACAATCCCATCCGTATTCAAGGGGAGATCATTTCTTTTCTCCGCCCAATCTTCAATATAGGTTAACACCTCCTCGATAGTGGCGCAAACGCGGTAGGTAGGCGAAACGCTAAATCCGACCGATTTTAAATGCTCTAAGGCTTCCAAATGGCTATTAAAGGGGTTTTCATTGCCTAAATAGGAATAGATAAAGCATTCCATATCCCGTCGGGCAACCTCCGCCGAATCCTGCATTTTAAAAGTGCCTGAAGCAGCATTTCTTGGATTCGCTAAGGGTTGATCTCCTTTGGCAATCTTCTCCGCATTGATGCGATCGAAAGAAGTTATAGGCATATACCCTTCTCCCCTAATCTCATAGGTCGATGGTAAAAGAGTAGAATTGACCCGAGTGGGTAAACTTTTGATCGTTTTCACATTAGCGGTGATGTCATCGCCTCTTGTTCCATCGCCTCTAGTTACCCCTTTTTGTAAGACGCCATTCGTATACCAAAACGACAGGGCAACCCCATCAAATTTCAATTCACATACATATTCAAAGGACTCTCCATCTAAACCCTTTTTTACCCGCTCATCAAAATCCCTTAAATCACTTTCATTGTAGGTATTTCCTAAAGAAAGCATAGGGAATTGGTGTGTAACGGATTTGAATTCTTTCGTGATGGTGCCTCCCACTTTTTGTGTAGGGCTATCAGAGCGAGCAAATAGTGGATTCTCCTTCTCTAATTTGATTAATTCAGCTAATAATTGATCGAAAGCCTGATCCGAAATTAGACTTTCATTTCTCTGATAATAGGCCTCATTGTAAAGATTGATCTTCTCAATGAGTTCATTCATTCGCTGATTAATATCCATAATCGAAATTAAAACTTAATTCATTTGGAATCAAGCGGGAAACAAGGTTTGGGAATATTTTATACCTTTGTCTTATGAGAAATTTGATCATTGCCCCCTCGGTTTTAGCGTGTGATTTTTTGAACATAGGTTCAGAGGTACAAATGTTAAATGAATCCGCTGCAGAATGGATTCATATTGATGTGATGGATGGGGTTTTTGTTCCTAATATCTCTTTCGGTTTTCCCGTGCTTGAGGCAATTAATAAGGTTGCAACGAAGGTTTTGGACGTTCACTTAATGATTGAAAAACCGGAGCAATACATTACTACTTTTGCCAAAGCAGGCGCTAAAGTCATTACCGTTCACTACGAAGCTTGTCCTCACGTTCATCGTACGATTCAGCAAATTAAAGATGCTGGTTGTTTAGCTGGTGTAGCCATCAATCCAGGTACACCTGTTGAAGTGTATCAAGATATTATTGCTGATTTGGATTTGGCCTTAATTATGTCGGTTAATCCGGGTTTTGGAGGGCAAAAGTTCATTCCTAATGCCATCAACAAAACAAAACGCTTAGCGGAGATGGCAGCGAAGGCTGGAAATACCTCTTTAAAGATTGAAATCGATGGTGGTGTTACGATGGCAAATGCGGCTGATTTATACCAGGCTGGTGCGGATGTTTTAGTGGCTGGTAGCTTTGTGTTCTCCTCGAAAGATCCCAAGGCTACGATTGCAGAATTAGTTTCCGTAGCTAAGTAATGGAATGGGCATAAGAATCTTCATCTTGTTGATTTTTATCTCGCTCCCCTCTTTGGCTCAAAAAGTCAAGTGGGCATCCCAAATCATTTCCGTATCAAGTGAATACAAAGATCCCTTATTAGGTAGGGAATATCGAGCTTTGCATGCCCTCGGGCGCCCTAGTAAGTTTCCGAAGATGTCTTCGACGCCTAGTGCTTGGCAATCTATGACCCCTGATAGCCCGGATGGGGAATATCTATTAGTTGGTTTTGATACCACGATGGCAGTAAAACAAGTGGCCATTTTCGAAAATTCCGGAGCAGGAAGTATTATATCTGTCGATGGTTTGGACCAAAACAATAAGATTTATCCACTTAGAACCTTTGCACCTGGTTACGCATTATCCTCCTCGCAAGTAACCTACATTCGGCTACCTTCCAAGACATCATTTAAGTTAAAAGGAATCAAGATTTCCTTTAATTCACTTCGCGTGAAAGGGTATTCACAAATTGATGCCATCGGTATTTCTGATAGTGACGAACCTATCGAAAACTCCTTAAAACTAAATTCAGATGCGAATGCATTTCAAGCTCGGGAGAATTTAGGAAACGCCATCAACTCAAAGTTTAATGAAATCTGTCCTGTAGTCAGTCCTGATGGTCAAAAACTCTATTTTACGCGTTGGAAACACCCCGATAATTTAGGGGCAAACAAGAATCAAGATATTTGGGTGTCTAACTGGCAACCTGATCGTACCTGGTCCAAGGCCACGCTCTACCCCGCTCCCATTAATAATGATGAGAATAATGCCGTTTGTGGGATTACCCCGAATGGCAAAACCTTGCTATTAAATAATGTATATGGGAAAGATGGAACGATGGAAAAGGGTGTTTCATTTTCTTTTTTGTTGAGAACTGGGGAATGGAGTTTCCCAAAAGCCCTAAAGATTCTCAACTTCAAGAATAAATCTGAATTCTCAGAATATACCTTAGCTCCTAACGGTAAGGTATTAGTAATGACCACGGAAACGAAGGATACCTATGGGGGAAAAGATATTTATGTTTCTTTCTTGAATGCGGATGACTCTTGGTCCGAGCCTAAGAATGTAGGCCCAGTAGTGAATACAGGCGAAGCAGAATCGACTCCTTTTATTGCTCCAGATGGCGTTACGATGTATTTCTCTTCCAGTGGTCATGTGGGTTATGGGAATAATGACATCTTTTTATCACGTCGATTAGACGATACTTGGCAAAATTGGTCAGTACCTGAAAACCTAGGCCCTATCGTTAATACGCCTCAGTGGGATGGCTATTTCTCTGTTTCGGCTAAGGGTGATTATGCCTATTTTAGTTCTACTGAAAACTCGATTGGAGCAGAAGATATTTACCGCATTAAAATACCGGAGAAAGCTAGACCTTTAACGTTGATACAATTGACAGGTCAGGTGATTAATCAAAAAACGAAAGAGCCGATGGCCGCTCGATTATTGATAAAGTCGAAGTTTAATCCATCAGATACGCTTTCAATTGACTATGACCCGTATGTAGGTGATTATAGTTTTATGTGGCCTGCAAAAAAAGCCTTCACCGTTCAAATTAAGAAGGCAGGTTATTTCTCCAAAGTAGAGCATTTTGATTTCACTTCAGAGAAGAATTTTTTACTGGTGAATCGGAATTTCTTCCTTCAAACGGTCGAGAAGAACAAGGCTTATGCGTTAGCTAACATCAGTTTTGATCAAGGGAAAGCGGATTTAAAGCCAGGATTTGAGCCAGAATTAGAGAAAGTGATGGCTATCCTGTCTGATAATTCGCAATACACGCTTTTATTAGAGGGACACACAGATAACCAAGGAGATTGGAATGATAATTTGAAGCTCTCCTTAGAGCGGGTTGAAAACGTGAAAGCCTATCTGGTTTCGAAAGGGGTAGACGCTAATCGTATAGAAACGAAGGGATGGGGCGGTTCTAGGCCTTTGGCAAATAACTTCGTAGAAGAAACGAGGAAGAACAACCGTAGGGTAGAATTCACGATAAAAACCGTGGAATAAAAAAAGAGGGAATTACTCCCCTCCTTTTTAAACTCAACCTAAAACTAATTTTTATAGTAGGACGATCAAACTCTTGATGATCGCCGTTAGACGGATTGCATCTAATATTCTCGCTTCTGTCGCTCCGTGATTCTTCACTGATTGCTCATGAGAAGTTACACACATCTCACAACCATTGATGGCTGA
>JBJOIV010000011.1:0-35199 GCA_046046955.1 Bacteroidota bacterium | reverse complement strand
TTAATACCACCGCGCCTCCGATGATCATCCAAGTCCGCTTACTGTTGTTGTTTGTTGCCATATTATTAGTCAATAGTCACTAGTCGTCAGTCGCTAGCAAAGTTTAATTAGTCAATAGTCGCTAGTCACTAGCCAAGTTTATCTATACTCTATAATCTCTACTCTAAAAGGTTAAGCTTTTCCCCTGATAAAAATCCAAAATCTTCGTTCTAAACACGAAGTCATATTTCGATTGAATCAAGCTCAAGCGAGCTTTATCTAAATTCGTCTTTTGTAAGTTATAACTCACGAAGTCGATCGTTCCTGCCCCAAAACGGCTCTCTGCCGCGCGGAAGGATTCTTCTAAAGCAGATACCTGTGAAAGGCCTGCCTCGTATTTCATCGCAGCATTGTTTAAGTTCACGTAAGCTTGCTCGATGTTTTGGCGCAAGTTTTGGCGTGCTTTCGCTGCTTCAATGGAAGCATTTTCACGTTGTAAACCTGCTTGAGCAATTCTTGTTTTAGCTGCAAAACGCGTAAAAATAGGAATGTTTAAACCTAAAGAAAGCACCTTGTTTTGGGTGTTATTTAGCTGATCAAAATAGCCCATCGTTAACGCATTCGACTGGTTAGCCGACATGCTCGCGCTAAAAGATAGGGTAGGTAGTGTTCCTGCTTTCGCTACTGAAATGCCTTTTAATGCACTCTGAACGCGTAAGTCAGCCGCTTTTACGAGGGGTTGAATCGCTAGGGCTTTGGCATATAAATCCTCCATTCCTGTATCATAGCCACTCGAACTAGGCGCAGGAACTTGAATGCGCTGTAATTCGATCGCCGTGATGCTCGAATCATTCAATAATTGAAGTAAAGTCAGTTTATTTAGGTCCAAAGAGCTCTGGAAATTCACCACATTCGACTCTTCACTCGCTAATTGCGCTTTCAAATCCAACAGGTTGGATGGGGCTAAAGAGCCCGCATTAACTAATTTTTCGGTGCGGGTAATCTGTAATTTCGTGATCTCTGTTTGCGTCTTTGCGATGCTTAATTGATCCTCTGAATTCAAAATCGCTAAATACGAAAGCACGACTTGCAGGGAAATGTTTTCCTTGATGGACGCTAAATCTTCTTGCGATGCCTTTAGATTATAATCGTTCTGGAGAACCGTGTTACGGATTTGGCCTCCATTAAAAAGAAGCATTCCCGCGTTTAAACCTAAGTTATTATAATTGATATTTCGCGAATCGTACCCGTTCGTGAAGGGGTTAATACTCCGGCCAAAACTCGCCGACTGATTAATATTCGCACTTAAATTAGGCAGCGCGTTGTTCTTAGACTGCTGAAATTGCAATTGTGCATTGCGCAAACTCACCTCGTACGACTTCACGTTTAGGTTATGTTGCAACGCGATTTCCACCGCCTTCGTAAGCGATAACTGCACCGTATTTGCGTTTGCCTGAATCGCCGAAGCGCTCTGAGCATTCACCTGCATTCCGCTAACGAAAATCAGGGAGGTAAGACTAACTATTTTTAAGTACATAGGTCGACAATAAAATAATGTATGCAAAGGTAAACATTCCCCGGAAAGCCCCTCCTGATTTTAGGATAAACGGCAAGGGTTCAGGATAAAATCGCAGTTTAGGGTATTACTTGAAATTTTTCTTTGGCCACTTTTCGGGAGAATGCATTAAAATGCCACCACTCATATTCGATAGGCATAAAACCGGCCTGGGTCATCGCTTTGCGTAGGATGAGGCGATTTGCCAAAGCCTTAGCCGACAATTTCCCCGCTTTTAACAGCCTCGCTTCCTCTTTCGGATAGGCCATTTCGCCAAAAAAATCATATTTCGTCCCCATCTCCAGCGGCTTTCCTTTCTCATCCGCCACCGTTAAATCAATTGCGCTTCCATAATTATGGATCGAATGTTCTTTCGGATCCGCCACATACGTACGACGCTTTTCAGGCGTATACTGGGTTAATGTATTCCAAAGTTCCCACTGCTTCGAAAGCGGTCTCGCCGCATCATAAATCAACAAATGATAGCCTGGATGCGCTTTTTCCAAATTCTCCTGCGCCTTCTTCAACATCGCCACTGTCTCCTTTTGCAAATACGCGTGCGTCAAACAACCGTACACGTCCTTGCCCATAAAATTATCAGTAGTCGCATATTTTAATTCGACTAACATACCCGGAACCTGCGCGGTGACCTCTTGAAGACCCTGCTTTTGCATCGAAAGCTCGGCAGCGCAAGTCGTTTTTTGTGCTTTTAGTGATAGGCTAAGTAGTAGGATAATTCCTGCTTTAGCGAAATGTCTCTTCATTTTGACGGAATTTTCCCTAAATTTAATCGTTTTTTACCTCTGTTAACCTATGGCTTTAAATTGGATTTGGTTTTTGTTCTTCGGTGTCGCATTCGTCGTCGCCCTCATTCAATTCATTTTCTTCGGCAACGCCGACATCTTTAAAGTCCTAGTCGATGGCATGTTTGACTCCGCCGAAGTCGCGGTCATGAAAGTCGCACTTCCCCTAACTGGCGTCATGGCCTTCTTCATGGGTATCTTACAAGTAGGGGAGAAGGCTGGAGCAATCCACTTTCTAGCCCGAAAAATTCAACCCTTCTTCTCGCGCCTTTTTCCAGAAGTACCAAAAGACCACCCCGTTCACGGCCAAATGATCATGAACTTCTCCGCGAACCTGTTAGGCCTAGATAACGCCGCGACCCCTTTTGGCCTAAAAGCGATGCAAGGTTTGCAGGACATTAATCCTGAAAAAGAAACCGCCTCGAACGCCCAAATCATGTTCCTCGTGCTCCACAGTGCCGGCCCCGTTTTAATACCATTATCTATCATGGCGCAACGCGCCATTTATGGTGCGCAAGATGCCTCTGACGTCTTTATTCCCTGCCTAATGGCCACCTATGCGGCTACCATAACGGGTTTAATCTTCGTCTCCATCAAGCAAAAAATACGTCTTTTCGACCCGGTTCTTTTCGGCTGGCTTTTCAGCATCACCGCCATTTTAGCGGGTATCTTATGGTACTTCAGCAGCCTCCCAAAAGAGCAAATCGACATCCAGTCCAAACTATTCAGCAACGGCATCCTTTTCGCTCTCATTTTCTCCTTCATCGCCGCTGCCTTTTATAAGAAAGTAGATATTTTCGGAACCTTCGTTGAAGGCGCCAAAGGCGGCTTCGAAACCTCCGTCCGCATCATTCCCTACCTGGTAGGAATGCTCGTAGCCATTTCTTGCCTTCGTAATTCCGGTGTTTTAGATTTCATCGTAGACGGTATGAAATTCGCCGTTAACAGCTTCGGCATCGACAACCGATTCACAGACGCGATGCCTACCGCCCTTTTACATCCAGTCTCAGGTAGCGGTTCGCGCGCCATGATGATCGACACGATGAAAACCTTCGGCCCAGACTCCTTCGCCGGCCGCCTATCTTGCGTCTTCCAAGGCTCCGCTGAAACCGTCCTTTTCGTCATCGCCCTTTACTACGGCTCTGTCCAAGTACGCAACATTCGCTACACGTTGTGGGCGGGTTTGGCGGCTGACTTGGTGGGGATCCTTACAGCGGTGGGGGTGAGCTATCTTTTCTTTGGGTAAACCCAAATTAAAGCATAGAGCATAAAGAATAGAGAATAGAGGTGGAATAACCTTCGGTTATACGTATTTGAAATGTCTTTTGTCGCTGAAACCATCAAAATGGGCGAAGCCCTATTTTGATACAAACTTTATTCTTTATGCTTTATTCTTTGTGCTTTAAAACGATTCTTTGTGCTTTATTCTTTATGCTTTACTAATATCAATAAGCTGTTAGTCTCGCTCAAATAATTTACCTAACCTTGTCATCAAATAACCACTATGATGACAGAAAATCCAGCACTTACTAAGTCTTTTGAATTCTCCTTAAAAATGGTCGCGCTATGTCGTAAACTGATTTATGAGAACAAAGAATTCGTATTAGGAAAACAATTATTGCGATGTTCAACCTCCATTGGAGCTAATTTAGAAGAAGCAATGGGAGGTTTTTCGCGCAATGATTTCAAATACAAAATCTCTCTTTCTTATAAAGAAGCGCGGGAAACACATTACTGGATAAGACTCCTAATGCGCTCGCAAATAATCAATGAAGAAGACGGAAATGCAGGCTTAAAAGACCTAGAGGAGTTGTTGAAAATACTGACGGCGACGTTGAAAACTCTAAATAAAGTATAAAGCACAAAGAATAAAGAATAAAGGCGGAATACCCTTCGGGTATACGTTTAAGAAATGTTTCTAAAGATGGTTCAAAATTGGCTTTGCCAATTTTGAACCATCTTTATTCTTTATTCTTTGTGCTTTATGCTTTAAATCTGTGCTTTATTCTTTTGAACTATTTATCTGCTAGGGCCGCCACCAACTCAAACCCCAGGCTCTCAATCTTCAGCCTCACCTCGTGCTTATTCTTCAACCCCACAATCTTCGCGGTTTGGCCAGTTAGTGGGCCGGATTCGATGGTGATGTAGTCGCCCACTTTTGCGGTGGTGCCGATGGTTTCGACTTCCAGGTGGTCGGATAAGAATTGTTTGATGGCTAGGATTTCGTCGTCTTGGATGACAGCGGGTTTGTGGAGCCAGTAGACGAAGTTAACAACTCCGAAGGTTCGGCGGACTAGGCCGCTTTGCTTTTCGAGGTCGATGTTAACGAAGACGTAGGAGCGGAAGAGGACTTCTTCAACCCATTTCTTGCGGTCAGACCATTGCTTCTTGCGCTTCGTAGTGGGGCAGTAGGCTTCGATGCCTAGCTCCTGAAGGCGCAAGGAGACTTTCTTCTCCATTCTGGATTTCGTGTAAATCGCGTACCAAGCCATACTTATAATCGGGCGTCAGCCAAGTCTTTAGATAAGATGGATTTGATGTCGAAGATGACCCCGTTTTCTGCGCGCAAGGAGGCGAAGGGGAGGTCTAGAAATTCGTTGTGGGCTACGGTCAAAACAATCGCTTGGTATTGATCTGCCAGTTTAGATACAAGGTCGATGCCGTGTTCGTGTTTCACTTCGGCGGCGTTAGCCCAAGGGTCGTAGACGTCTACGTCCATCCCAAAATCCACGAGTTCTTTGTAGATGTCGACAACGCGGGAGTTGCGGATGTCGGGACAGTTTTCTTTGAAGGTGATGCCGAGCATGAGGGTTTTGGCGCCGCCTATTTTTTGGCCTTTATTAATCAACAATTTGACTAATTTATTGGCGACGAAAATACCCATGTTATCATTCACGCGGCGACCAGAAAGGATCACCTGTGGGTAATAGCCTAAGCTTTCGGACTTGTGCAATAAATAATAGGGGTCCACGCCGATGCAATGGCCGCCCACTAAGCCGGGTTTGAAATTCAGGAAGTTCCACTTCGTTCCGGCCGCTTCTAACACTTCCGTCGTGTCGATGCCCATGCGATCGAAGATCAAGGCTAGCTCGTTTACGAAGGAGATATTGACGTCGCGTTGGGCGTTTTCGATGGCTTTGCTAGCTTCCGCCACTTTCATCGAAGGCGCTTTGTGCGTGCCTGCGGTGATGATAGAACGGTATAATTGATCGACTTTTTCGGCGATTTCTGGCGTAGAACCGGAGGTAACTTTCTTGATTTTGGTCAAGGTGTTTACCTTGTCGCCTGGATTAATGCGTTCTGGGGAGTAGCCACAGAAGAAGTCTTGATTGAATTTTAGTCCTGAGAATTTCTCCAAAACAGGTACACAATCCTCCTCCGTACAACCGGGATAAACCGTTGATTCGTAAATGACTAAATCCCCTTTTTTCAAGGCTTTTCCGATCATTTCCGATGCCTTCAATAGCGGGCTTAAGTCCGGCTTTTTGAAGTGATCGATGGGAGTGGGGACTGTTACAATAAAAGTATTGCAGGCCGCTAAATCAGCCGCATTCGATGAAAAGCTCAAAGAAACCGATGCTTTTAATTGCTCCGGCTTTACTTCGTGCGTGCGATCAAAACCGGTATTTAATTCCGCGATGCGGCTGGTGTCGATGTCGAAACCGAGCGTAGGAATTTTCTTGCCAAACTCCACCGCCAGCGGAAAACCCACATATCCTAAGCCTATAATGGCGATCCGTGTACTCATCTTATTTCGTAGAGAATAATTTTACGTCCGCCTGAACCATGTCTTTTACTAGCGCGGCTAAATCGTATTTTAGGGTCCAGCCTAGTTTTTCTTTGGCCTTCGTAGGATCACCTATTAATAATTCTACCTCCGTCGGGCGGAAATAGCGCGGGTCGATGGCGATGACTTCTTGTCCCACCGGCACTTGGTAGGCTGGATTCGAGCAAGAAACCACGGTTCCTTTTTCGTTCACACCTTCGCCTGAGAACGCCACTTCGATACCTAATTCAGCAAACGACATGCGGATAAATTCGCGAACCGTTGTCGTGATTCCGGTCGCGATCACATAATCTTCCGGCGTATCTTGTTGCAAAATCAACCACATCGCCTCGATATAATCTTTCGCGTGGCCCCAGTCGCGTTTCGCGTCCAGGTTACCTAAATGGATCTTTTTCTCTTGCCCTAAAGCAATCTGAGCTACACCACGAGTGATTTTACGCGTCACGAAAGTCTCGCCGCGAAGCGGAGATTCATGGTTAAATAAAATCCCGTTTACCGCAAACATGCCGTAGGCTTCGCGGTAATTCACCGTAATCCAGTAGCCATATAATTTAGCGACGGCGTAAGGTGAACGGGGATAAAAAGGAGTCGTTTCTGATTGTGGAACTTCCTGTACGAGGCCGTAAAGTTCCGACGTGGACGCTTGATACACTTTGGTCTTTTTAATCAAACCTAGCAAGCGAATGGCCTCTAGAATACGCAAGGTTCCGATGCCGTCTACCTGCGCCGTATATTCTGGTTCGTCGAAAGAAACTTTCACATGGGACATCGCCCCAAGGTTGTAAATTTCGTCTGGTTGTACTTCTTGAATGATGCGAATTATATTCGTCGAATCACTTAAATCGCCGTAGTGCAAGATAAAAGAGGCGGAATCTACGTGCGGATCTTGGTACAAATGATCAATGCGATCCGTGTTAATCAAAGAGCTTCTGCGCTTGATTCCGTGTACAATATATCCTTTATTTAAAAGAAATTCCGCTAAATAAGCGCCATCTTGTCCTGTTACGCCCGTAATGAGAGCTACCTTTTTTCCTGTCGACATACGATTCATTAAGAAGTCAAAATTACGCAAAAAACGGGCCTAACGCAATTTATTCATACAAGGCTAAAATAGCCTTCTCGTGTTTCGCGTAAATTGCCTTGCGTTTTAATTTCAAAGTAGGGGTGATTTCTCCGTCCGGTACCGTGAATAAGCGTGGCAATAGAACGAATTTTTTCACCTGTTCGTATTTCGCAACCGAGCCCATCGTATCTAAAACTTCTTCTTCTATTTTAGCGATGATCTCTTTGTTTGTAATTAATGCCTCAGGACCTTTCGCCTTAATCCCTTGTTGATCTGCCCAAACTTGCAAAGCATTAAACTCGGGGATTATCAGTGCCGAAGGGAATTTTTGGCCTTCGCCTACAACCATACATTGCTCAATAAAGGCCGATTCTTTTAACTTATTTTCCACTAATTGTGGTGCGACGTATTTACCTCCTGAGGTTTTGAAGATCTCTTTCTTGCGATCTGTAATCTTCAAATACTTACCGTCTACCATCGTCCCGATGTCACCGGTGTGGAACCAACCGTCCTTATCAATCGCCTCAGCCGTAGCCTCCGGATTTTTATAATAGCCCACCATCACAGAATCGCCCTTCACACAAATTTCTCCGTCCTCTGCAATCTTCAATTCAATCGAATCAACTAACGATCCCACGCAACCTACCTTGAAATCAACTGGCTTTACACGTGAAACCGAAATCACCGGAGAGGTTTCCGTTAAGCCATAGCCTTCCGAAACCGGAATGCCGGCCGCCCAGAAAACACGAGAAAGACGAGGTTGTAAAGCAGCGGAACCAGATGCGATTAAACGAACATTTCCGCCTAAGGCTTCTTTCCATTTACTGAAAATCACTTTGCGGTAGAAGCCTAATTTTAAGGAATCGATTAAACCTAGCTTCTCCATTGGATCGTATTTCAAACCAAAATCCAATGCCCCAAAGAAAAGTGCTCGTTTAATGCCGGTAAGCTCATTTCCTTTGGCCAAAATCTTATCATATACTTTCTCCAGTAGACGCGGCACCGTCGCAAACATCGCCGGCTTCACTTCTCTAATATTATCCGCGATGGTCTCCATACTCTCCGCATAATAAACCGAAACGCCATAGTACATGTACATATAAATGTCCGTGCGCTCATAGATGTGGCACAACGGCAAGAAACTCAATGCGCGATCCGACGGCAACAAATCAAAGAAATTTCCACGCACTAAGGATTTCACATTACTCACAATATTGTGGTGCGTTAACATCACGCCCTTCGGACGACCTGTCGTTCCCGAGGTATAAATCAACGTCAATAAATCACTCGGCTGCACCGCATCCATCAAAGGCTTCAATTTTGCTGGATCTTTTCCTTCCCCTAAATCCTTCACCGCCGTCCAACGTTCCACATCCGCCACCGGATCAAACGTATAAATACCCTTAATCTTCTTATTGTCTTTCGATGCTTCCTTCACTTTCAAGTACAGTTCTTCATTTTCACAGAAGACGAACTTCACTTCAGCATCTTTAAAAATATAGTCGTAATCCTCAATCGTAATCGTAGGATACATGGGAACGGTTACACCACCGATCATTTGAACGGCAAAATCAACAAAGTTCCACGCGGGACGATTCCCTGAAATAATGGCTACTTTTTCACCAGACTTAATTTTAAGCTCTAATAACCCCAAAGCCAATGTTTGAATGGTCTCCAAAGTTTCGTCTACCGAATACTTCTTCCATTCTCCATCTCTCTTCAGATTAAATAGGTCTTCTTTCTTAAAGCTGGCATAAGCTTGTAATAAATCAAATACGCGTGTGAATTGTTGATGAACCATAAAAGGAAGGATTTTGAGATAGCAATTTAGCCAAATAGTATTAAATAAAGTTCTTTTTGCATCTAAATTACTTATCCACAAGTTATCCACAACACAAAGGACTATTTAATCTTTTTTTATCCCATATAAATAATTTTAATACACTTAATATCAAAAAAGCATCAAAATCCTTTTTTCAGCCTAAAAACTTATCCACACACATAAATTAAAAAAAGAAAAGAATTTTAAAATCTCTTTTTTGTTTCTTCTTGTTGTTCTCTGTGGATAAGTGGATAAGTCAAAATCGTGTTTGTAAGTACTTGATATGACTACGTTTTGGAAAATCAAAAGCCAATATGCCATTGTGGATAAGTGTCTAACAACTTGTGGATAACCTCGGACTTATCCACATAGGTGGGGTGAACTCAAAAGTTATACACAGTTATGCACACAAATTGTGGATAGAATGTGGATAAAAAGGGCACTTATCCACAGTGCTAGGGGGTGTTTATCCACAAGTCACTTAGCTGGAAATTTGCCTTTAATTTGATCTTATTTTCAAAGTAATAGATCGCCTCTGGCTTTTTCTTGGTCTTAAAATCGCCTATATCCCATTGACCATTCTCATTTTCATCCACGATTACCCGCAGCGTATAAATGCCAGGTTCCACGTTTTGGAAAGAACAGGTTCCGGTAGACTTCAGCTCGTAGGCTTTTTCTAGTTTTTCGCCTTTTAATAATTGGTAGATATAATGCCCAGGTTTGCGAATACCCCCTTCGATTATACCCGTTTCCTCTGGATCCAATCGCTTGATGAGCTGTTTGTATTCATTCGTGGAATCAGCCTCAGGGCCCACAAAAGCTATTTTATCTAGCGCTAGCGTGAATTTCTCCCGCTTCGGCAAGAAGGCTCTTTTGATGGTTAAGATGTTTTGGAATTTATTCCAGCTAAACGCCTCGTCCGGGAAGGTTAAATCATCCTCGTTTTCCGTTAAAATATGGACTTTCTTAGACACCCATTGTAAGACGGGTTTAGGGAAAATAATCAAGATGGAATCAGTCGGAACGATGAGAGAGCCTGCTTTGGGGAATATATCGAAGCCCAAAGGAACGTTTGTCGCCTTTTCCTTCTTAGCTAATTCTCTGAATTTAGCTTTTAGTTTAAAATCGGTGCTTCGGCCTACGGAATCTTCGAGCGCTGCCTCAATTCGCAAGGTGTCCGCTTTATTTAAACCACCTACGTAAATACGTATATTGCGGTCATTTTCAATTTGATAGAGCGGCTTTTCCTCGGACGAAAAGCGTAGATTAGCCGCCTTTATACCCCGCGAAAACTCATATAAAACCGTTTTAGCGGTCGTCGTCGTTTTCATTAATTTCAATGGATCCTGGTTCTGCAGGGCGATTTTGAAATTCCGAGTTTCATTTTTCTGTAGGTCGATGAAAGCCTCGGGAATAAAGTCTACTGATTCTTTAGCGGAATTATACAGTAAGTTATTATTCGCGTCATCAAAGGCTGCCATATAGTATTTTCCAGCCGCCAAGTTCTCTAAAGTATAGGTTCCCGAGGTATCTGTTCTCACGAAATAATAGGGTTTCGCCTTATCGATGCGCAAGCTGTCATTGTACGGGTATAAGCCCACAGTGATATTATCGGCCTTTTTATTCGTCAGCAGGTGTTTTACCTTCCCCTGAATTTTCAAGGAATCGATGGTGTTCGAAGTACTGAAAACCAGTTTGATATTTCTCCCCTTATTTCTCTCTGCGACATCCTCCACCGCATTTCTGAAGTTAAAGGTATAGGTCGTATTTTCTTTTAATGCGCTGTCTAATACCAAAGTTAGCCCCGTAGGACGAATGCGCGTTTCGTAGTTTCCAATCGAAGGTGTGATTAACAGCTCTTGGTTCAGGCCCTTAACGGTTACGTATTCGTTGAAGGTTAATTCAATCTTTTTGCCTTTGAAATTCTTGCTCTTATTTAATGGAATCGAGTTGATAACCACTGGCGCTAATGTATCTTTTTTCCCACCCGGAGGCGCGGCCATTTGGGCACAGCTCTGTAAGAAAACGAAGCTGATTCCTAGGCCTAGGAATATAATTAAAAGGCTGAATTTCAGGTAATTAAGCATGTCCAAATGTATATAGATTACTTGAATAATTCGGCTTGCCCAGCATCGCTCGTAGGTTAGAAATGAATCCAATTAAAAACGAATGAAGCAGGCGTTTATTACCTGTTTTGTATTCGTTGCTTAACAAAGAAATGTAAAAGCTATCGAAAATAAGCCCGCGGCTCTTCTGTAATTTAAAACCATACTTTGCCGCTAGCGCTGTGATTGTAGCTGGCGTGAAATGGTAGATGTGTCGTGGAACATCGTAGGCAGCCCAATATTCTTCGAAATAGCCAGCATCAAAACTCGCTGGGTTAGGCAGGGCTAACAATAATTTCCCATCTTTATTCAGTCGACTTTTGAAGAAGTTAAAATACTCATCTAGTTCGTAGACGTGTTCCAAAACGTGCCACAAGGTGATCACTTGAAATTGTTTTTCTGGAGCGATTTCTGCTAGAGATGGCGCGATGGCAAGCCCCGTTAATTTAGCCGCTCTAGACGCCGTTTCTGGGTCTAATTCCAAGCCATTGATATTCCAACCTTTTTCTTTTGCAGCAGCTAGAAAATGCCCGTTACCGCAACCGATATCTAGTAATTCTTTATTGGCTTTTTTATCCGGCTCAATCCAATTCAATTTTGATTGAAGTGTGAACTTGCGAACCGCATGGTAGAGCTTGTTTACAATTCCCTCATTCGTATCACTATGGGAAATGTAGGCACTCGCATGGTAATATGGTCCAGCTTCGTTCGCGGCAGGTCTTGGGTTTGTGTAGATTAAAGAACAAGCATCACAGCTAACGATGTGAAATTGCTCGTTCGATACGGTATAATCTTTTGCCTTACATTTTAAGGTCGAATTAGGTGATCCGCAAACGGGGCAGTTTTGTATATTTTCCATTAGCGTCCCATGAATAAAAGTAAGATGGAAATGTCAGAAGCTGACACCCCTGAGATGCGACTTGCCTGACCGATGGTCTGCGGTAAAATCGATTTCAATTTTATGCGCGATTCAGTCGACAGCGTTTTGATTTTATCGTAGTCAAAATTCGCCGGAATCGATAAGTCTTCCATCGAGCGCATCTTGTCCACCATCAATCTTTCCTTTTCGATATAGCTTTCGTATTTCACCAAAATCTCTACTTGCTCGCGTACCTCTTGAGAATAGTTTCTCACGATAGGCTCGATGCTTGGGTGTGTTGCAATTCGATCAAAAGACAAATCGGATCTTCTCAGCAAGTTCACGATAGGCGCACCCTCTTTCAACGAAGCGCTTCCCTCCTGCTCTAACCAGTCGTTCACTTCTGTTGGTTTCACTTTCGTGTTTTTGATTTCTTCTGTCAAAGCCGCGACCTGCGCCTTCTTCTCTTGAAACCTATTCCAACGTTTTTCCGTTGCTAATCCTAATTGATATCCTTTCGCCGTTAAGCGTTCATCCGCATTGTCTTGTCTAAGCAAGGTCCTGAACTCGGCACGCGACGTGAACATGCGATATGGTTCGTCTGTTCCCTTGTTGATTAAATCGTCGATTAACACGCCGATGTAAGCGTCCGAACGAGACAAGGTAAACGGATCTAATTCGTGTGTTTTTTGATGGGCATTAATGCCGGCGATTAAACCTTGGCATGCGGCCTCTTCGTAACCCGTGGTCCCGTTGATTTGGCCGGCAAAGAATAGTCCGCTTACACGTTTTGTTTCTAACGTCGAAGTCAATTGGGTAGGCGGGAAATAATCGTATTCGATGGCATAACCCGGGCGGAACATTTTCGCTTTTTCAAATCCAGGGATTAAGCGAATCGCCTCGAATTGGATGTCCTCTGGAAGCGATGTTGAAAAGCCATTGACATAAATTTCCACCGTGCTCCACCCTTCAGGTTCTACGAAAATTTGGTGTGAATCTTTATCTGCAAAGCGGTTGATTTTATCTTCTACGGAAGGACAGTAACGTGGTCCTAAACCTTTAATTCTTCCAGCGAACATAGGTGAACGATCGAAACCCTTTCTCAAGACTTCGTGCACCTTCGTGTTTGTGTGTGTGATCCAGCATGAGCGCTGTTCTGTTAATGGCGTTTCAGTTAAGTATGAAAAAGAGCTTGGATTTTCATCGCCTTTTTGTTCTTCCATCGCAGCGAAGTCTAAGCTTCTTCCGTCGACACGCGGCGGAGTTCCCGTCTTCATTCTTCCCGACTCAAAACCTAATTGAATTAACTGTTCTGTTAATCCGATGGCCATCGGTTCAGCCATGCGGCCTCCCCCAAAATTCTTCTCCCCTATGTGGATCAACCCATTTAAGAAAGTACCATTTGTTAGCACTACAGCTCGTGCCGTAAAAGTCATTCCCATTCGGGTGATGACCCCTTTCACCTCGCCTTTTTCAACGATTAATTGTTGAACAGAATCTTGCCAAAAATCTACATTCAAATTTCCTTCCAGCGCATTTCTCCATTCCTCCGCAAAACGCATACGATCTGATTGACAACGTGGTGACCACATCGCCGGACCTTTTGAGCGGTTCAGCATTCTGAATTGAATCATGGTCTTATCCGAAATGATTCCAGACATTCCGCCTAATGCGTCGATCTCTCGTACGATTTGACCTTTAGCCACGCCACCCATCGCTGGGTTGCAGGACATTTGGGCAATCGTCTGCATATTCATGGTCACTAACAAAACACGTGATCCCATTTGTGCTGCCGCATAAGCTGCTTCACATCCGGCGTGTCCCGCTCCCACCACAATTACATCGTATGAATTTAGCATATCATTGCATGTTTCACGTGAAACATTTAGTACTGTTTAATGTAAAAATCTTCCTTCTCGGTCATCAACGCTTTGTCCTCTTTCTTCTTGTCTTTGTAACCGAGCAGGTGTAATAATCCGTGCACCATCACGCGTTCTAATTCCGTTTCTGATGTGCCTAATTTGTTACCATTTTCCCGAACTCTTTCGATGGAGATGAAGATGTCGCCTTCGATTTTTTTCGGATTTTCGGAGTTATCAAACGTAACAATATCAGTCAGCGTATCGTGATTCAAATACTCTTGATTAATCTGTAATAAGTACTCGTCTGAACAAAAGACGTAAGTCAATTCGAGGATCTTTTTCCCTTCTTGTTTCGCTACCTCGTTTAACCAGGCTTTGTGTTTTAACTTCTCTTTTAAGGAGAATGTTATGTCTTCTGTACAAAAATGAATCATGTGCGCGCTATTAAAGCGCGAATTTACGAAAAAGCATCCTCGAAATGCTCTATTTTGAAGGCTTGTGGATAAAAATTCACCGAAATGCTGTCAAAACGAATCTCTTGGCGCCATTTATGTTGGTATTGGTAGGCACAAGCAGCCCTACTTAAAAGCCGTATTTTATTTTTTGTGATTTTTTGTTCTGGATGTCCGTGTGTATTTCGTCGCAGGGATTTCACCTCAATAAAGATGAGAAGATCCCCTTTCTTTGCAACGATGTCTACTTCTGCCCTTTTGTAGCGGTAGTTTCTCGCCTCAATGGTGTAGGCGTTTTTTAGCAAATAGTCTACACTTAATTGCTCGCCTAGTTTTCCTTGTGTCATATGTTTTGCCATTCTTGTATCTTTGTTTTTTACTAAAGGTAGCGGCGTGTTTCTGCGGAAGCTATCAGGTAATTGATAAAGAATGAATCAGAATAAAGAAGTCCAATTTGTTGATTTAAATCTGGTAGAATACAAGCACGCTTGGGATCTACAGGAGACTTTATTAAATCGCATAGCGGCAGTTAAATTAGCGAATCGTAGTCTTTCTGAGGATAGCAAAGAGGAGACAGATAACTTCCTTTTATTCTGCCAGCACCCACATGTGTATACCTTGGGCAAGAGTGGCGACGAGTCACATTTGTTATTACAAGAGTCGTTTTTGTCTACCATAGGTGCGACCTATTTTAAGACAAATCGCGGCGGAGATATTACCTACCACGGGCCTGGGCAATTAGTCGGCTACCCTATTTTGGACTTAGAGAATTTCTATACCGATATTCACTTGTATTTACGGATGCTGGAGGAAGCGGTTATTAAGACCTGTGAGGGTTATGGTTTAGTCGCTGGGCGCATTGAAGGTTTGACCGGCGTGTGGATTAATCCAACACAAGAGGATGCTCGCAAGATTTGCGCAATGGGCGTAAAGGCGTCACGCTGGATTAGCATGCACGGGTTTGCTTTGAATGTAAATACAGACTTGAGCTACTTCTCGCATATTGTGCCTTGTGGAATTGCGACGCGAGGTGTAACGTCATTACAGCAGGAATTAGGCCAGGAAATGGATTTTCAATCGGTTTCAGACGTGGTTAAAGGCCACTTAGTTGACTTATTTAAAATGGAATTAGTAGATGTTTCACGTGAAACATTAAATGCATAATAATTTGAGTTCCACGTGGAACGCATGTAGATGGATACATTAAAGAACTTCAAGAATACTCTGTTCATAGACATCGAAACTTCGTCTGGAGTATCCGATTTTTCCCTTCTTTCGGATAAAATGAAAGAATTTTGGCTAAGAAAGGCGAAGAATTTGGTAAATCCTGCTAATATCAGCCTAGAAGAGATGTATTTCGAAAAGGCTCCTTTGTATGCGGAATTTGGGAAGATTATTGTGGTTGGAATGGGATTTTTGTTCGTGAATAAGCAGGGTGAGATGGCCTTAAAAGTGAAGACGATTGCGCATGCAGACGAAAAAACGCTTCTCACGGAGTTCATTTCCTTTGTAAATAAGACGTATAAGTCGAGAGAATTGACCCTGGTGGCGCATAATGGGAAGGAATTTGACTTCCCTTATTTGTGCAGACGGATGCTAATTAATGGGCTGGAGATTCCGAAATCTTTGCAATTGCAAGGGAAGAAACCTTGGGAAATTATCCACCAGGATACGATGGAGATGTGGAAGTTTGGCGATAGAAGATCCTATACTTCGCTGGAATTGTTAGCGGAATTGATGGGTATTTCAGGGGCCAAAGCCGATCTTTCAGGCGACCAGGTGAACCGCGTATTTTACAAAGAAAATGGATTAGCTAGGATCAATGAGTATTGCCTAGAAGATGTCATTGTAGTGGCGCAACTCTACCTACGTTTTCACTTTTTAGATCTAGTTGCGCCAGAAAATATTGTCAAATTATAGTGGCTTTGCCGGGTTTCCGAATACGCGTTTTGAAGCCGCGACATTCTCAATAACTACACTGCCCGCTCCTACCGTTGCGCTCTTACCTACCTTCACACTTCCTACGATAGTCGAGTGAATTCCCACGTAGGCATTGTTCTCAATAATCGCTTCTTTACCTACAACTGAACCTGCGCCGATAGACGCGAAATCATTGATTTGTGCACCCGTTTCAATGATGGTTCCAGATCCAATAATCACGTGATCCCCTAGCTTTGTTTCAGGTAAAATTTGTGCGCCGCTACCAATGAATACACCATAAGAAAGGCTCTTCACATCGGCGATGTTGGCTGATGGGTGGATCGCATTTACGGGTTTTACTTCGCGCTCTTCTAAGATCAATTCGATCATTTTCTTCCGCTCAATTGGGTTTTCTAGGGCCACAAAAACGCCGCAGTTTTTACCAATTAATTTGAAATAAGACTCATCGTCAGCTGCGCCTAAGACGGGAATTTCACCGATGCTGGTGTCCTTTTTCTTTGGATCATCATCTAAGAATCCGTAGACCACGACGTCATTCTTCTCAAAGATGTGGGCTACTTCTAGGCCAAAAGGATTAACTCCAATAATTATTACAGGTAAGGATGTCATTTAGGATTGTATTTTATGCGTGTAATCGGATAATTTGAAACTTGGTTTTCCGTCTTTTAACAGGACTAATTCGGTGTAATTATCGCCTAGGGCAATGTTCGAATCAGGGGACAAATGTAAGTCTTTCCCGTCGATTTCTGTTAATCCATAGAAAGGTGACATGTCGCCGATGTTTTCTACTACCCAGGAGTAGTGGATATTACCGTCGGTCATCGGCGTTTCAACTAGGTTGAATAAGACGTCTGCTCGGACGCTTGAGCTCAATGGTGCGTCGGTTATTTTGATGTCAACAATGGCTCTTTCATTCGTAGGAAGCGCCTCGTAATTTGCAATGGATTCTGATGTATAGCTTCCGTCTGCGATGGCGCAAAAAGCATCGAGTAATAGACAGGCATTTAATTTGCGCAAGGCATGTTTTTCTAAGTCCCATCCTGCCCCACCAGATTCTAATAGAACAAGTCCATAACCTCGTTTTGAGAATGTATCACCAAAAGCGCGGGATTCATATTCGTCCGTCCATTTCGCTATTTTTCCGGGGATTAGGGGTTGGATTTGCGACAGCATGCGGTTGCAGATTTGGCCAGCACGCAGACGGGAAGGCGTCCAGGTTCCCTCATCATCTCCTGTGGTTGCCAGGAACGCAATGTGAGTTTGCTCTGGGCTATTTCCTACGGAATATAAACGGTTTTGATCGTGTAAATTAAAGGCAAATGCGGGTTTGATTTCGTCTGCCCAGGCAGATAAAATTTGTGCCTCGACCGAGTTTTGTTTCGTTGCATCCCGGTTCATATCGATGCCTAGAGCCGTTTCGCGTTGCCATCTTTCTGCACCATCTGCATTTAAACGAGGAATGATGCGCAAAGTGATTTTCTGATGCAATTTTTGCTTTAATTTGGTAGTTAAACCCTCAGATAAAGATAATAAACGAAAAATATCGGCTAAAGCGAGGGTGGCTGTGGCCTCGTCGCCGTGCATTTGGGACCAAGCAATGACTTGTATAGGACCTTCTCCCCATTTCACCTCGTGGATGGGTCTACCCTCTTCTGTTTTCCCGAGTTCGCGAACCGCGAAATGAGATGACCATTCGTTGATTAATTCCTGCCATAAAGACGCAGAAAAGCGGCGCTTGTTTAGGCGATTTTCACGGAATGAGTCGTAGTGTTCAAAGGCTTTTGTAAACATTAGTAAAGTGGTTTAGGCAAGTAGTCTGCCCAGGTTTGATTCGAGAATATTCCTTTTTTACCTGAGCCGAATAAGACGATCAGGGTGATAATTAAATAGCAAAGCCAGGCGGATGGACCGAAAAGTTCCATGCCTAGGAAGGTGGCGGCTAGTGGAGTTTTGGCAAGACCTCCATACAAACTCACGAAGCCGATGGCTGCCGCAAGTCCGATAGGTAATCCGAACCAAGAAGCAAATCCGGATGCGGCATGCGAGCCGATCAAAAATAATGGTGTCGCTTCTCCCCCTTTGAATCCTAAACCTAAACTTAGGTTCGTGGCGAGTAATTTCCATAAGGCGAAGTCGGGAGCGACCTCTTCGAACGGTCGTAATAAAAATTTGGAGCCAAGGCCGGATGTTTCGTGAAACACTGGGATGCTTAGGACTCCGAACAAAATCAAGCCCGCGAGAATCCCTTTTAGCGGACCTTGTACGGGTAATTTGTCGAACGTAGAAATTATAAACGATTCTGAGCGCTTATAAAGGAAGGCTATTAGGGCTAAAAATAGGCCCATAAGCGCTAATTTCGCATAAAATTCGCCTGAAAATGAAGGCAAAAAAAGGACAGGGTAAGAAAGATGTTTTGTGCCGTACACGTGGAGACTGACGTAATTCGCAAATAATGCAGCTAAAAGGCAGGCGGGAAGGTGACGAAAATTTATTTTGCCGACCTCTCCTACTTCGAGGGCAAAGAAGGCGCCGGCTAGAGGTGTCCCAAAAATCGAAGCGAAGCCAGCGGCCATGCCGGCTTTTGAAAAAAGGTCTTTTGAGAAATCCGGAGATGCTGGAATTTTCTCTCCGAGTATTCTCCCCATTGCTACCGCTACTCCTTCGCGACCGACCGATGCTCCAGCTAAATGACTGAGCCAGGTAGCGGGGATGATGAGGTAGGCGGGAAAGGGGAAGCTTTGGAAGACTAAACCTACAATAGGTAAGGCGTATAAATAGGATCCGTGGTGCTGAATCCAGTCGAGGCCGGCTAAAAATAGCGAAGACAGGCTCCCTGTGGCAAAGGAGAGGGCGACCAATAGGCCTAGATTCAATAGAAATGCCTTAATTCGAGCCAAAACAACAATAATTTTGTTTCAAAGGTAAGAATTATATTTTCCCTACCTTTGTAAATCATTAACAATGCCGAATCCAATGGATGAATTTTTAAGTTTGGGATTAAATCCACAGCTTCAACGCGCTTGCACAGCGGTGGGTTACACGAAACCGACGCCCATTCAGGAGAAGGCGATTCCCTTATTATTGCAGGGCCACGATTTATTAGGCATCGCGCAGACGGGTACGGGTAAAACCGCGGCCTATGCGCTTCCTATTTTAATGCGTTGCAAGTATGCCCAGGGGAAGAATCCGCGGGCCTTGATTTTAGCGCCTACGCGTGAGTTAGTCATGCAGATTCACACGGTGATGATCGGTTTAGCGCAGTTTACGGACTTGCGAATTCTTGCTTTATACGGCGGATTAGGGCCAAAGCCTCAAATTCAAGCCCTCGAAGAAGGCGTCGACATCCTCGTTTCTACGCCGGGTCGATTCCTCGAATTATACCGCAAGGATGTGATCGTGGTGAAGGAATTGAAATTCTTGATTTTAGACGAAGCAGATAAGATGATGGATATGGGCTTTATGCCGCAGATTCGTCAGATTTTGGAGAAGATTCCTTATAAAAAGAGAATGAACGGTTTGTTTTCCGCCACTTTCCCAGAGAAGGTAGAGAACCTGTCACACGAGTTTTTGGAGTTTCCGATGAAGATTGAAATCACCCCGCAGGCTACGCCGGCGAGCCAGGTGACGCAATCTGTTTACGAGGCCCCGAACTTATTAACGAAATTACACGCCCTTGCGTACTTTATGCAAAACCCTGATTTTCATCGGGTTATGGTGTTTTGTCGTTCGAAAGATGCGGCAAACGACGTAGAGAAGTGGTTGTTGAAATCATTACCTAAAGACCAAGTTCGGGTGATTCACTCGAACAAGGGCCAGAATACACGTATCAACGCGATGGCGCAATTCCGCGAAGGAAATGTGCGCGTTTTGGTGACGACGGATGTGGCTGCTCGCGGCATCGATATTCCCAAAGTTTCCCACGTGGTTAACTTTGACGTACCTCTAATTTACGAAGATTATGTCCACCGAATCGGTCGTACGGGTCGTGCGGAAGAGATAGGGGAGTCGATCACTTTTATCACCTTAGCGGAGAGTTACCACTGGGCGAAGATCGAAGATATTATTCAGCAGAAGATCGAAATCGAGCAATTGCCAGAGGGAATCAAGATCGAAGAAACGCCGTTTTTAGAGCAGCAAGATATGTTACGCGCGGTCGATGACCAGCGTAAACGTGAGGATCCGGATTTTAAAGGCGCGTTCCACGATAAAAAATGGGTCATTAAGGCAAAGGCAGCAGGTAAAAAAGTGCCTCAGAAAAAGGCCGTGACGAAGGCTGGACCGAAAGGTGGAGCCGTTCAGGGTCCTAAACCAATTGTCCGCAATAACCGCCCAGGTAAGAATGCAAAATTCCGTCCAGGTGCCGCGTCCAATAAAAAGAAACGTTAGTTTTGTGATTATGAAGAGAGTTCTGTTATTGATTTTGTTTGCGAGTTTTGCGGCTGTGGCGCAAAAGGATAAAAAAGAAGCGGCGGCGCCGCAGGCGCCGGCTACTCCGGTTACAAAAACTCCGGTTCGCGCAGCGAAGTATGAAGTTTTGTATGGATCGAAACCGCTTTCGAAAGCCGATCAAAAGGAATTAAATGAGTTTGTGGCGAGCTGTGATGCGTCTTTTGGCTCGAGAGCTGAGGCCGTTGCTTTCTTTGCGGAAAGAGCCTGGGAATATGTGGCTACCGCACGCTTGGACACCGCGACACAAAGGTTTAATTTAATTAGCGCCTTGGACCCGAATAGCGTGGACGCGTTTTGGGGTTTAGGCGTTATTTCCTATCAAAGAGGGGACAATGATTTAGCTATTCGTCTGTTAAACAAAGGATTAGAATTAGATTCTACACAAGCAATGATGCGCGTTGATTATGCGATCGTGAAGTTGGATTGCTATCAGAAGGGAATGGAATGCGGGACGTTGGACGATGTAGAAACAGAATTGAAGCATGCTTTAGCGCAGGATCCAAAGAACGCGAATGCCTGGATGAAACGTTGTCAGGTGGCGTATTATAAAGAGAACTACGAGTTAGCGTGGACTTATTTCCACGAAGCTCGTATGGCAGATATTTTGCAATTGGACTTGAATTTTGGGTCATTGTTAGCGGCGAAAATGCCAGACCCGAAAGGCATCTTTAAATAGTGTAGCGATGGGTATTCGTTCCTTTTTTGCCAAACCCCTAGCGGCCCGCGTCGTTAAAAAGTACCGCCTAAGTCAAGAGCAGGCCTTCGAGCGCCAAGACTTTTGGTTGAAGCAGATGGTAGCAAAAGCGGAGAAAACCCTTTTCGGCCGCGGCCATTCCTTTGCTAAGATCAAGAACTACCTCGATTACCGCTCGAATGTGCCCATCTTCGAATACGAAGACATTAAGCCCTATATTGATGAAGTGGTGGCAGGCAAGGAAGACATTCTTTGGCCAGGAAAACCGGCCTATTTTGCCAAAACTTCCGGCACCACCTCCGGCGTCAAATACATCCCGATTTCTTCGGAATCCATGCCTTTTCACATTACCGCCGCTCGCGATGCGCTTTTGCATTACGTGCATTACAGCGGTAATGCCTCGTTTTTAGACCGAAAATTGATCTTTTTAAGTGGCTCACCAGAGATGTCAGCAACCAATGGCGTGCCTACGGGCCGCCTGTCTGGAATCGTGAATCACCACGTTCCGGGTTATCTGCGCGGTAACCAAATGCCGTCGTATAAGACGAATTGCATCGAAGACTGGGAGCAAAAGTTAGAGGCCATTGTACAGGAAACGATTTCGAAGCGGATGGGTTTGATTTCGGGTATTCCTCCCTGGGTGCAGATGTATTTTGATCGGTTGGAAGAATTATCAGGCCAAAAAATAGGCGACCTCTTCCCCGATTTCCAAGTCTTCGTGACCGGTGGCGTGAACTTTGAACCCTACCGCGAGAAATTGATGGCCTCGATAGGCCGAGAAATCGACGTAGTCGAGACTTATCCGGCTTCGGAAGGGTTCATTGCATTTCAAGACTCTTCGGGCGAACCAGGGCTATTATTGAACGTAGACGGCGGCATTTTCTTTGAGTTTGTGCCTACAGATACGTATTTCGGTGCAAATCCAGTCCGCTTAAGCCTCACCGAGGTTTCTTTGGGCGTGAATTATGCGCTCTTATTGACGACGAATGCGGGCCTTTGGTCGTATTCCATCGGCGATACCGTGAAGTTTGTTTCGTTGAATCCTTACCGCATTGTGGTGACGGGTCGCATTAAGCACTTTATTTCGGCTTTTGGCGAGCATGTGATCGCAGAGGAAGTCGAGAAGGCATTAGCTGCAGGCCTCGCCGCTTGTCCTGAAGCACGTGTGGTGGAGTTTACTGTGGCCCCACAAGTGGCTCCCGCCTCTGGTTTGCCTTATCATGAGTGGTTAGTAGAATTTTCATCACCTCCTGCTTCATTGGAGGCTTTTCAAGCGGCAGTAGATGCGTCTATGTGTGCTCAAAATATCTATTACCGCGACCTAATCACCGGGTCCATCTTGCGCCCTTTAGTCCTTACCTCCTTGCCTTCAGGCGCATTTATCTCGTATATGAAGTCTCAGGGTAAATTAGGGGGCCAAAACAAAGTTCCCCGCCTCTCGAATGATCGGGTGCTCGCAGAGGCGCTTCGCGCCTTAGTCAAAGAGTCGCCTGCGGCTTAGTCGCGGCGGAGCCGCTAAGTCACCTACGGTTTAGTCACGACTGTGTCGTTTAGTCGCCTACGGCTTAGTCATCGCTTCGCGATTTAGTCAGATATGTTGTTTGCAGGCCGTATGAGCAATAATGTGTGAAATAAACGTCGAGGTACTCAGAGGACTTTTCAGGTATTGACAGAATGTGTCAATAAGCTAAAATGGACGTTAGTTCGTAGAGTTGTTTGACTGATCTTTTTGGCCATAAAAAAAGCCTGAATAACAGGCTTTAAACTAAAATATTTCCTATTTCATAAGCAAACTCAGGAGAGATGTCGTAATCCCAACGCTTTCCTGAATTGTCCTTGGGCGATAAAATGATTTTCTCCCATTTTAGTTCGCCCATTTCGCCAATGAGCGCTTTTTCAAAGATTGAATGGTCTTTTAATTGATCAATTCCATCTAAATCCTGGTGATTTAATAGGAGTGGGAGTACTTCAATTCGCTTTAGTTCTCCCGTATTAAAAAGGCAGTCAACATAATAGGGAGCAACTTCGATTATTTTATCTATGCGTATCATTATTGAAGTGGTTTAATACTGTGAAAACTTTTGCTATCCCACATGGTGATTAATTCAAATGTATGAATTTCTGCCCATGCTTGTACTAGCTTTAGTTTATTCTTTGGCAAACTTCCTGTTAAAATGGAGCCATCTAGGATTTTAATATTGGCTTCGTATTCTGCAAATTTCACTTTGAAGTGAGGGGGTAGATGATCGTTGAAGAACATGTATATCTTTAGGCCAAAGAATCGGCAAATTTCGGGCATATTATTAGTGGTTATTTTTGCAAACCTCTAACAATTTTCAACACAAACCTATCAGGTTATTGATAATCGAAAGGAGAGTATTGACAGAATGTGTCAATACCTGAAAATGCTATCTGCACGTCTCGCGAAATTTCACACAAAAGGCCCACGAAAGCCCACTAGGGCACATTAGGTGGTGCAGCCGGCAGACTAGCAAAGTATTTGCGCAGGGTAGAGGGACTGATTTTTTTAGCCACGATTTCACCCTTTCGATTCAACAGATAAAAGGTAGGATTTGCAAAGGCATCGTAGGTGCTGCGAATAGGGGAGTTTGCAGGGAGGTCAACGTGAAGAACATTTGTGTTAACGTGATAGCGCGAAATGAAGTCAAGCCAAATAGCGCGGGATACACCAGGTTCGTTGCAGACGGCGAAGCGGCCGATTTTTAGGTTCTTAATGCGCTCGATGACGGAGGTGGTGGAGTCGATTTCGGGGACCTCTTTTTGGCAATGATCACAGGTAGGCGCGTAGAACATCAATAATGTATAATCATTCTGCGATGCAAACTTTTGTAGGTCTTGAGTCACACCGGCGGTGTCTTTTAAAACGATATTTTCCGCCAAAACATTCGTCTTTAAGGCCCCCAATTTTTCAGCTTCTTCTTTAAAGGCCTTTTTCTGAGCGGCGGTAAATGCGCCGCACGCATTCCCCACGCCATATTTCGTCAAAAACCAGGCATATCCCTCCGTGTTACCCACGATGTTTCGGTTCTTCATCACGGAGCTGAAATAGTCGAAAACGAAGGGATAGGACTTTGCGCCGCAGTCGATTTTGGCCATGGCTTTTTCTACACCTATGCGAAGAGAATCCGCCTGTAAAGGGAAATAGGATAGGTATTCAACTAACAAAGGGCGGAAAACGGGGGTAAACAATAATTTGCCATCGTTGAATGGAATCTTAGCAAAAAAGCGGGCACGAGCCGCGTAATCCGTCCGGCTAGGAATGGATTCGTCGAGTGTATTTAACGATTTAAAATAGAGCGCGACCGTACTAAAAGGAGGGAGGGTAACGAGCGCTTTTTTACGGAAGGCAACTAAAGCCTCTGTTTTGGACTGGAAAAAGGCCGCTTTATCTGCGAATTTGAATTTGCGACCGCGTGCAATTTCTACAGCATATAGCGAGTCAATGACAGAGAACGATTTTTCGAGTCTTTGGTAGTTCAAAAACACCTCATTCTTAGGGTCTGATGAATGAGCAGAGGCAAGAAAAGCGGGACCTGAAAAGGTTAAAGCGAATTTGTCGTTGTTCTCGATATTGAAATAAATGCGCTCTTTTGAGGGGGCGAATTGTAGGTAATAAATGCCGCCTTTGATAGGGGTTTTAGAAGATAAAACGGTGCCGCGAACGGTGTCTTTTGCCAGGAAATTCTTTTCATCGAACAGGGTTCCGCGGAAGTAAATGGGGTTCTTAGATCGGGAAACGGTGATTTTAAACTGCGCCTGCGCGAAGAAGGGTATGAAAAGAAAGAGGGCAATGAATTGTTTCATGGGGGCAAATATAGGAAAATTTACTTTCAGGGTAAATCAAATTTATAATGTTAATTAAAATTATCAAATATGACTATATTTGTAAATTATATTTAATGTTATGGCAAATTCAGGATTTCCACTTTTACCTAAATACCGTCAAATTTTAGCCGGTATGGGGGAGAATATTAAGCTAGCGAGGTTGCGCAGGAAATTGAGTGCAGAGCAAGTAGCGATGCGTGCGGGAATAAGTCGTCCTACTCTTGTTTCGATTGAAAAGGGGGTAGATACGGTGAGCATAGGCTCGTATTTCATGGTTTTGCATGTGTTAAGACTAGAGCAAGATTTTTTGTTGTTAGCAAAGGATGATGTGCTTGGTAGGCGATTACAGGATTTGGGGTTGCTAACAAAAAAAAGGGCTCCTAAAAAATAAGTCAAATCGATTTCATCGATTAACTTTTCTTGAAAGTTGTAAAACCACACTTATTTTCATCAAAATTCATTCTATATTTAGAAATAACAGGAACAATTATGCTAACCATCGTCGAATTGCTGTATGATTTTGTCATCTCCACACTTGTGGGGCTGTTCGGTTTGCATCTGATTACAAAGAAGGGGCCGAAAGCGTCTAAGTTTTTAGGGCTTTATTTTTTAGTCTTTTGTGCACGGATAATTCTAGCTTATTACGCTACGGGAGGCCGTTTGATTCAATATCCCCATTTGTATATGGTCGGATCTCCGATCCATTTTTTAGCACCCCCCGTCGCCTTTTTGTTTGTTTACTTCATGTTGTATCCGAACAGGAAATGGCAAGTTTGGCAAGCGTTACTATTTCTTCCTTTTGTATTACATCTGGGAGAGTTGTTGCCATTTTACTTTGGCCCTTTGGAAGTTAAAATGAATCAAATACATTTAGTTTTGCAGTATAAATCGCTTGTTAATTATCCGGGGACAGTGACTTTTTTCTCACCGAAATTATTGTCATTACTAAAGCTTATTCATACCTCAGTTTATGCGTTCGTTTCTTTCTTAGTTGTCTTGCTTCAAGTCATTAAGAATCGGAATAAGTATAATCGATTTGTGTTGAACTGGATGGTAACCTTCACCTCCTTGAGTTTACTTTCTGTCGTATTTATAGGGGCCTACGTACTGGGAATCATTGGCTTTAATAATCTGCGTTTTTCGTATGCGGATTTATTGATGCATCTGGCGGCCTTTGTGAATCTCGCTTTCGTCTTGTATCGTCCGTCGCTTTTAGATGGGGTATCGTTTCAGTCCCTCGTGTTACGCTTGCAAGAGGATAAGCGCCATCCAGAGCCAGATGAGGATACGGTAAAATTGAAAAAGTACGAAGTAATTGCGAAGCGTTTAGAGGATTTGTTTGCGGAAGAAAAACCGTTTTTGGATTCGGAATTAACGCTCGAGAAGACGGCGAAGAAACTTCAGATTTCGACCAAAGATCTATCGCGCACCACCGCCTATATCTATGAATTTGGCTATCCAGATTTTGTTAACTCCTGGCGAATTAATTACATCATTCAGCAAAGGAATTCTGACAAACAATGGCAGGAGTATTCACAAGATATGCTGGCAGAGTTTAGCGGCTTTGGTTCTAGACAAGGTCTTCATAATGCGGTAAATCGTTTGCATGGCACTACTCCGGCTATGTTTTTTGCACAGAATACGAAAGAAGCCTAATTGTCAAAAAATTGTAAAAAGCATTTTTCTTGACAGGCACACTTGTCCAATTTTTGTTATTTAGCTTATCATTCAAATGTTCTAAATGTCAAACGCCGGATCGGTTTATCTTTTCTCTATCGTCAGCTCGCTTTGTGTGCTTTTCGGTCTGAACTTTTTGTTTCGAAAAGGGAATTTAGTAGTTGCCAAAATCCTCGCCGTTGAGTTCTTGTTGCTAGGCTACATGGTCGTTGCGGCCTATTTTCTCATGCCTGTAAATATCATTGAGACACCTTATTTTTTCCGAACCTTAGCTCCACTTTTTTATACCGTACCGCCTTTGAATTTTATGTTCCTGTGGTATTTATTTCACCCGAGAGCTACCTTTAAAAAATCACATCTCCTATTCTTCTTCCCTTTCCTTCTACAACTTATAGAGAATATACCTTTTTATATAAGTGATAAAGCGACAAAGATTCAAGAGGTAAAATGGATGCTATCTCAAGGAGATTACTTCGCTTTTAGTGAGCGCTTTATGTGGTTTGATCCCATTTGCCATGTCTATGCGAAGTTTATGATGTACGTGCTTTTCTATGTGGCTATGGCCTATTTTTATGTCCAGTTTCGTAAAGAAAAGCAGAATCAGATTTTGTTCCAAAAAGGGATTTTCCACTATTGGGTTATCGGAATCTTAGTCTTTCGTCTTTGTACTGTTATCTACATTTGGTATACGTTTATCTACACCGATAATGGTAAGGCGTCGTTTATTACTACGGATTATTTACTGGTAGCCGAGTTCGTTTTTCACCTATTATATCTAGCGATTAATCCGAAACTTTTAGATGTGAGAATTCTTGCCGAAAATTTACGCGGTACTGACAAGCCCGAAGTCGTGCTGACGGATGAAGAGGGAGTGCGCTTACAACAATTAGCCGCAAAGGTGGAAGACTATTTTAAAACCACGGAGGTCTTCTTGAATTCGCAATTAACGGCCGAATTGCTGGGTTCATTGACGGGTCATCCGCACCGGATGATAGGTCAGGCGGTTAAGCACACGCACGGTATTTCGTTCCGGGATTATTTGAATAATTACCGGATTTCGTACATCGAAGAGAAGCTTAGTGACCCCACCTATTTAGCCAAATCGTCCATTGAAACAATTGCTGAGGCCTCGGGTTTTGGTTCGCGTCAGAGTTTCTATACTGCTTTCAAAAAGGCCAAAGGATGCACCCCTAAGGAGTATTTCAGCTCTAGAATAGGTTAATTCATTCGTCCAAATTCTGTCAATTGCGCTTTTTTTGACAAATCCCCACACCCGATTTCATTTTATTTGTTTGCCGAATTGTATTATTTCTGCATCGGCTCGAATAATTGAAGTTATATTTATGGCCTTATTTGGTAAGCGTTTATTTAGAGGTTGTGTTTATTTTTTAACCTTCCTTTGTGTTTCATTCATTTCAAATGCGCAGATAACGAATCTTAAGTTCTCTGGTACGCAAGCTTCTTACACTGACCTTTCAGGAGGAGCTAACTTGATTTCAGGAGGTTCAGCCATTGGAGCGGCATCAGCCGTAACACCCATTGGATTTAACTTTGTTTTTCAAGGGAATACATTTTCTAGTTTTTCTGTTAATGCGGCAGGCTTATTAAAATTGGGATCTGTTGTAGTCACAACGGAAAGCGCAAACAATGCTAGTTCAATAACTAATACTCCCAAGCTTTATGCTTGGTGGGATGCTACGGCAACAATGGCTGCTGCAAATGGTGGCGGAGTAACTTTTGCCTTAACGGGTTCTGCACCTAACCGTGTTTTAACGGTTCAATGGAGAGTCGCCTATACCACTTCGGCTACAACAGGATTTAGTTACCAAGTTAGATTATATGAAACCACGAATGTTATTGAGTATTTATACGGCGCTGTCCCGCCTTCAGGGACATTAAGTGCTTCGGTAGGTTTAGGCAATTACGGAGCGAATGAATATCAGTCTTTTTATACCTTCAATAACATTCCTTCGAGTACGTTAAATTACAATACCAATACAAATTTTCCAGGTGCTGGTGCTGGGTATAAATATACGTTTACGCCTAGTTTCGCTTCGCTTAGCCCGGCTAACATAGCTAATAAACCTTCATTTTGGCTAAAGGCAGATGGGGTTTTCAATTCTACGCGTACCCTATTAAATGTACCAGCAGGCAACAGAACCTCTTCTAGTGATTGGGGTTCGATTTGGACAGCAGCGAACTCAGTAATGAGTGGTGCAAATGCCTGGATTCCTGGCTCGACACAAGGAGGTAGTGGAACGCCTACGGGAAATAATCAAATAGGTGCGTTGACTTTGGATTTAGGGTCCGTTCAAACCATCCATGGGGTGGCCACTTTGGGTGCCGGTGGGAGTAATTTATTTTACGTAAAGGATTACATGGTTCGAGTGTCTAACGACAATGTCAATTACACCGATTTGGGCTTATTTACAGGAAATGAATTAAATACAGCTTTGCGTTATGCTGATTTTGATGCACCTGTTAGCTGTCGCTATGTGCGCATTATTCCTTCAGGGTTTGAAACCTACCGAGCTTTGAGAGTTGATGTGTATACCAAAACCCCAGCATCTATAGTTAATAATACGAAAGTAGCCAATTGGGAAGATAATTCAGGTAATCAATTGCATGCGTATCAAAATGTGATTGCATCTCAACCGAATTTCAATACAAACCAAATCAACTTTAACCCTGCCGCTAATTTTACCAATAGTCCAGGTACCTCTTTAAATATTCCTGACTTGGCTAACATCCGACAAAGTTATTGGGTGGCACAAGACGCAACAACAGCTGGAAATACTTATTTCCATGTGCTTTTTGGTGGGGAGGCCAATATTTATGGTGCTGCTACCACGCCCTATTTTTTCGGCGGCTTAGCTTCTGCTGTTCAAGCGGTGGCCTACATATCCGCCGTTCAAGGGGGCTGGCGCAAAGACGGAATTGTGGGTTCGGCTGCATCTACCTATGATTTTGGTGTGCAAGGAAAACCAAATTTGATAACTTCAACTTCTTTGGTAGACAATGCACCCTTTAGTGCGCAAAGTATTTCTTTTCAATCTGGAACGAATCGTTCTTGGCAAGGCCCTATCGCTGAAATCATTACCTTTCAAAATCAAGTTACGGCCAACCAGCATAATATCGTTGAAACCTATTTAGGGATCAAATACGGGATTAGCGTAGGCCATGATTATGTGACCCCAGATGGGACTATTGTTTGGAACAGAACGGCTAATTCCACTTACCACAATAATGTATTTGGTATTGGACGTTACGATAGTCAAGGCTTACACCAACGTCAGTCCTTCTCGACCAACTATACGGGGAAATTCATTACGCTGGGCAATAATTCTATTATCGGAGCAAGCAATGCGACAAGTACTGGAAATAATATAGCAGCCGATAATACCTATTTGTTACTTGGAGACAATAATGCGCCTATCCTATACGATGAAGCGTTAACCGGAAATTATTATCCATTATTACGCAAATGGAAAGTAAGCAATGTAGGTGTTTCAGCATCATCTAAAATAAGTATTCCAGCGTATGGCAACGCTTCGCCCAATGCATTGCCGTTTTCTTATACCGATAGGTACGACGCCGAAACCGTTTATTTAGCGGTCGATACAGATGGTGATGGCAATTTTATCAATGCCACCTACACGGCTATGACTAAAGTGGGAACTTCAACAAATACTACGTGGGAAATTAATCAGGCCTTACCGGATAATGCAGTTATTGGATTTGCGGTAAAGAAAAATGCCCGCGATACCGATGGCGATACGATTACCGATGATGTGGATATCGACGATGATAATGATGGAGCTATCGATTCAAATGAGCAAACGATTTGCCGTACGCTAGGAAGAGATTTGCGCTACATTACGTTTAATGGATCAGCTATTGCGAATAGAACAGAGAATAGACTAACGACAAATACCACAGCGAGTTCATCTGAGTGGATTTCATCTTATTCTACGGAGAATTTTTCATTACCTATTTCGTTGAAATTCAAACGAGATGCCATTTCAGGCCTAGCGATGTTAGGTTTAATTCCAGCAGCTAGGACCCAAACGCCTACGAATTATGCGGATAATGGATATAAATTCTATATGCTCAATACAGCCATATATGGCTATTTTGGCACCACTTGGAACTTTTCTCAAACCGCTGCTTTAGATGATGAATACAGCATAGATATTTCTGCTTCAGGTTATGTAACTGTTAAAATTAATGGAGTTCAAAAACACGCTTACCAAGGAGTGAACTCGGACTATAAATTAGTCGTTTCTGCATCTAGCGTCGCTCCTTTGCTAACAGATATTCGTTTAGTTAATGGCGCTAATCCCGAGAGAACGATGTGTTTAGATCGTGATACGGATAATGATGGAACTCCTAATCGAATGGATTTAGATTCGGATGGAGACGGCTGTTCAGATGCAGTAGAAACAAGGACGGTAAATAACTTAACTTCCACGACAGTTGCTGGGCCTTATGGCGCAAATGGACTTGCCAATTCCTTAGAAACTGTTGCGGATAATGGAATATATAGTGGAACCTATACTTACTATAGTGCTAGAATTTCAGGAATCAGAGCTTGTGCCGATACAGATGGTGATACGATTGCTGATCAAATAGACATTGATGATGACAACGATGGAATTTTAGACAACGTCGAATGTGCTCCTTTTGATGTTAACAAATTGACCTACGCCGCGCAGACATTTACGGTAAGTAACGGAAATTCTTCTTCTCAAACTTTCCCTGCGGCACCGAACGGTATGGTTGTGAATGTGTGGACTTTGGATAATTCCTTTAATGTGCAAATTAATGGGACACATTTAGTGAGTCCAAATGAATTAGAATTTTGGCCACCTGCGAATGCTAATGCCATATTTGAGTTTTTAGATGGTACATCCTATACTTCGGTTTGGACAGTTGTAGGAAACCAAACAAAACCATTAATCCGGGTTTACATTGATAAATATGGTGCCATAAAAGTCTATGGTAGCCGAACCTCAGGAGGAGCATTAGAAGAAATGCGACTACGCAATGGATCATTTAATGAAATTACGCTCAATACTAATTCCCAAAACACGTTCCAAATAGGCCAATTAGTTATTGCGCAAACATTTATCACGGGCGATTTTGGTATTGTCGATGCGAATATTTGTGATCTAGATGGCGACGGAATTCCCAATGACCTTGACTTAGATTCTGATGGGGATGGTTGCCCGGATGCAAAGGAGGCTGAAATACCGGGGCAATTATTAGCAGGTACGATTATAAATGGAACTCCATCTAATTTAACAACGACTGCGAATGTGGCTAGTTCTGTTGTATCTGGAACATTTGGGGCTAATGGATTTTCGAATGCGTTAGAAACATCAGCAGAATCTGGCGTTTATTCTGCGGTCTATAATTATGATTATTTAAGGTCACCTGCTTTGAATGCCTGTACAGATACTGATAATGATGGAGTAACTGATATCTATGATCTCGATGATGATAATGATGGGGTACTTGATACCATTGAAGATAATTGCACTATAGGCACAGTCAATAAAACAGGCTTACTCATCACAAAGCCTTCTACGATAAATTACACCTTTAATTCCAACAATATCACTAATTTGATTGATGGGGTTGATAACAACGTGTATGTAGTATATGCACCGACAGGAACATTAAGTAATAGTCCTTGGTTTAATTTTGAATTCCCTACTCCTAAGGCATTGACTTATTTGGAAATAGGACATTATGTAAACCAATCGTTATTCTCGTTAAGTTCTACGTATAAAATTCAGGGAAGTAGCGATAATACGAGTTGGACAGATGTTTCAGGAGTATTAACCTATAATAATGTTGCTACTTCTACGAGCGGTGGTTTGTCTTCCAACAACTCCAATATTGCGAATTTTGCTAACAACAGAAAAGCATATAAATATTACCGTGTTTATGGTATTTCAGGTGCTGCTGGAACGGGTTGGGCAACTGAAATTTATTTTAAAGAAGCGAATTGCATTACTGATATTGATGGAGATGGCGTTCCCAATAGATTGGATTTAGATTCTGATGGAGATGGTTGCCCAGATACAAGAGAGGCTGGAATAACGACCACTTTAATTAGTGGATCTGTTACCAATAAGGTGGGTAATGTTACAAGTACAACGACGGTTGCGAGTGCCATAATTTCAGGAACATTTGGTGCAAACGGTTTTGCAAATAGCATTGAAACGTCATCTGAGTCTGGCCTTTATTCTGGAACGTATAAGTATGACTATGCTATCGATGCAAATATTAGTACATGTTTAGATACAGATAGCGACGGTATTCCTAATTTTCAAGATTTAGATGATGATAATGACGGAGTTTTAGACGTTACGGAATATAATTGCGAGGTTTCCACCATGTCCAAAACAGGTATTACCGTTTCTTCCACAGTTACTTGGGGGTATAATTCAACCACGTTGAATAACTTGGTGGATGGTACTGAAAACTTAACAGCCTATACTACCGGGGACTTTTTGAATGAGACCATCTTGCAATTTAATTTGCCCTCTGCTAAAGTTTTAGAACAAATAGAAGTAAGTACTCAATCTGGGTTGACGACTTTAGGAACTACGGGTACCTATAATTTGGAAGGATGGAACGGAACTGCCTGGGTGGTGATTGAGAAAAATAAGACTTTTGGGGGAACCTCTGCACCGATTAGAGCACCAGGAAATACCTATAAATTCTATATGCCTAATAACCTGACGGCATACGCGAAGTACCGAATTTTTGGGACGTCTAATAAGGGGACCTATAATTCGAGTAGCTGGATTCAAGAAGCCTATTTCTTTGAGCGTTCTTGTAATACTGATGTAGATAATGATGGCATAAATAACTGGTTAGACTTAGATAGTGATGGCGATGGATGTCCGGATGCAAAAGAGGCGAGTGTAACAGGAACACTTAGTGCCGGAACTATTCAAAATTTAACAGGTAGCGCATTAACTACCACATCCAATGTAGCCAGCGCTATCGCATCTGGAACCTATGGTGCAAATGGGTTTGCAAATGGATTAGAGACTGCTTCTGAAAGCGGAATTTATTCAGGTACCTATACGTACAATTTTGCAGTAGATGCGGCCATTAATAATTGTATCGATACGGATAATGACGGAGTTCCTAACCCGTTTGACTTAGATGATGATAATGATGGCGTACTCGATGTTACAGAATTAAACTGTGCTACCTCCATTGTTTCAAAAACCGGAATCACCGTTTCGTCAACCGTGACTTGGGGATATAATGGTAGTACGACTTTGGCCAACTTAGTAAATGGTTTGGAAGACCTAACCGCTTATGCTAGTTCGGATTTTATTGATCGTACGGTTTTACAATTTGATCTTCCAAGTGCGAAAGCCTTGAGCTTAATTGAAATAAGTACACAAAATAGTGGCGCCACTTTAGGGACGTCTGGTAAATATAATTTACAAGGTTGGAATGGTACAAAATGGGTTACTATTTTAAGTAATCAAACGTTTGCAATGAATGCCCCCGTGCTTGCACAAGCAAACTCCTACACCTTTAAAATGCCTTCAAATACCACGGCTTATACTAAGTACCGGATTTTTGGCTTGTCAACTAAAGGGCCAGATAATTCGATTGCAGGTTGGATTCAAGAAGCCTATTTCACAGAACAAACGTGTAACCTAGATTCAGATGGAGACGGCACACCTAATACGCAAGATACTGACTCTGATGGGGATGGCTGTTCTGATGCCGTGGAGGCAGGAACAGTTACGGGCACCTCTGCAACAACCGTTACAGGGAATTATGGTGCAAATGGTTTTGTTAATAGCTTAGAAACAGTAACGGAGTCTGGCATTTATTCTGGTACTTATTCGTATCAATTTGCGACAGACCCTACATTTAGTTCTTGCCGAGATACTGACGGCGATGGTGTTACAGATGTAAATGATATTGATGATGATAATGATGGTGTTTTAGATTCGGTCGAATGTCCATCTACTCAAATGCTCACAAATGGTGATTTTTCCAATGGAACTACAGGGTGGACAGTGGGATCTGGCTGGACTTTGGAGAATGGAACAATGGCGAACTATTTAGACGGGGTAACGAATTCGATGTTGTCTCAAACGATTGCTAGACCTTATCCAACAACTCGTCCAGGTTATGTAGATTTCAAAGTGGATGTTAGAGCGTCTGGATATAATAATGTCCAAGCAAATTCTTACACGGCATCTTTAATCATGCAAGTGAACGGGGTTAAGTATGCAGTTTTAACTAACCCAAGTAGTGG
>JBJOIV010000010.1:0-35515 GCA_046046955.1 Bacteroidota bacterium | reverse complement strand
TGGATCGGATCAAATGACCTGAATTTTTACAGTAATTACCTATCTGTTTACAAATTTCAATACGGTGTTCAGATCAATAAGGGGACGAAGGCTAGCTTTGTTTTTGGGGCAAATGATCCCCGTTTACAAAACCGAAATCTGAATATTCAGGATGTGGAAAGCGCTCAGAATCAATCCTATGTCAAACTAGAATTAGATATTTCCGAGCTAGCTAAATCAGATTCAGGACAAGCCTTTTTGCAAATTTACCGAGTGGGATACGATAAAAAAGATCGTGCAGATCTAGCATTTAAGCGCTTTAAAATCCCCGTTAACATCATTAACCAGTCGAATAAATCCGAGAAACATACGGTGTTTGCGGAGTGTAATTTCGGCGTGTTTGATTTCTATATTGACGCCGTAGACAAGGAGCACAAGATTAATCCTACCGATAAAAACGCGAATATTTTTGCACCCTCTGGTGTGAACCTCAACCCAATCGGGCTAGGTAATAATTTCATTAGTTTTCCGATGCTTTCGGACATTGGATTCGCAACGAACGAAGGAGAATCAGCCCGTTTTTCAGATGTCATTATCCGCAATTTTAGACAGCCGAGTAATCCCTTATTTCAAGCTTCAGAGAATCCTGATTTGTGGAAAAAGCTACCATTCGATGGTAAAGCCTTCACGGTTTCTGGGAAATTTAGCGTAGCTAATCCAAGTCGTCACGCCGCACCGATGTTGCGAACAGAATTTGCATCAGCGGAAGGAAAAACGATAAAAAGTGCGCGTATTTATGCGACAGCTAGAGGAATTTATGAATTGTACTTGAATGGAAAACGCGTGGGTGATGAGTACTTTAACCCGGGTTTAACGCAGTACAATAAGACACATACCTACCAGGTTTTTGACGTGACTTCGCTATTGAATAAAGGCGTGAACGCCTGGGGAGCTTGGTTGAGTGAAGGCTGGTGGAGTGGAAACATTACGTTTAGCGGGGACAATTGGAACTATTTTGGCGATCGTCAATCGCTCTTAGCTACGCTCGAAATTCGTTACACGGACGGAACGGAACAAGTTATTCAGACGAATCCTGGTAACTGGAAAACCTTCACAGATGGACCCATTCGCGTAGGAAGTTTCTTCCAAGGAGAGGTTTTCGATGCGCAGAAAAAAGCGGCTATCGAAGGTTGGTCTATGACAAATTTCAATGATAAAAATTGGGCCCCAGCTGCAAAAATCGACTTGGCTGGAACGAGTTTTGCTTTGGATTACAAAGGCATGAAACTCGTTAATCACCTGGATGATCGCGTAAGCATTCAGCAAATTTTACAAGCTAAATCAATATCAGAACCTAGAAAAGGGGTATATGTGTATGATATGGGCCAAAACATGGTCGGATTTCCTAAGATTTTCATCAAAAATGGAAAGCCGGGACAAGTCATCACGATGCGTTTTGCCGAAGTTTTATACCCTGATTTAGCCGAATACGGTGGCCAAAAAGGGATGATCATGCTCGAAAATATCCGAGCAGCCTTAGCGCAAGACATCCACATCCTGCAAGGAGGCGACGAATACATTCAACCTCGCTTCACTTTCCACGGTTATCGCTACCTCGAAATTACCGGCGTAGACCAAGCCCCGGCATTAGCTCAAGTAGCCGGAATCGTACTTTCATCGGTGAAAAATATCAGCTCTTCTTATGAGACTTCGGACCCGATGGTGAACAAACTTTGGTCGAATATTACCTGGTCGATGCGGTCGAATTTCTTATCGATTCCGACCGATACACCCGCTAGAAATGAGCGCATGGGTTGGAGCGGCGACATCAACGTTTTCTCGAAAACTGCGACGATGATGGCTCCGGTAAACAACTTCCTACGCCGCCACTTATTAGGCATGCGCGATGTGCAACGCGCGGATGGTCGTTTCACGGACGTGGCTCCGATGGGCGGTGGTTTTGGCGGAACTTTATGGGGAAGCGCAGGCATTGTAATCCCTTGGGAAACCTATTTGCAATACGGCGACAAGGCGATGCTGGCGGAACATTATGATGCCATGAAACGCTACATGACCTTCTTGGATTCGAAAGTAAAAGACGGTATTCTGAACGAAGGTCCGTTAGGAGACTGGCTCAGTCCAGAGGGAAATAAAAATGACAATACCTTGTTTTGGATGGCCTACCAAGCGGCTGATTTAGCTATCGTTTCGAAGGTCGCACGCGTGCTCGGTTTTTCGGTAGAGGCAGATAATTATTTAGCCCAAAGCGATGCTAAAAAAATAGCCTTCAACGAAATTTATGTGGACAAGACCAACTTCAAAACTATTAAATCAGGAGTTAAGACAGGGTTCATGGGTGCACCAAACGACCGTGTTAGCACCGAATCCACCGATAAAGGGCAGCTAATGGACACGCAGGCGTCTTATGCGATTCCTTTGGCCTTAGGAACATTCAACGCAATTAATGCCCCTCATGCTTTAGCCCATTTAGTCTCTACGGTCACCCGTTCGAACACAGACGATCAAGGGGTAGCCCGTCCTCCTTATTCATTAATGACCGGATTCATCGGTACCGCATCCATCTCCGAGGCGCTTTCGGCGAACGGAAAACATGATATCGCCTATGGATTATTGACGAATAAAACCTATCCTTCTTGGTTGTATTCGGTAGCAAATGGGGCGACCAGTATTTGGGAAAGATTAAACTCCTACACAATCGAAAACGGGTTCGGTGGGAACAATAGTATGAACTCGTTTAACCACTATTCTTTCGGAGCTGTGGCGGCCTGGATGTACACACACTCACTAGGTATTCAACGCGATGAAGCATCACCGGGATATCAGCATTTCATCTTACAACCTACGCCGGATCCGACGGGCAGAATTACCTTTGCAAAGGGTCATGTGGAAACGATGTACGGCACCATTAAAAGTGAGTGGAGAAAGAACGGAAATCAGACAACCTACAAATTCTTGATTCCTGCGAATACCTCAGCACAGGTGAAACTTTTAGGTCAGAAAATAGTGAAAGGCCTAACAGGTATGAAAACAAAAACCAGCGCGGATCGAATTGAAATCGAACTCAGCGCTGGTCTGTATGAAGTAATCGTGGAGTAGCGTACCCTACAACACGATTGTTAAAAATGAATCTGCTGCTAAGGATAAATTAATGTTTTCTAGGGTGATGTTCTTTTTTGCTCCTTGATTTAGAATTAGAATCACCAGTTTTCCATCCGGCCGTTTGAACGCGGCAGCTGGAACACCTAAAGGCGAAGCAATACCTATGCGGATCGATCCAGGAGGGATAAATTTAGTCGCCTGCATGATAATATAATAGGATTGATTTCGAGTGATTTCTTGCCCACCTATGGTTAGGGCTCCTAGACATTCTGAACACCCACCTTGCGTATGTGGCCCGTAACTAGGATCGGTTGCTAAATTCCATTCGATAACGGCTTTTGCATGATTATTGACAGAGCCCAAAACAATGTTTTTCAAATGCCACATAAACTCACTCGCAAAATCACCTTTTGCCCCGGTCCATTGCTCTGTAAAATAGACATCCTTGTCAGGATGCGCCGCCTTGACTTTACTTAAAGCGGTAATTTCCCCGTCATACAAGTGAAAGGCAGACCCATTCACATACTTTCGAACTTCGGGTACATTTAATAATTCAATCGCATATTCTGGATGATCGCAATTGTGATCGTATATGATGATTTTAGTCTGAATATTTTGTTTCTCAAATACAGGCCCGAGCGCCTTCACAATAAAATTACCCTGCATCTCCGCACTCATGTACATACTCGGATTATTGCCGGGATTGAGTGGTTCGTTTTGTGGGGTAAGCGACCAAATCGGTATCCCCTCCTTAGCCATCCCTTGAATATAATTAGCTAAATATTCCGCATAAGCAACGTAGTATTTTTCCATCAAGTAACCGCCTTTACTGGAATAATTATTCTTCATCCAAATAGGGGCAGACCAAGGCGATGCCATGATTTTAAGGGCAGGATTAACGGCTAATATTTCTTTTAAAAGTGGAATTAAATCTGGTTTAGATTTTGCCAAACTAAAGCTTCCAGGCTCATCCTCATACGAAAATACAGCAGAATCTAGATCCGTAGCTCCCACCCCTACACGCAAAACGGAGATACCATTGGGTCCAAATAATTCTTGCAATAAAGCGGACCTTTTTGCCGGTTCTAAGCGATAGATCACCTGAGCGCTTCCGCCCGTTAAAGCAAGGCCAAAACCATCCATCGTTTGAAAGGTTTCGGCAGGATTAACTACCATCAAATCCCCTGACACATTTGAGCCAGGCTTATCAATTTTTTGAAAAAATGATTTCTGTTTAGGTAAACTTAAATAGAATTCTGAGTTCGAAAAATCGAGCTTTGTAACGGTCTTTTCGGGTATCTGCTCCTCTTTGCTACAAGAAAATAGCGTTAAAAACGTAAAGAATACAAGCAGAATGCGGTTCATAAGAGGAAGTATATTTCTTTAAAGGTAGTCATTTAATTCGCTCACTAACGCAATCCATAAATCTTCATACTGCGCATGGACCATGGGGTGATGTCGTCCGCGGCTGCCGTGACTCCGTCGGCTAATTTCAAGCGCAAAAACTTAGTCCGGGTAGGCGGAAGCGCTACGATATTATCGCCTTGATTAGTCTTCACGTTTGCCTGAACGACCTTCCAATCTGTTCCGTTTGTGGATGCTTCGACTAGCAGGTTTCGCGGATAGGTATGGGTGAATTCAGGAGCTTCCCCTGCTTTCGGTCTTATCCCTTTTTTGAAGCCTGAACTAGAGGTAAAATGGAATTCGGATAGGGTGTATTCAGATGGAAATTCTACTTGAAATACCATGTCTTTTTCCTGCGTTTTGCCCGTCGACCAGCCCTCATAATTGAAGGCACTTTTAGGTGAAGCGTTGCCGCCCACGCGAGTGGATGAGGTGTGGGTAGCATAGAATTTCCAGCTTTGGTCCGGAACAAATTCAACCGGCACTTGCTTCAATAATGATTCGAATTTGTACATTCCCGCTTGCTTATTTGTATTCGCTCGAATCGCTGCTACCTGCTGTGGTGTGACGAAAGATGCGTCATTTGATAAGCCATTTCGGATGTAAGAAACCACGTCCGAAATCCATTGATCGGACTGCTCTTTCATCGGTTGCATCAAACCGCCCGCATAGGTTTTTCCCTCAATGGCTCCTTCTAAACCGTGCAAGATAACGCGCACCGCATACTCTGGATGTTGCTGAATGCGGAAAGATCCTGCCAAAGCCGGAGCTAGCAATTTCCCATCTCCCATCTGCTTTCCCATCCCATCATTTCCGTGGCATTGAGAGCACAATTCAGCGAACACTAATTCACCTCTTTCTAAAATCCCCTTCTGCTCTTTACTCAATTCCGGCCCGTTAAATGGCGCGTTGTTTCGCGACTTCGGTGGCGCAATAATTTGTTCCCCAATCAACTTCACCCCGGCCGATTTATTTGAGGCCAAAGTCGTTTTGATAGCGGCTTCATGTTCCGGAACTTTCAAAAATTTCTGTGAGAAAATCGCCTGCATCACCACCTCATTATCCGTATCTTTCAAGGCCTTATTGTACACATCCGCTAAACCTTTTTCGCCTGCTTTATACAAGGTTTCGGAAGCCTTTAGGGCTTGGATGCGAATGCGCGGATTTGCATTACTCGCTAATTTCGTAACCGTGGAAACTTTCAAAGCACCTAGCCCTTCTAAAGTCCAGATCGCATGAATACGACCATTCACATTCGTTCCCTTCAAAGCCATCGCTGTTAATGCTGGTACGACCGATTTATCATTACGTTGTACCAACACTTGTTGCGCCATATCCCGCCACCAACCGTTAGGGTGATTTAAATAAGTCACCAATGTAGCTGATTTATCATCGTACATTCGGGGTTGTTTTGTATCACGCTTAAAGCCCTCATGACTTAATCGCCAAATACGTCCCAAACCCACCACTTTGTCTAATTTATATTGCTCGATTTTTGTGCGCAAATACGAGCCTTTAGGCGTCCACTGACCCTCTTGAATAATACCGTGGTACATATCCACAATGTACATGGTTCCGTCAGGAGCCGTGGCCATATCGATAGGTCGGAAAAGGGGATCGGTCGAGCGGATAAACTCGGATTTTTGATCCTGATAGGCGTTGTGTAAAGTAGTCAAACCTTCTGTCTTTACCGGGTTGATTTGGCGAACAATACGCGCCACTGGTTCTCCATAAAAGAGCTGGCCCCGTAGAGAAGCTGGCAATCGATCACCTCTGAAAATATCATTTCCGGCAGAACCTGTCACTCGATTTAAGGAGCCATCTGGCTGGCGAATCTCGTCCATTCCGCCTTGCATATCGGATACTTTTACCGGCGCACCATAAGGAATAACGAAGCCTGGCGCAAGTTCGTTAGGCACCTCAAAATTGCCATATTGAATCGGAAATTGGAAGTGCGAGGGAACGCCAGAGGCACCGCCTTGGAAGTATAATTTTCCATCATCGTCTTGCGTAATTCCCCATTGCGCGCGGTTTGCGCCTGTTTTTTCGCGGATGATACCGTTAGGCGTTTCACGGATACGGAAAGCATTATAGGTAGAATAAAGCCAGTTGTCCATGCCGTAAAACAAGAAAGCTTGCTGGTGTTCTACGTTCCCAGAACGACCGTATTTATTCGTGAAAAACTCTTTTTTATCGGCCTTGCCGTCGCCGTTTGTGTCCGTGTATTTGTAAATATTATCTTGATCTGACTCCATCGTCAAAACGCTATTTTTACCATAAGGCAGGACGAAACGCGGGAAGATTAATCCGTCTACGAAGGCAGTTCCGGTTTCGTAAATACCGTCATTATTTTTGTCTTCCCAGCGTGAAATACGACTGGTCGGTTCTAACTCGTTTTTGGAATCTGCATCTAACATGTAGGATCTAAGTTCCAAAACATACATCCGCCCATTCCCATCAAACACAATTTCCGCGGGCTGCTGAATCTGAGGCTCCGCTAAAACAGGCTGCATTTTATAACCTGCTGGGAGTAAAAACCTCTTCAACTGTTCGTCGATGGTCAAAGGCTGCACCGGAGCTTTGGGCGTTAAATCAATCCCTTTCCAGTTCTCATCATTCGGATCAACTCCGTCCGGAATCTTCAGGGTGTCTACTAAAGTGGTGCGAGTAGAAGTGGAATGAAAGGAGGCCAAAAGAGCTAGCGTCAGCATTCCTGCCAAAGATAAAGCGGCTAATTTTTTCATATAGGTTTAGAATTTTACACAAGGAATGCAGAATTTCATTGAATAACAATAGGTTACACGGAATTATCAGGTCAAGCCATCCTTCGCAAAAATGAGTATCTTCGCTACACGATCTATACCTTTATGAAAAAATTCCTCTTTTTACTCCTCAGCTTTAGTGCATTTTCAGATGTAAAACTTCCCTCCCTGGTCAGCAATGGAATGGTGCTGCAGCGGGATATTCCGGTCAAAATTTGGGGCTGGGCAAATCCTAACGAAAAAGTGACAGTCACTTTTAAAGGCAAAAAAATACGCAGCGCCGCGGATGCGTCCGGAAACTGGGCTTGCACCTTGCCGGCAACTCCAGCTGGAGGTCCTTATGAAATTAAGGTGAACGAAGTCTTACTCAAAGACGTCCTTTTCGGGGATGTTTGGCTCTGTTCAGGTCAGTCGAATATGGTCATCAATATGGAGCGGGTGAAGGAAAAATATCCGACCGATATTGCTTCCGCGAACAACCCACAAATTCGAAATTTTTTCATTCCTACGGCCATTTCTAAGGTAGATGTTAAGCAAGATTTACCTGCGAGTTCTTGGCTACCGGTTACCCCGGAAAACGTCTTGCAAATGGGAGCCGTTTCGTATTTTTTCGCACGCGATTTATATGCGAAATACCAAGTGCCCATCGGGATTATAAACTCTAGCGTGGGCGGGACTCCCATCGAATCATGGATCAGCGAGGAAGGATTAAAAGAGTTTCCCGCTTTTGTAAAAGACACAACTAAGACTGCTCCACCGGCACCTACCGCGAAAAAATCTTCCGACCGGGGACTAGCAGAAAAGTGGGCAAGCCCTAGCTATTCACCCAAAGGTTGGAAGCGCTTTGCTATCCCTGGTTTTTGGGAAGACCAGGGTTTGAAAGATCTGAATGGGGTGGTCTGGTTCAGACGTGAAATCGAGATTCCCTCTTCTCATGCCGGATTGCCTGCTAAACTATTCATGGGTCGAATCGTCGATGCAGATCAAGTTTTTGTGAATGGCGAGCAGGTGGGAAATGTGACTTATCAATATCCGCCTCGCAGATATACGGTGAAAAAGGATTTACTAAAAGCAGGCAAAAATTTAGTCGTGATAAGGGTAACGAATACCGCCGGCAAAGGTGGATTTGTTCCGGACAAAAGATATGAAATGATCGTAGGCGATCGAAGCATCGATCTTCAAGGAGATTGGGAATACAAAGTGGGCGAGGTTTTTCCTCCGGTAGTGGAAAAGCCCGCTCCCTCTAATTTTACGCCCACTGCTTTGTATAACGCGATGATTGCGCCTTTCTTACCTTACTCCTTAAAAGGAGTTGTGTGGTACCAAGGCGAGACCAATGTGTGGAAACCGGAGGTATATCAACAGCTGTTACCGGCTTTAGCGAAAGACTGGCGGACCCAATTCAAGCAACCCGAACTTCCCTTTTTATATGTGCAATTACCCGGTTTTCAGGACCGCAATTTCCTTCCTTCGGAAAGTAATATGGCGGTATTACGCGAAGGGCAATTAAAGAGCTTAAGCATTCCTCGAAGTGCAATGGCCGTGACTTTGGACCTAGGCGAGTGGAATGACATTCATCCCTTGACGAAGAAACCGATTGGCGAAAGACTCGCTTTAGCTGCCAGAAAAATAGCCTATGGCGAAAACCTCGTTTCCTCTGGACCTATTTATGAATCCAACGCCATCGAAGGCAACCGCATTCGCCTTCGATTCCGCGAAACGGGAAGTGGTCTTGCTATTAACAAAACTGACGAGGACGAACTGACGTATTTCGCGATTGCGGGTAAGGACAAAAAGTTTGTCTGGGCAAAGGCGATCATTGAACGGAATACGGTGGTAGTTTGGAGCGATGAGGTGGCTGAGCCTATGTACGTGCGCTATGGCTGGGCTGACAATCCGGAGGGGGCTAACTTGATTAACGTGGAAGGATTGCCGGCTTCACCGTTTAGGACGGACTTTTAACTATTGTATCAATTTGTTACATTTGAGGAAATTATACTACCCTACATGAAAAAGATACTCGGATTACTCGCGATTTCCACTGCGGCCTTCAGCCAGCAGCAGTTCATTCAACAGAAAAATGGCCCTACTTTGGGCTTTGATCAGGTTAAAATCATTCAAAAAGACGGACTTTCTTTTAAAGACCTGAACAAGAATGGTCGATTGGACGTGTACGAAGATTGGAGAAAGCCGGTCGATGAGCGTGCGAAGGATTTAGCGAAGCAATTAAGCGTAGAGGAGATTGCGGGTTTGATGTTGTATTCCGCCCATCAATCCGTGCCAGCGAGACCGGATGGTTATTTTGCGGGGACGTATAATGGCAAACCATTTGACCCTAAAACAATGGATCCGAGTGATCTGACGGATCAACAAAAGAAATTTTTACAAGCAGATAATCTGCGCCATGTTTTATTGACGACGGTTTCTAGTCCAGAAGATGCCGCGAAATGGAACAATAAAATGCAGGCTTTCTGTGAGTCAGTAGGCAAAGGGATTCCTGCAAATAATAGCACGGATCCACGCCACGGAACATCCGCTCGGGCGGAATTTAATGCGGCTGCAGGAGGATTAATTTCCATGTGGCCATCCTCTTTAGGCATGGCAGCCACTTTCCAGCCATCACTCGTTCAAAAATTTGGTCGCATTGCAGCAGCAGAATACCGCGCCTTAGGTATTGCTACGGCACTTTCTCCACAAGTAGATATCGCGACAGAACCTAGATGGTTGCGTTTTGATGGGACTTTTGGTGAGAGCTCGAAACTTTCAGCTGCAATGGGTGAAGCGTACTGCAATGGTTTCCAAGGGGACAATTGGGGTGGACTTAGCGTGAATGCGATGGTAAAACACTGGCCCGGCGGTGGCGCAGGCGAAGCAGGCCGTGACGCACACTATGCAAACGGAAAGTTTGCGGTATATCCAGGAAATAACTTCAATGAACATTTAATCCCCTTCACAGAGGGCGCTTTTAAGTTAACAGGTAATACGAAAAAGGCGGCGGCGGTAATGCCCTATTACACGATTTCGTGGAATCAAACGAACGAAAATGTAGCCAATAACTACAATAAATACTTAGTCACAGATCTGTTACGTAACAAATATGGCTACGATGGTGTGGTCTGCACAGACTGGTTAGTTACCGGCGATCACAAGGCGATGGATGTATTCATTGATGGTAAAGTGTGGGGGGTAGAAAACTTAACGATGGCGGAACGTCATTATAAAGTGTTGATGGCAGGAGCAGATCAGTTTGGAGGTAATAACGACATGAAACCTATTATTGACGCCTATGCGATGGGGGTGAAGGAACATGGTGAGGCAAAAATGCGCGCTCGAATGGAGCAATCAGCGGTGCGTTTATTGCGTAATATTTTCCAAGTAGGCTTATTTGAAAATCCCTATGTAAATCCAGAGGAAACAAAGCAAATTGTAGGGAAACCGGAATACATGAAGGCCGGTTTTGAGGCGCAATTAGCCTCGATTGTTTTATTGAAAAACAAAGCCAATGTCCTACCGATTAAAGAAAAGAAAACGATCTATATCCCTAAGCGTTTTGTCGCTGCCACTCGTCACTTCTTAGGATTCCCGATTCCAGCATCAAACGATTTTCCCATCAATTTAGAACTAGTTCAAAAATACTTTAACGTGACAGACGATGCTTCGAAAGCGGATGTTGCATTAGTGTGTATCGAAAACCCAAAAAGCACTATCGGTTATGATAAGGAAGATGTGGCCAAAGGGGGAAACGGTTACTTACCTATCTCACTTCAATACACCGATTATACCGCCAATGATGCTCGTGAGGTGAGTCTGGCGGGAGGAGATCCTTTGGAAAACTTCACCAACAGAAGCTATAAAGGCAAAACGGTTCAAACCCGTAACTTAACAGACATCCAGTTAATCGAGGAGACCAAAGCGAAGATGAATGGCAAGCCTGTCATCGTTTCGATCAACGTTTCTAACCCGATGGTTTTCGCTGAATTTGAAGGAAAAGCGGATGCGATTTTAGCCAGTTTTAGCGTACAAGATCAAGCAATCTTAGAAATCATCTCCGGAAAAGCAGAACCACAAGCATTATTGCCGATGCAAATGCCGGCGAACATGAGTGTAGTAGAAAAGCAAAAAGAAGACGTGCCATTCGATATGGAATGCCATGTGGATTCAGAAGGTCATCGCTATGATTTTGGTTATGGCTTGAACTGGAAAGGAGTCATTCAAGACGCTAGGACGAAGCAATATAAATAGTCGATAGTCGATAGTCACTAGTCGCTAGTCACTAGTCGATAGTCACTAGTCACTAGTCGATAGTCGCTAGGAGAGGTTTATTTGAGGGATTTGAACAACAAGTCCTTCAAGTAATTCTCCACAAACAACTGCTTATTCTCGATTCCTGCATCTGTCAGCTTGGGAAGGTGCTGACTAAAGAAAAGCTGCGAATGAGCTGTTTCAATCAACGTGCTACTTAACGAGTGGGGGAATTTATAGTTGGAATTATGTGACTGAATCAATTCCGAAATTCGGGCACAGAGATCTTTAAATGGCTTGAACACCTTGTCCTCATTGATCTCTTTTACCTCCTTTACGAGGTATACCTTACTACTCTCAGAAATCACAATTTGATGTAAATACTTCTTGTTGTAATCTGACTGCCCTTCGCTTTCGGGTAGCTCATGGGTAAGAAGTTCGATTAATCTATTTAATTTATCGGTCGTATTCGGTAGCGGTTGAAGCTGAAAAACGACTAGGTATTCTAAATACGACCAATACCAATTCAAGATATAGAGCAAGAGCCGATGCTTGTTCTCAAAATAACGGTAAATGGTCGCCTCTGTGGTATTCATCTCCTTCGCTAGTTTTTTGAACGTAAAGTGCTCAAAACCCAACCGATGAATCAGATCGATCGCGTTTTTAACAATTTGCTTGCCAAGTTCCGTGCTTTCAGGGTCTCGCAAGTAAATCTTTTCGTTAACTTTAAAACTTAGTGAGTAATCCATGGTTAAATACCTATTACATTGGCAAAAGTAACAATAGAATTACTAACACAAAAGATATTTTAACAATTATTAATAATAGTAATACTATTATATAAAAAAGTCTTCCTAGTTTTACGGCAGAAATAAAGACGACATGCAAAAAATAAGTCCGCTCAAAAGAATCCAATCCCTGATTAAAGATCATGATCAGGAGATTCGTTCGATTTATTTATTCTCTATTTTAGGTGGTATTGTAAATCTAAGTTTGCCTTTAGGGGTGCAAACCATCATTGGTTTGGTCATGGGTGCCACCATGGTTACCTCCATTTATGTCTTGATTTTCCTCGTGGTTTTAGGGGTTTTTCTGATGGGTTTATTTCAAATAAATCAGATGAAAATTATCGAATCTATTCAGCAAAAAGTCTTTGCGCATTATGCCTATGAATTTGCGGATAAAATCCCACAATTGGATTTAAAGCAAATGGATAAATACCATATTCCAGAGAAGGTGAATCGTTTTTTCGACTCGCTAAATATTCAAAAGGGATTCGCAAAGTTATTGCTTGACATACCGGTAGCGACGGTTCAAATTGTTTTTGGTATCGTTCTTCTATCCCTTTATCATCCTTTATTCATCATTTTAGGGGTAATCCTATTAGTGCTTTTAGGATTGATTTTATATTATACTTCCCAAAAAGGGATCGAAACAAGTATCGAGGAATCGAATTATAAATATGAGGTAGCTGGATTTTTTGGGGAGATTGCCCGCACCATTAAAACATTCAAATTTAGCCAAGGATCAGATTTGAATTTAAAGCGAACAGACTCCAGTGTCATGGGCTATTTAAACGCCAGAACGACGCACTTTCAGGTATTACTTTTTCAATACAAATCACTCCTATTTTTTAAGATTGCCTTAACGACTTTGATGCTTACCTTAGGCTCTTATTTATTAATTAACCAGCAATTAAACGTAGGTGAATTCGTAGCGGCAGAAATCGTTATTATGTTAGTGATCGGTGCGGTAGAAAAATTAATAACTAGCTTGGATAGCGCCTATGATGTTATTACGGGATTAGAAAAATTAGCGAGCGTTACGGATAGTCCATTAGATACAAGTGGTGATTTAGAGCTCCAAACACGGGAAGGAGTTGAAATCGAGGTGAAAAACTTTAGTTTTGAATTTGAAGCTGGTAAACCCGTATTGGATTCCTTGAATCTTCACATTAATGCAGGGGATAAAATACAATTAACAGGGCCGGCTGGTTCAGGAAAATCGATCTTCATGCGAATTTTGACAGGCAATTATCCCGACTTCAAAGGAACTTTACTACTCAATAAAGTTCCCATTAAAAACTACAGCTTGGATAGCCTGCGAAAGCACACCGGTATTCTACTTCAAGCGCAAGAGATATTTGATGGCACGGTTTGGGAAAATATTAGCTTAGGGAATAAAGAAGTAAGTCCAGCCCTTATTATAGAGACGGCTGAAAACCTAGGCTTCGCTGATTTCTTAAATCATTTCCCACAAGGATTTGATACAGAGATCGAGCCACTAGGTAAGAAGACGCCACAAACGATCATTAAAAAGATCTTGCTACTTCGCGCACTTTGTGGTGACAAACGATTGCTTTTATTGGAAAATCCTTGGAATGGTTTAGATGCCAAATTAGCTGATAATTTGCGCGATTATTTATTAAAAAAATCGAATGCAACGGTTCTTATTTCTACTAACGAGTCTACCGGATTCGATAAAAAATTAGTTTTCGATCATGGAAAAGTTTAAGTCATTTAATCAAATTTACCTGCGCGGAAAAGGACCGGCTACGAGACCTTGGTTAATCGGACTGGGACTTATATTACTAGGCATCCTCTTCCTTCCTTGGACCCAAAATATTAGATCCAAAGGGCAGATCACCAGTTTGTACCAGGAGCAAAAACCCCAAAAAATCTATAGCCCAATCGCCGGTAAAATTAGTCGTTGGTGGGTGAAAGAGGGGGACTTTGTGGAGCAAGGAGATACCCTAGCTAAAATCTCGGAGATCAAAGCAGAATACCTAGATCCTAAATTGATTTTAAGAACGCAAGAACAGCTAGATGCAAAAAAAGGGACTGTCGAATTTTACGAACAAAAAGTAAAGGCTACCGAAGATCAAATTGCAAACCTACGCTCTTCTAAATCATTAAAACAAGATCAGCTGACGAACAAAATCACCCAATTACAGCAAAAAATAACGGGAGAAAGATCAGAGCTAGAAGCGGCAAATAACGAATACAATTTAGTCAAAGATCAGTTTGAGCGTAACTCAAAAATGTACAAAGAGGGTTTGATTTCGCAGACACAATTTCAACAGCGCAATGCCTCGATGCAAAACGCTTTAGCGAAGAAAACCATCGCTGAAAATAAAGTAAACCAGACGCTACAAGAGATTCAAAATACGAAAATTGAATTACGCGGAGTAGACCAGGAATACAGCGAAAAAATGAACAAAGCAGAGGGAGAAAAATTCCAAAGCCTAGGGATGATTGAGACAGGAAAGGGGGACATCGCTAAATTAGAAAACCAAGTATCGAGTTATACGATTCGGGATGGTATGTACTACATTTTAGCCCCTCAAAGCGGTCAGGTAATTAACGCGAAAAAAGCGGGTATTGGTGAACTACTTAAAGATGGGGAGGAATTATTAACCGTTGTTCCGCAAAACACAAATTATGCCGTGGAAATGTACGTACGACCTGTCGATTTACCTCTCGTCTCTCCTGGCCAGGAAGTACGGTTTATATTCGATGGTTTCCCTGCGATTATTTTCGCGGGTGGTTGGCCAGATCAAAGCTTCGGGACTTTTCCAGGTAAGATCCGAGCGGTAGAAAACAACATCGACGAAAAGGGCATGTTCCGCGTCATTGTGGTCGAAGATCCAAAAGACAAAAAATGGCCAAAACAAATCAAAATGGGAGCAGGTGCGCAAGGCATTGCCTTGTTAAATGATGTGCCTCTTTGGTATGAATTATGGCGAAACATCAACGGTTTCCCAGCTGACTTTTACACAGTAAAAAAAGATGAAAAATAAGTTCATACTATTCTTCCTTTTGAGTTTTTCGAGCTTCGCTCAAACGCCCGTATTGTACCCAGAGGCGTTCCTGAAAATTGTACAGGCATACCATCCCATTGCGAAGCAAGCTGGCATTGGCGTACAAAAATCAGAAGCCCAAATCCTGCAGGCGAGAGCGGGGTTTGACCCTATTTTAAGCCACTACAGTACGAAGAAAACCTTTGATGGCAAGAACTATTATGAGTCCCATGCACCCGAATTAAACATCCCCACTTGGTATGGAATTGAGCTGCGTTCTGGAATGGAAAACTTACAAGGAACACGCCTCAATTCAAGTGAAACCTTAGGTGAAACGAGCTATATGGGGATCACTGTTCCGTTAGCAAAAAACCTTTTTATCGATCAACGCCGAGCTAGCTTGCAACAGGCAAAATTAATGAATAAAATGGCCCTGCAAGAGCAGCGCAGCGTCCTAAATGATTTGTTTTCTGATGCGATGGCGGCCTATTGGAATTGGGTGAAAAGTGTTCGAGTTTTAAAAATTGTTGACCAAAACCTTCGCATCGCCGAGGCGCGTGTTTCCTTCGTTAAACGCAGCGTGGAACTGGGGGAAAGGCCTGCCGTTGATACCGTAGAAGCGACGACGCAGCAACAGTATTTTGACAATTTATATCAGGCAAAATGGATGGAGAAAGAAAATTCCCGTTTAGCCTTATCCGTTTATTTGTGGCAAGAAAACAATACACCTCAAGAATTGCCTGCAGAAGTGCAGCCTGCAGAAGTGAAAAATGAGATGGCTATACTAGCCGATTTAGATTTAAATCTTTCGTCTCTTTTAGAAAAGGCCTATGCAAATCACCCAGATTTAAGTGCGTACCAATACAAGATTGAAGGCTTGCAAGTAGAGAAAAAATTAAAGTTTCAGAGTTTACTTCCTAAGCTAGACGTGAGCTATAACGCCCTTTCGAAAGGCCTCGCTCCTAGCATTGAAACGCGGGCACTTTTTGATAATAATTACCAATACGGTATCAAATTTGAGATGCCTTTACGTCTCTCAAAAGGTCGTGCAGATTACCAATTAGCGAAATTAAAAATACAGGAAGAATCCTTGAATTTAGCCCAAAAAAGACAGCAAATTCAAGTGAAAATCAATTCCTATTATAACCAGGTAGAAGCCCTAAAAAAGCAAATCCAAACCCAAGAAAAAGCCCTTTCAAACTACCAGACGCTAGTGAAAGCGGAAGAAAATCGCTTTGCTCAAGGGGAATCGTCGCTATTTTTGATCAATAGCCGTGAGACAAAAGCGATGGAGGCTGCAGAGAAATTAACGGAGCTGAAAGCCTACCTCTTTAAAACCATTTATGCATTACAGGCAAGTGCCGGGGTATTAATTTAAGAATATTGGGCGTACCTTTGCCCTTTCTTAAATACCTCTCTATAATGCCTACTTCTGCGAACCGCACGAAAATTATCTTAATTCTGGGAATCTTGTCTGCTATTGGACCTTTGTCCATCGACATGTATTTGCCCGCTTTTAAGAACATTGCCTTAGCGCTGAATTGCTCGCAAGAGGAAATGGGATATACGCTTTCCAGTTTCTTTTTTGGCATCTGTCTAGGGCAATTAATTAGTGGCCCCCTTTTAGATCATTTTGGTCGTAAAAATGTGCTTTACATCGGCTTATCGGTCTATGTCTTAAGCTCGATTGCTTGCGCCTTTGCTACTTCGGTGGAAATGTTAGTCGTGTTTCGCTTATTTCAAGCACTAGGTGGTAGCGTAGGAATGGTAGCTCCTAATGCGGTGATTAGAGAAACATTTGAAGAGCATGATCGCCCTAAAGTGATGTCGTTAATGATCTTGATTCTAGGGGTATCTCCTATTTTAGCTCCTTCATTAGGCAGTCTATTATTAACGATCGCGAGCTGGAAAGCCATCTTTTTAACCCTGGCTGGTATCTTATTAGTGATCATCTTTTTAATTAAATCTTGGCTGCCCGAAAAGACGAACCGCGAACATGGCGGTGCATTTCGAATCTCGACCATTGTAAAGGCGTACAAATCCTTGTTCAAAGAGAAGCAATATTTAGTCTTCGCCTTCACGGGTGCCATAGGTGCTGGAAGTATCTTCACTTATGTAGGTGGTGCGCCGCTTACTTTCTTAACGTATTATGGGGTGAATGAGTCCAAATTTGGATTCATTTTTGCGATCGTCGCTTCTGGAATTATCTCCGCAAGTCAATTGAATCGGGTCGTTTTAAAAAAGTATTCTAGCTTGCAAATTTTGAAAGTAACCTTGCCTACGCAATTAATCTTAGGTCTGTTGCTTTCCATTTTAGCTAAACTAGACCTATTGTCGATGGAGTTAAACATCGCTTTACTGTTTCTAATTATGGGCTGCCAAGGATTTAATTTCCCCAATGTAGCAACGCTCGCCTTACGCCCATTTCATAAAGGGGCCGGAACTGCTTCAGCCATGTTAGGATCCATTCAAATGGCCTGGGGTGCAGTATGCGCCACCTTAGTAGGTTTGTTTTTCGACGGAACACCGTTTACGATGGCAATCATCATCTTCGGTTGCGCGGTGCTAGCGAATACGATTTTGTTCGGAATCGGGAGAAAGTATACAGCAAGCTAAGGCTTTAAAAGCTCAAAATAGGTTACGACGAATTTATCTTCTTTTAAACTGCCTTGGACTTTGGCCTTACGCACCGCCATGCAAAATCCCTTCTCCTCATGTGCATCTCCATGGTCATCTAGTCCAGTGCCCTCCACGGCGTAGGCCTTGCCTTCGTATTTTACCGCTAAAAAACAGCCTTTGCCTTTCATCTCGAAATTGCAAGTACCACATGAAGCCTCAAGGGTCAGAACTGGTTTAGACGTATCTAACTTGCCCGCTGGTTTGGATTGGGCTGAGGCGGTAAATGCCGCCAGAAAGAAGAGGAAGAAGAGCTTTTTCATGTTGTAAAGAAAAACCTTTTCTCGCAAAATATCCATCATTCATCTATACAATCTACCGTAAGGCAGAAAAAATGCCCTATCCATTTAATTGAATGTACCTTTGTGGTACAATTTTATGGTAAACAATCCACCTAATGAGAAAAATACTTGCTACGGCGCTCTTCGCGCTTCTTTCCATTACCACTTTTGCACAAGTTCCTGGAGGTCCTCCAGCGGGTGTCCGTGGTCCTGGAGCTAATCTAAATCAAGGTCACGTCTATGGTAAAGTCGTAGACGAAATGGGGAAACCGGTTGAATTCGCTTCGGTCGTTTTATTGAAATCCACCGTAGATCCTGCGACTAAACAGTCGAAAGACATCTTAGTAAAGGCCCAAACAGCCGAACTAAACGGTGATTTTAACTTCAAAGAAATCCCGGTCAACGCTCGTTTAAAAATCAAAATCAGTTTTGTAGGTTACAAAAATTACGAAGCTGCAGTGGTATTTGAAATGCCTAAAATGGAGCCAGGTGTTCAGCCCGATATGGCAAAGATGATGGCCGCTTTTGAGAAAGATTTAGGCAACATCAAATTAGCATTAGATTCGAAGGAATTAGAAAATGTCGTGGTGACAGGTACGAAGTCTTTGGTCGAAATGGACATCGATAAGAAATCCTTTAATGTAGCACAAAACCTGGTGACCACTGGCGGAACTGCCATCGATGTGATGCGCAATATTCCATCAGTACAAGTGGACATTGATGGTAATGTGAAGGTACGTAACGCGAATCCAACCTTGTTTATTGATGGCCGTCCAACGAGTCTTTCGATGGACCAAATCCCTGCAGATATCATCGAAAAAGTAGAGGTGATCACGAATCCATCTGCGAAATACGATGCGTCTGGAAGTATGGCAGGAATCATAAACATCGTGTTGAAAAAGAACAAAAAGAATGGATATAATGGAATGGTGAATGTGGGAGCGGATCGTTTTGGCGGTTCGAATATCATGGGAAATTTCACTTACCAACAGAACAAATGGAATTTAACGGCGACGTTAATGAACATGCGAATGCGCAATAATTCCATCGGGAATAGTCTTCGTTCGAGCGATTTAGGGGGTGTTTTATCCTCTGTAAGCCAGGAATCAGATAACAAAACGCAAGGGATGATGTTATTCCCCCGTTTCGCGGCAGACTATGCAGCCAGCAACCGGACGACTCTTTCTTTGGGCGCTTTCTTTGGTGGTGGCGGCCAATTCCGTCCTACGGAAAATACCGAAATTGTGAGCATTGTTAATGGGGTTAAAACGCTTAGTGAACGTGTTTCTGAAAGCTCTCGTGAATTTAAACCAACTGGATTTCAAGCAGGCTTTAAGCACAGCTATCCAAAAGCTGGTCGTGAGCTAACGGGTGATTTAAACTACTTTGGCGGAACAAATAAAAACGACGGAACCTTCACAACAGATTATCTAAATAACAACGCTATCACCGGAACCCAAATCCAAAAGAACGTGGGGTCAGGTAAAAACTCCTTCATGACGGTGCAACTAGACTACGTGACACCCATTAAAAATGAGGGAACGATCGAGACTGGTTTGCGCGCGCAGATTAATGATTTAGCGAACGAAAATATCAATACTTTAAAACCGGTTGGCTCAGAAATCTACAAAACGATTACCTCCGCTTCGACGAATTATGAGAGCACAAACAAGGTGTACGCCGCCTATTTCTCTATCTCCGGAAAAGCGAGCAAAACGCTTTCTTACAAGATTGGTTTACGTGGCGAGAGCTCGGAATATGAGGGTAAATTGTTGAATACGAATCAGTCATTTAGCAATAAATATCCTTTGAGTTTATTCCCATCTATCTTCTTGAAGAAGGATTTATCGAAGACGGATCAGTTGCAATTAAGTGTGACACGCCGCGTGAATCGCCCTAATTTTTTCCAAATTATTCCGTTTGTAGATTATAGCGACAGCTTAAATATCCAGCGCGGTAACGCGGATTTGGTTCCGGAATTCACGACTTCTGGTGAACTTTCTTACAGCAAGTCACAGGGTTCAGCGACCTTCTTAGTGTCTGGATATTATAAGTACACGGATAATTTGATTACGCGTTATTTGAAACAAGAGACGAATCCGATCAGTGGTAAACTGGATTTAATTAACACGTTTGTGAACGCGAATTCGAGCATCAATTACGGGGTAGAATTTACCTACACAAACAAGCTTCAAAGCTGGTGGGATTTAACGGCAAACATGAACATGTACAATTCGAAAATCAACATTTCGAATATCGATGCGACCCAGGTGAACGAAGCTTTGTGGTCTGTTTTTGGAAAGCTAAATAACACGTTTATTTTGCCCAAAAAGTGGAGCATCCAGTTGTCTGGTGATTACCAAGGAAAAACGAATGTGCCTGTAACCTCAGGCCAACAAATGCAAGGCCCTCCGGGCATGCAGTCGCAAAGTTCATCGCAGGGATATATTGAACCTTTCTTTGGCATTGACTTAGCGATCAAAAAGACCTTCTTGAAAAATGATATGGCTTCCTTAACACTCGCCTTTAATGACATCACACGTTCTCGTGGAAACACCCGCGTGTCCTTCGGCGAAGGATTCTCGCAGACCTCTTACCGCTTAGCGAATCCACAAATGATTCGTCTAACGTTCTCTCTTCGTTTCGGTAAATTCGACATGAGCCAAATGAAAAAGAACAATTCAGGTGGCGGAATGGATGCGATGCAAATGCAATAATAAAACCCTAACCCTATCAAACGAAAGGCCCGGAATTCCGGGCCTTTTTTATTAGCTAAAAGAGAAAATCATCGGGAAAATAAAACTCACAATCGCCGCCCAAATAGCGTAATAGGGCAAGTAAGAAGTCAGGCCTTTTTCGATGCCCTCTACCGTTTCAACTCCCTTTATAAACCGGGATAAATGATGTGTCACTAGCACTAAATGAACCATAACCAGTGCATTGCTTCCTAAAACAGCTAATCGATTCGCGCTGATACCATATTCCATTAATCGGAATCCAATCGCCGATAAGGCAATGCCATTATCAATGATGGCTACAATGGCTAAGGCCAACAAAAAATACTGGTGAATGCGAGAGGCATGTTGCTTAGTTGCCTCGCCTAAAGAAAACAAAATCAAGGCCATCACGCCTATCAAAACTCCATTAAAGATCAGCAAAAAATCCCGGTCATTGTAAGGATCTTTCCCCGTGAAAATAATAGCTACTAAGAAAATAGCTAAGGTGATCGTAACTAGGGGCGTAAAAATACGGGCAATCACAGGGGAAATTTTGCTGACTAAACTGGTGTTTTGGCGCACTAATAAAGTAGCAAAAAGCGGCACCGAAGGAAGGATAGAAAGGACGATATAGCGGAAATAAAAATCGTCAATTTTAAGCTGCACTAAATTAAACAGATTCAAACTTAAGGCCGTAAACAATCCTCCTGCTAACCCGATAACGACCGTCATCACCACTAAGTCCCCGTGGTAACGCAAGAAATCCATCCGCTTGCCAGCATCATATCCTGCAAAAATGTATCCCACCGCTAACCAAATTAAAATAGGAATATGCAGGCAAGTTAACAGCAAGGTGCTGCTTTTCTCCGGCAACAGATTGATAAAAAGGATAGATGCCACTAAGGTGGCGATAGGCCACAGGAGCTCTCGCAAACCTAGCCCTTGCTTGTAAGCAAAGTAGGCACCTATTCCGGGCATCACAAAAAAGGACATGTTGCGCGGGAAATAGCGGTCGTGAGAAAGATGCAATAGATCCGGAAGCTGCATAAAGAATCCGCCGAGTACTGCGAAGGCCACCAGCAAAATCCAATCGTTTTTAGAGCCCCAAGACGTAGAGGAAACAGCTAATCGTTCCTGCCAAATTTGGGCAGCAAGCTCATTGGAGATATGTGGATAAACCGCTTCGAAAGCACGGCTAAAAGAAGCTGGGTTCGAACGATACAAGCTTTCTAAAGCAGCCGGGTTCGAGATGTTTTTAATGATTTCATTTTCCATAATTTCAGAAAATTACCGCCTGCAACAGAAATAAATCCGCTCTTTTATTAAGCGGTCATATCGACAGATAAATGGTTATAAAAAAGCCCCAAATCGGATGATCTGAGGCTTTTATCTTTACTTCAATTTCATATTCACTGGATCCCACTGAATGATTTTCTTTTGGAAATAACTTTCGTTACAAGCTAAGGCAGGTGCCGCCGCTCTAAATCCAAACGCCGCATCTTCCACTACAGACGTTCCGTTACGGATCGCATCGAAGAAGTGAGTAAAGTGATCCACGTGCTCATCATATCCTGCAGGCGCTCGGAAAATAACGTCTTCTTTCGTAGGACGTTTGCGCTGTGCCTCCGTCCATTTCGCGTTATAGTCGCGGGTCATTTCTTCCTGTATACTCTTAGGAAGAGTAAATACCGAATCATATCCCCCGAAGCCCGGAGCTTCTGGCATAATGCTATGCTTCACGGAAATCGTATTGCCTTTCACATCCATCACCCCTTCTGAACCGATCAGGCGAATGACTTCTTGTCCCCCCGTTCCACTCACGAAGTTCACTTGAAGTGTTAGTTGGAAGGCAGGATGCTCCGCCGTGTTGCCATATTGCATGACGCCTGACATGACATCTGGCAAGTTACGGCCATCGTTCCAATGACTGAATTGACCCGTTGAGAAGATGGTTTCTGGGCCATTCGAGTTTGTCATAAAGTGAGTTCCTGATAACAAGTGAATGAATAAATCCCCCGCTACGCCAGTTCCTACTTCTTTAAACGCACGCCACCAGAAGAATTTCTTCGCATCAAATTCCATTTTAGCCGTCGCCTCGATGAATCGATTCCAGTCGCAAGTGGATGCATCCGCGTCCTTAGGGATGGTATACTGCCAAGCGCCGATGGAGCTTTGGCGATCATAGACCGCGTTTACCATATTTAATTTTCCGATCTCGCCTGCCGCTAACATCTCTTTCGCCTTCGCTAATCCGATGCTACTCACTCGTTGAGAACCTACTTGTAGGACTTTCCCGTATTTCTTTTGGGCGGCAATCACCTTCGGGCCTTCGTCTATTTTATAGACCATCGGTTTCTCGATATAAACGTGTTTGCCTTTTGCCAAAGCGTCGATTGTGATGCGCGCATGCCACACATCGTGCGTCGCGATGATCACCGCGTCGATATCCGAACGGTCTAATAATTCTTTGTAATTGCGTGTCGTGTATAATTCCTTGCCGTATAATTCCTTCGCGTTTTCGATACGACCGGTATATAAATCACAGATTCCGGCTAATTCTACCCCCGGAACTTTCAGCGCCGAAGCCAGGTCAAAGTGACCTTGCACCCCAAAACCAATCACGCCTAAGCGGATCTTTTCGCCCACCGAAATGCGTTTTTCGTAGGTCAAAATACGTTCCTCTGCTTTTTGCTGAGCGCCTAAAGAGGCGAAGGGCGAAGACGCCGCTACGAGGCTAGTTGCCCCTATTTGTTGTAAAAACTTCCGTCTAGAAGCTTGACTATCTTTGTTCATATTCCAATAGGTTTTTTGTGAATTTACTCCCTTTTTACAAATCTTCCAAGGCATAGCGCACATAGGCGAATTTCTTGCCATCTGGGCTCCAAGAAGGTACATTTATCGTTCCTTGCCCGCCATAAAATGCCTCGGTTAAATCCTTCACTTCTTTCGTCTTCAGATTCAACAAACGCAGTTTGACTTGATGACCAAAGGGATGGGCCTGCTTTTGGTCCTCCATATACGTAATAATCGTCGCCACTTTGTTACTAGGCGCAATGTGTGCAAACCAGTTCGAATGGGCATCAAAAGTCATCTGCTCCGGATCAGATCCATCCGCCTTCATCCGCCAAATCTGCATCATACCAGAACGGTACGAATTGATGTAAATGTATTTTCCATCGGGCGCATATTCCGGGCCATCATCTAATCCTTCCGTCGAAGTTAAGCGAATTTCTGCTCCACCATTTGAAGACATGGCATAGACGTCGTAATTACCATTTCTCGCCGCACAATAGACCATGGTTTTGCCGTCCGGAGAAATCCCATGCCAATAAGAAGGAGTTAATGGAGTCAACTGAACGGGTTCTCCGCCCTCAGATGATACTTTATAAATGAAGGAGGTGTGCTCCTTTATCTCTGCTTTTGCACTCGAAATATACAGCGAATTGCCATCAAAACTATAGCCGTGATCGTTATTCGCCTTAGCCACAGAGCCTGTGTTTAGCTCACCTAATTTTTCGCCTTTCGGGCTTATTTTTTCGAGTCTTCCGTAGGCATTGATTAACAAAAACTTCCCATCTCGAGACCAGTTAGGCGCTTCAAAATGGCGTTTCTCCGTTAGAATTAATTCGGATTTTCCAGAGGCTAGATCGTACACATACAGGGAGGAGATAACCTTTTTGCCAGCTGGAATTTGAGCAGATAAAGAAAGGCTACACCCAAGTAAAAGGATAGCTAGATATTTCATGTTTCATAGGTTTAGAACCATAAGTTAGAAAAATAATTAGCTATTCATATCCTGACCGAAATGAATGATAATCCCACTGTTATCCAAAATGCTGAATTGGCGCATGCCCCAGGCCAGATTACAACAATAGAAGTAGGATTGTCAAAACCGCCCCCGCAAGAGTAAACATCATCGCCTTCTTAAAGATAGTTGTCTTAGGCAGGAACATATAAAACGATGAAATCACGAAGAAAAACAGGGATAAACCGAAGAAAATGTTCAGATAAAACAGCGGGTCATTCGTGGTCGCCTTGTGTAATTTCGTCATCTTATTCACGATAGCAGGCTGTTCCGAAACAGTATAATCTGCGGCGCCGGTCTTCAAATTATACGTCCCTTGTTTAAAGGAAACCACATCTCCTATCGTGGTATCTGCCTTGAAGCCTTTAATGTGCAATTCCTTACCTAATTCCTGGCCCTGAAGACCGGGTTTCGCCATGACTACCTTATGCACATCACTCTTCAAAAAGCTAGTTTCGCGAAAGATTAAAATGATTCCGCTGATGGAATAAACCGCCATAATTCCGGCTAAGAAAAAGCCTAAATAACGGTGATAGGTGCGCATTTTTGTAGATAGGTTACTCATCATGAAAAGTTTACAGGTTAATTTTTACCCCAATATTAGTTAAAAAAGACTAGGTTTTTCGCTGACTAGCTGGCTGATATCCGCTGCTAAGCGGTTAATAATATTCCATTTTGCGTAGGGCCGATAAAAACAAAGGCTCACTTCCCGCTCTAAATTTCCATCACTTAAAGCGAATAATTGCCCTTTTCGTTGTTCAGAAAGATGTTCTAGATATAGTTTTGGCAAAAGGGTCATCCCATTAAAATCGTCTACTAAATTTAATAAAGTGTCAAATGTATTCGCCTCAAAACGCAGATTAGGCGGGAAATATTGATGTTTCTTTATTTCACAAAGCTGGATGATCTGATCCCGCAAACAGTGCCCTTCCTGTAATAAAAAGATGCGTTGCTGTTTCAGGTCCGCCAGTTTAATCGGACCCTCAGTAGTTTTAGGGTGACCATAGAGAACTAAATCTTCCTTATAAAGTAACTGGGTTTCTAAATCCACGCTGGCAATGGGCGTACTTAAAATGCCAATATCCAATTTCCCTTCACGCAAACTATTCTTCAAATGATTTGTGGTTTGCTCATAAATCTCAAAATCCAAGGCAGGGTATTTTTGCATCAAGGGTTTTAAAATGATGGCCATTAAGGAATTCGCAATAGTGGGAATCACCCCCACCTTTATCTTACCTTCCAGCTTGCTATTAATTGATTTGGAGGAGTTCAATAAAGCTCTTGAGTGAGCCACGACTTGCTGAGCATGGAGAAGAATTTCGCGGCCATTTTCAGTCGTCACAATGGGGTTCGCCTTTCGGTCAAAAATGACGATATCCAGCTGCTCCTCCAGCTTTTTAACCATAGCACTTAGGGTCGCCTGTGTAACATGACAATAATCAGCTGCTTTTGAGAAGCTTTTAAATTGATCTACCGCAAGTATGTATTCTAATTGATGTATATTCATTGATATAGATTTTGTCTATGCCAAATATAGAAAAAATCAGTTTCCTCTATATCAAAATTGCACCTAATTTAGCTCCACTAAAATCAAGAATCATGAAAAAATTACTCTTCATCAGCGTATTATTTGCTGCTTCGGCAGTCCAAGCGCAGGATTACGCGAATCCACACGGTGCAGCGGCGGGCGCAAATCCACACGCAGGCATCAACCCACATACGGGAATGAAGCCTTCTGCAACAACCAACAAGGATTGGTGGCCTAGCCAATTGAACGTAGGCATGCTACGTCAAAATTCAGAGAAGTCAAACCCGATGGGACCTGACTTTAACTACATCAAAGCATTTAAGAGCCTAGACTATTTCGCGTTGAAAAAAGACATCGCGGCGGTGTTGACGAAATCACAAGATTGGTGGCCGGCTGACTTTGGCAATTATGGCCCCCTTTTCATTCGCATGGCATGGCATAGCGCGGGTACGTATCGTTCAGGTGATGGACGTGGGGGTGCAAGAGCTGGTCAGCAACGTTTCTCTCCTTTGAACTCTTGGCCAGATAATACGAACCTGGATAAGGCGCGTCGTTTGTTATGGCCAATCAAGCAAAAGTATGGTGATAAAATTTCTTGGGCTGACTTAATGGTCCTGACTGGAAACGTATCCCTAGAGCAAATGGGCTTTAAAACTTTTGGTTTTGCGGGTGGTCGTACGGACGTTTGGGAACCAGAAGAAAACGTATACTGGGGTTCAGAGAAGAAATGGTTAGACGATAAAAATCGCTATTCAGGTGACCGTAAATTAGAGTCTCCATTAGCTGCGGTTCAAATGGGCTTAATCTATGTGAATCCAGAAGGACCGAATGGCGTGCCAGATCCGGCGGCTTCGGCGAAAGATATTCGCGAGACCTTTGGCCGTATGGGGATGAACGACGAGGAAACGGTGGCGTTGATCGCGGGTGGTCATACTTTTGGTAAGACACACGGTGCAGGTCCAGCGACGAACGTAGGCTCAGATCCAGAGGCTGCAGGTATCGAGGAGCAAGGTTTAGGCTGGAAGAGCAGATACAAGTCAGGTAAAGGAAAAGACGCGATCACATCAGGTTTAGAGGTGACGTGGACTTCGACGCCTACACAATGGGGTATCGGATATCTACACTTATTATTTAACAATGAGTGGTCTTTAGAGAAGAGCCCAGCGGGTGCGAACCAATGGATTGCGAAAAATAGCGCAAACATTATTCCCGATGCATTTGATAAAAATACCTTCCACAAACCTACGATGTTAACGACGGATATCGCTTTGCGCGTGGATCCGGCTTACGAGAAAATCTCTCGTAATTTCTTAGAGAATCCAGAAGTGTATGCGAAGGCATTTGCCAAAGCATGGTTCAAATTAACGCACCGCGACATGGGTCCTAGCTCTACGTATTTAGGGCCAGAAGTGCCGAAGGAGCAGTTGATTTGGCAAGATCCAATTCCTGCATTAAATCACGAGGTGGTGAACGCGCAAGACGTTGCGGCCTTGAAAACAACCTTATTAAACTCTGGTTTATCGATTAGCGAATTAGTTTCGACGGCTTGGGCTTCGGCATCCACTTACCGTCATTCGGATCGCCGTGGTGGTGCAAACGGAGCGCGTATTCGCTTATTGCCACAACGTAATTGGGAGGTAAATAATCCGAAGCAATTAGAGAAGGTATTGGCTGTTTTGGAGAAAATTCAAAAAGATTTTAATGCCAAATCAGGTAAGAAAAAAATCTCTATCGCAGACTTAATCGTGTTAGGTGGTTCAGCTGCAGTGGAAAAAGCGGCGGCGAATGCGGGTGTAAAAACAACGGTTCCATTCACGCCAGGACGTATGGATGCTTCTCAAGAGCAAACAGATGTAGCTTCATTTAACTTGCTAGAGCCGATGGGCGATGGTTTCCGTAACTATACGAAAACGCGTTACACACTTTCGACAGAAGAAATCTTCGTAGACAAAGCACAATTATTAACCTTGACTGCGCCAGAAATGACGGTGTTAACAGGTGGTATGCGTGTGTTGAACACGAATTATAACGGTTCGAAACACGGCGTATTTACGACGAAGAAAGATGCGTTAACAAACGACTTCTTTGTGAACTTATTGGAGATGGGAACTACCTGGAAGCCAGTAGATGAAGCAAAAGAAGAGTACGTAGGTAAAAACGAAAAAGGAGCTGTGGTTGCGACGGCAACGCGTGCTGACTTGATTTTTGGTTCGAATTCAGAGCTACGTGCTCTTGCTGAAGTCTATGCAACGAAGGATGCACAAACAAAGTTTGTGAAAGATTTCGTAGCCGCTTGGACGAAGGTGATGAACCTAGATCGTTTCGACGTAACTTTTAAATAGTCTTTTTAGGTTGAGTTGAAAGCCAGCTGCTCGAAAGGGTGGCTGGCTTTTATTTTTGCCCGCCCTTTAACTTATCGTATTCCCGCTGCTCCAGCGACCCAACTTCGATCACATAGGCATTCACATATTGAATCCCTAAGCCTAATCCCCAGCCTAACATAGGCCAGATGGGCCAAGGAATGCGATTAATATCTTTATCCTGAGAGGTTAAAAACCAAATAACCCACAGAAAAGGGATTACTACTGAATAGGCTCCTAGGCCTCTTTTAAACTTCGCGCGTTTCTTCGCGATTGCCCACAATTGTACGTCTGTGCTTTCCATGATATTTCGTTTTTCGGTTTCATCATCTGGAGCGTACAATAAAGTCAAATTTACCCCTAAAGCCTCCCCAATCGCATTCATCGAATACAAACTCGGTTTCCCTTCGTTGCGTTCCATGCGTTGAACGGTCCGCAAGGCGATACCGCTCTTGTCAGAAAGCTCGTTTTGGGTTAATCCTTTCGAGGTACGGATTTCCTTTAATTGTTCTCCAAAATTCATGGGGCAAAATTGGGTTTAAAAAGTGGGGCAACAAACGCCTTTCTTATGACTTCTTTGCGTCATCTCTTAAAATTCTCGATAGCCCGGTGCGATCCATCACAACTCGGCTTCCGCTTTGTTAAGCCACAAATGCAATCGGTGATACCGATACCTTTTAGGATGTACTTTTCGTTTTTCTCGATGCGCGAAGTGCGTGTTTCGGATTGTTTTCCGTCTGAAAAAAAGCGGAGGTAGGCTCTTTGACGACCACGGGTTAATTTTTCAAATGCTATTTTAATAGCGGGTTTTGCTGCAAAAATGGTGACTAATTCCTCTGGATAGGGGATTTCCGATGGCTTCTCCATTTTCAAACCCATTTTCTCTACTTCGATTGCCTCTAAGATGTAGGCTTTAATGAGGTCCTCTTTCTGTTGAATCTGCTCCACCGAATTAAACTTCATCCAGCGTCCTAATTGCGTGTGCTCGCCAGGTTTAATTAATAAGCCCTCTTCGTCCTGGAGCAATGCTCCATTGAAAAAATTCAAGGCACAATGTTCTTTTAAACTAGAGATGGCAATGAGATTTTTCGAGCCCACCATGTACACCGGTGTTCTCCATTTATAGGTTTCGACCATCAAACAATCGAGCAAAAGGTAGCGTAAATACGCCATCTCCGCTTGCCACTTGTCGGCACTTTGTATGAATTCGTCTACATTAGGGTCTTTCATCTGATTAGAAATAGGTTCGAATGTGCTTTCCTTTACAAAGAAAGAAAAAACCTATGAAATCACGTGTTCTCCTTGCCTTGCTTTTTGCATCTGGCTCTCTATTTGCCCAAACACAACCTGTTTTAGTGGCTATGAAAGCGCCTACTTTGCGCATCGGAAAATTATCCTTTAAGGATTTAAACAAGAATAATAAACTCGATAAATACGAGGACTGGCGTTTGCCGGTGGCGGAACGCGCGAAAGACTTGGTATCGCAGATGACTTTGGAAGAAAAAATAGGCTTCATGCTCATCAGCACGACGCGTATGGGAGGCGACCAAGTTTTCGCGAACGGGGTTCAAGGAAATGCGGGCCCTCGACCTAAAATTACGGAAGGATTTAATGAGGAGGATTTAGTCCAAAACACCAACATGTTCACCCGCAAGCCGCTAGAGGCGCCGAATATGTCAGCGGCTGGTACGACAAAAGGGGTGACTCAATTTCACCTACGCCACTTCATTTTGCGTGCAAGTGCAGAGCCTGCGATCATGGCGAAATGGGCGAACAATTTGCAAGAATTATGTGAATCAACTCGTTTGGGAATCCCTGCGATCGTGGCTTCAAATCCACGTAACCACGTGACTACCGATGCATCTGTAGGTTTAAGTGTGGGCCTAACGGCTTTCTCTAAATGGCCTGGTGAATTAGGTTTAGCGGCGATGCGCGACTTTACTTTAACCCGCAAGTTTGCTGAAACGGCCTCTGCTGAATGGCGTGCCGTAGGTCTTCGTAAAGGCTATATGTACATGGCGGATTTAGCTACAGAACCACGTTGGGGTCGTGTGGAAGGCACTTTTGGGGAGGATGCTGACTTAGCAGCTAACATGATTACCCAAATCGTATTAGGCTTCCAAGGTTCGAAACTATCTTCTTCGTCTGTGGCGATGACCACGAAACACTTTCCAGGCGGTGGCCCACAAGAGGGTGGACAAGATTCTCACTTTGATTGGGGTAAGTTTGCGCACTATCCAGGCAATATGTTCTCCTACCACGTGAAGCCATTTAAGGCGGCAATCGCGGCTGGTACTTCAGCGATTATGCCCTACTATTCTGCGCCCAAAGGCAAGGAATTCGAAGAGGTTGGATTCTCGTTTAACAAAGCCATTATCCGCGATTCCCTACAAGGTAAATTAGGTTACAAAGGAATTATCAATTCAGATACGGGCCCTATTGAAATGATGCCTTGGGGTGTGGAAAAACTAAGCATTGAGGAGCGTTATCAAAAAGCCTTAACGGCAGGTGTAGACATCTTCTCTGGTGCAGCAGACCCGACTACCTTAATCCAAGTCGTGAAGAAAGGCTTAGTTTCTGAAGAGCGCATCAACCAGTCGGTGGCGAAATTACTAACGGAGAAATTCGAGCTAGGCTTGTTTGAAAATCCTTACGTGAATGTAGAGGAGGCGGTGAAAATCGTAGGCAATAAAGAGGCGGTGGATGCGGCTAATTTAGCCCTTCGTAAATCCATCGTTTTAGTTCGTAATGATGAGAAGCGCTTGCCTATCGCGAAGAAGACGAAAGTCTATTTCGAGACCTATTTCCAATCTGGACGTAATGCAGGCGAGGCGATCAAAGTATCGAAACCAAACTACCCAGGCTTAGAATTCGTGTCGACAAAAGAAGAAGCGGACGTGGTTTTATTGTGGTTAGTGCCTACCTCTGGCGGTTTATTCAGCTCACAAGGATCTAAAATTGATTTGAATTTATCAGCGAATCGCATCGATGTGAATCACGTGAATGAGATTTTAAACGCGAAACCGACGATCGTGGCGATCAATTACACGAACCCTTGGGTGATTTCAGAAATCGATAAGGGAAAGGCTTCTTCTATTATCGCGACTTTTGGGACAACACAAGATGCCCTGTTAGATATCGTGACGGGAGCTTATAATCCGACAGGTAAGATGCCATTCACAACTCCTGTTAGTCAGGCGGCGGTAGATGCAAATAAATCAGACGTTCCAGGTTATATGGAAGGTCCGGGGTATGGATTGTTTCAGTTCGGACTAGGATTGAGCTATTAATAGAAGGGGGCTTAATCGCCCCTTTTTTTATATATTTGGTTCAGAAAATTGCAAACCATGAACCCACACTTCCCCGCCTTCAAACGGATCATTACGAATCCAGCGCTATTTAAGTTTTTTGTTTTCCAAAAGCTATCCGCCGCCTTCTGGGCCGGATTATCGATCGCGCACTTCGATGAAAAATCGTGTGGGGTGCGCGTGAAGCTTTCTTGGTTTAATCAGAATCCGTTTCGATCCATGTATTTCGCTGTAGAGGCGATGGCGGCGGAGATGAGTTGTGGGATGTTGGCTTTTGGGCAGGTGTATAAGAGGCAGCCGGCCGTGAGTATGCTGGTGGAAAAGCTGGAGGCAAAATTCGTGAAGAAAGCGACTGGGGTGATTATTTTTACCTGCGAAGATGGCGAGGCGTTGCGCGATACAGTAAATGAGGCTTTAGCTAATCCAACAGGAACTAAGCTACAGGTGACTTCTGTGGGGCGCAACCAGTCGGGCGAGATTGTCGCTGAATTTGTCTTTACCTGGACGTTTAAGGCGAAATCTTTATAGGTTATATTTCAGACCTACCGTTCCAATAACATTGCCATCCGTTAGGGTATAATTACCAAAGGCTTTGGCCTGAAAATGCGTGTTAATATCGTACGTAATGGTCTCCGCGACACCCGTTAAATCACCTACACTTAAGTAATAGGCCTGTGACAAAAAGCCCCAATTTTTGTGGCGGTAATTCGTGTTTCCAGAGATCAAAGTCACTTTAAAATCAGTATTGCGCGCATCCCCGTTTAAAATGAATGATCCCACACTCATCTTTTTGCTTACCGGGTAATTCAGGGTTAATTCGCGGCCGAAGAAACTCGTCACTTTATAGTCTTCCGTCATTTGAAAAGCTGGCATGTGGATGCCGACCGTTGCCTTAAATTTTTTATCAATAAATCGGTACCGCGTAAATAAAACGACCGTTGTAGGCGTCAAACTCTTAACACGCATCATATACATCATCGCACCGGTCAATCTTCTTTTCGGATTTGTGCTCGCGTTAATGATGATATTGGGCTCTTTCGAGGTGAATGCAGGAATAAAAGAGAAGCCACCAGTACTCATTTCGATGCTACCCGTTTGGGCTTTAAGTGATATGGAAGCTAGGACGAATAGGCAGATGGTTACTAATTGTTTCATTTTGATACATTAAAATTAGAAAGAGCTGCAAAGGTACGCCTTTTCTTTCTGAAAACATCCTAGGGGCTTTTAAGTTATTCATTTATGCCAAAGTCCCCGATCAATATTGTCTGGTTTAAACGTGATCTCCGATTTACGGATCACGAACCTTTGTACCGGGCTTTGGACGCTGGAATTCCCACCCTCTTAGTCTATTTTTTCGAGCCCTCCCTCATTGCTTTCCCGGATAGCGATGTGCGCCACTGGCGTTTTGTGCATGAATCTTTAGTGGAAATGCAGGGCAGGTTGGAGGACCGAAATGGCCACCTGTATTTATTTCATTCCGAGGTGCTTCCCGTATTTCAGGCACTCGCTTCCTCCTACGATATCCAGAACCTTTATTCCCACGAAGAAATAGGGAATGGGCTGAGTTTTCAGCGGGATAATGACGTTTCTGATTTTTGCCAAAGGGCGGGGATTATATGGAAAGAGACCCCCACGAATGGGGTCATCCGTCGCTTGAAATCACGTAAAACCTGGCAGCAGCGTTGGGAAGCTACGATGCGTAGCGAACCCTTTTTTCAACGAGAGGATGATTGGAATCTTTTGAATTTGGACCCGATTTTTTATATCGCGTGGAGAGGTCCTGAATTACCTTCGTCATTCAAAACCCGCAATCCCATCTTCCAAGAGGGGGGCGAATACTGGGGTTGGAAATACCTGAAAAGTTTCATCGAAACGCGGCATGTGGGCTATAGCTCTTTGATCAGCAAACCAGAAGCAAGCCGAAAGGCTTGCAGTCGGATTTCGCCTTATTTAGCCTACGGAAATATCAGTATGCGGATGGCGCACACGTTTACGATGCAGCATTATAAAACGGCAAGAAACAAGCGTTCCCTTCAAAATTTCGTGTCTAGACTGCACTGGCAAAGTCACTTTATACAGAAATTCGAAGATGAATCACGCATGGAGTTTGAGCCAGTAAATAAGGCCTACCAAAGTCTCGAAAAACCGCGTGACCTGGCGTTAATAGAAGCCTGGCAAACGGGTAAAACGGGTGTTCCTTTAGTGGATGCCTGCATGCGTTGCGTCGTAGCAACTGGGTATTTGAATTTTAGAATGCGGGCGATGGTCGTGTCGTTTTTTGTCTTTAATCTGTGGCAGGACTGGCGTGATTTAGCCCACTTTTTAGCAAGCCAATTTCTCGATTACGAGCCGGGGATTCATTACCCACAAATCCAAATGCAGGCAGGTGTAACGGGCATAAATACCATCCGTATTTATAACCCGGTGAAAAATTCCTATGCCCACGATCCAGAAGGTATTTTCATTAAAAAATGGCTGCCAGAATTAGCATCGGTTCCTGCTACCTTGATCCATGAACCATGGAAACTGAGCGACATGGAACAGACTTTGTATGGAGTGAAGATAGGGGTGGATTATCCTGCCCCGGTGGTAGATTTAAGTGCGACACGCAAGACCGCGTCGGATCAAGTTTGGGCGATGCGCAAGACGCGCACGGCCCGAAAAGAGAGTAGTCGTATCCTCCAAAAACACGTAAACAAATGAGCGCATTCCTGATTTTCCCGCACCAGCTTTTCGAAGAGACTTTGGCTCAGGAAGCAGACGTTTTTTACCTCGTCGAATCCGATTTATTCTTCAAACACTATGCCTTTCACAAGCAGAAATTGATTTTCCATCGGGCCAGCATGCGCGCGTTTGCGGATCGATTACGTGAGGTGGGAAAAGTCGTCGAATACATCGATGCACAAGATCCGCGTTCTGCGGAAGTTGCCTTGGTCGACTCTATTAAAGGCGAAATTACCTTGTTCGACCCGAATGATTATTTGCTAGAGAGACGCTTACATAGGTCCGGCAACGTTCATTTATTACCTAGTCCTAATTTCCTAAATACGGACACCGCCTTATTAGGCAACCGCAAGCCTTATTACCAAACAGCCTTCTATACTCAGCAACGCAAAGACCGTGGCATCTTGCTAGAGGAAGACGGCAAACCGGTGGGTGGTCAATGGACCTACGACTCCGAAAACCGAAAGAAAATTCCGAAGAATACCTTCATTCCAGCTCCATTTCCAGAGGCCGTTTCGAACGCATACATTAGCGAAGCAGTCGCCTATGTTTCGCAGTATTTTCCCGATAACCCGGGGTCTAGCGACATGCCCTTTTCTGGCGCCTATTATCCCGTAACACATGCGGAGGCACAAGCCGCATTAGAGCTGTTTTTAAAAGAACGGATGCATTTGTTTGGCGACTACGAAGATGCGATCAAAGCACAAGAAAAGACTTTGTTTCATAGCATTTTAAGCCCGTTGATTAATGTGGGATTGCTTAATCCTGCTACTGTTGTGGCACGTGTCGCCGCATGCGATGGCCCATTAA
>JBJOIV010000009.1:0-37628 GCA_046046955.1 Bacteroidota bacterium | reverse complement strand
TCATAAAGGTGTTTAATCAGGTCATTCGGGGTAGAGTTTTTTGTCATAGGCAAGGTTTTGTTTCTCTAACATTTTTCGCAGGTTAATGAGCGCATACCGCATGCGCCCTAGTGCGGTATTAATACTAACATGGGTTAAATCAGCGATTTCTTGGAAGCTTAATTCTTCATAATGGCGCATCACAAGCACTTCGCGCTGCTCATCTGGAAGTTTTTTTATCAAGTCCCTGATATTAACGATCAAATCTTCTTTTAATTGTTTATCCTCAGAACTTTCTTCTGCAAATTGAAAACTGTTCCATAGTGGCGAGCCATCATCTAACACAATTTTGGGATAACGCTTCTCTTTCCGGAAGTGATCGATGGCCATATTGTGAGCTATGCGAACAATCCAGGGAAGGAATTTGCCTTCCTCATTGTATTTGCCTTGGTTGATAACATCGAGTGCCTTAATGTAGGTCTCCTGCAAAAGATCTTCCGCTATGTAGCGGTCTTTTACAATGAGGTAAATAGTCGTATAAACTTTTGATTTACTGCGCTGAAGTAGCGTCTCAAATGCCTTTGAATCACCTTGGATGTATGCGGAAATTAACGCTGCATCGTTAACGGGAATTTTGCTCATAAAAAAGTAAAATAGTTAACGTAGAGGTTTATCTCATGCAATAGGGTCTAAATGGGCGAATTGATTGTGACGCAATATTAGATAAATCTTTTTTACATCCAAAATTTTAGCAGATTTTGAATAAAATTGAGTGACAAAATTTGGAAGCTCATATAAATCCTTAATTTTGACACCCTAAACTTTAAAGAAAAATGAAAAATCTACGTTCTATTGTGTCAGCTTTGGCCCTGACTTGTTTGGCCTTCGTTTCTACTGCTCAAAAAGCCGCTGATTATGCTGGTGAATACACAATGAGTGATAATCCTTATGTTAAAGTCTTGAAATTAGCGGACAAAGAAGGTAAGCTAATTATGTCTGCAGAAGGATTCCCTGATACAGAATTGACGGCTGGTGCGAAAGCTGATGCGTTCGTATTAGGCGGAATGGGTGGTGATATCACTTTTACACGTGAAGGTGGTGCCGTAACTAAATTAAAAATTGAAGCTCAAGGTCAAACATTAGAAGGCGTGAAAGCAGGTGCTGCCGCAGGTGGTGCATCTGAATATGCAGCTTCTTATAAAATGGCTGATAACGAATACGTTAAGAAAATGATTGTCGTTTCTAAAGACGGTAAATTATTGATCTCTTCTGATTCGAACCCATCTGAAGGAGCGGTATTAACGCCAGCATCTACTCCAGATACGTTTGCTGCTACTTTACAAGGCTATGAAGCGGAAATTACTTTCGGACGTGCCGCTGGAAAAGTAAAAACAATCAAATTATCTGTTGCTGGAGGTGCTGTGGTACTTACAGGAGATGTAGAGTAATTTATAAAATTATAAAAAAGGGGCTTCGGTATGTATCGAAGCCCCTTTTTTTATTTCAGTTGTCTGCGGTAGAGTTGAATCGTATTCTCTAAACCGTAATAGAGCGCATCGCAGATGAGCGCGTGGCCGATGGAAACTTCGTCCAAAGGATTCACATTCGCTGCGAAAAAAGCTAAATTTTCTAGACTTAAATCATGGCCGGCGTTGATGCCTAATCCGATTTGGTGTGCTTTGAAAGCTGCTTTTCTGTACGCTGCAACGGCTTGCGTCGGATTCGTAGGAAATTCCGTCGCGTAAGGTTCTGTGTATAATTCGATGCGGTCCGTTCCTGTGGTGGCAGCTGCTTCGACCATTTCTAGGACTGGGTCTACGAAGATGGAAGTGCGAATACCGGCCTCTTTGAAGGGGGCGATCAGGCGCTTCAATAATTCTTGGTGTTTAATGGTGTCCCAGCCGTGGTTAGAGGTGATTTGGCCTAACGCATCTGGAACTAAAGTTACCTGCTCAGGTTTCACCGCTAAAACTAATTCCACGAAAGAGGCCTCCATCGGATTGCCTTCGATATTAAACTCCGCCGTTACGTGCTCTTTTAATGCATACACATCCGCGTAGCGAATGTGACGCTCATCCGGGCGAGGATGAACCGTAATTCCTTGTGCGCCAAAACGTTCGCAATCCAAAGCCACCTGAATCAGGTCTGGATTATTACCACCTCGCGAATTACGCAAGGTGGCAATTTTATTGATATTGACGCTGAGTCTAGTCATCTTAGATCAAGTGATTTGCTGCTAAGTATTCAGCAATTTGAACCGCATTTGTAGCCGCACCTTTACGCAAGTTGTCAGCCACGATCCACAGATTCAAGGTGTTCTTTTGGGACTCATCACGGCGGATACGACCTACGAAAACCTCATCTTTTCCGTGGGCAGTGATTGGCATCGGGTACAATAAGTTCTTCGGGTCGTCTTGAACGATAATTCCGTCCTCTTTTTCTAAAATCGCACGAACCTCCGCTAAATCGAAATCGTTTTCGAATTCGATATTCACAGCCTCCGAGTGACCGCCTATCGTAGGAATACGAACCGTCGTTGCGGTTACTTTGATCGAATCGTCCATCATGATTTTATTGGTCTCTAAAATCATCTTCATCTCCTCTTTCGTGTAGCCATTATCTTGGAAAACATCGATATGAGGCAATACATTTAAGTCGATTTTGTGCGGATATACTTTCGCATAATCCGTTTTTCCAGCGCGCTCATCGAATAATTGATCAACTGCTGCCTTTCCCGTTCCCGTGACAGATTGGTAAGTGGAAACAACTACACGCTTGATTTTGTATTTTTTGTGCAAGGGATTTAACACGACTACCATTTGGATGGTCGAGCAATTCGGGTTTGCAATGATTTTATCTTCTGGAGTTAAGGTGCTCGCATTGATTTCTGGAACGACTAATTTCTTAGTAGGGTCCATGCGCCAAGCAGAGGAGTTGTCCACTACAGTGATGCCTGCTGCGGCAAATTTAGGAGCCATTTCTAATGAACTGCTTCCGCCTGCAGAGAAAATAGCCACGTTTGGTTTCATCGAAATCGCTGTTTCGTAACCTACCACCGTGAAGTCTTGGCCCTTAAAATTCACCTTTTTACCGATCGAACGCTCGGATGCTACCGGGATTAACTCCGTAACAGGAAAATTTCTTTCCGCTAATACTTTCAAAATTTCTCCGCCTACTAGTCCAGTGGCGCCTACAACTGCAACTTTCATTCTATTTATGTTATAATGGATATGTGATTCCTACTGATACTCCTGTTTGCCCTAAAGAGCTTAATTTTAGGCCCATTTGAGCCTTACTTAATTCATTATATCGTTTTAACGCTTTGTTGAAGTGTCTATTACTTACGGCTCCTATGTAGACGTTTGCTAAAGCCACGCCACCCACCGCTGACCAGTAAAAGCCCTCTGATATGCTTCCTTTACTCAAATAGGTAGAAAAAGCGAACACAGTAGAGAAACCGGCTAACCAACCAGAAAGTTTACGTTGACGTTTGAATTTCAAGAATTCGACGTTGACTTCTGGGTCTCTGGCCTCCATTAAAGGTATTTGTAATGCCAAAGGATGGTCAATCAACTGCCTGTCATACATAAATCTCCTCGTCCAAACCCCTTGCACCTCTTCGATCGGGAGTAATTTCTTTTCCTGCGCCATAGCACTGCTAGTGGCGATCAACAGAAAGAAAATTAAACTCCTGATTTTCAAAGCAAATTTAGGATTATAGCCCACAAAATTAGGGCTTAAAATGGGGAATCGAAAGGAAAATTAGCGAAAATCGTACAATTTCGCCGGGCAAATCGCGATGTCCAAGGGTATATCATGGCTTTCGACCTCATCGATCAAGTCAACTGGGTCGAATAGGCTGATACCTATTTTCAAGCAATCGGGTCTACATAAAGCTAGGTAGCGATCATAAAAGCCTTTACCGTAGCCTACACGGTTGCCTTTTAGATCAAAGGCTACTAGTGGCAAGAGAATAATATCAAATTTTACCGGTTCTATAACTAGGCCTCCCACCGGTTCCGGAATGCCCCAATCCGAGTTCGCGAAGTCAGTCGATTGAACCATTTCCATCGTGCCAGCTGCGGCCGAAATCACGCGTGGATAAGCAAAGTTGCCTTCGAGGGAATCTAAACTAATCTCATTACGATGGGGGATGGCTTTAAAGCTGGCGATGGTTTTGCCGGAAATTAATAAAGGGGTCAAGGTTTCGATGACGTGCTGGGAGCGCTCGAGGAATTCTTTTTCCGCTAGTTGTGTGCGCTGTGCCAACACTATTTTTCGAATCTCAACCTTCTTCATATTCAAACCTAGTTAATTGCGTTCGGAATACAAATCTTCACGTGAGATGTTCGGTATAATTTTGTATTTTTGCCTCAATTTTGCCGATTTTTTCAATTTAACCCCACACGTCTGTGAGCTTTAAGGAATACAAAAATTTAGATTACGCCGTTTTGGCAGATGAAATTCTAGATTTCTGGAACGCGAATAACATCTTTGAGAAATCCATCTCCACGAGAGAAGGACAGCCTACGTTTACGTTTTTTGAAGGACCTCCTTCTGCAAACGGAACGCCGGGAATTCACCACGTGATGGCACGGGCGATTAAGGATATTTTCTGCCGTTACCAAACATTGAAAGGCAAGCAGGTGAAGCGTAAAGGGGGCTGGGATACACACGGTTTGCCGGTGGAATTGCAGGTAGAAAAAGAATTAGGCATCACAAAAGAAGATATTGGCAAGACGATTTCGGTCGAAGAATACAACAAAAAGTGCCGTGAGACGGTGATGAAATTCACGGATCAGTGGAATAATTTGACGGAGAAAATGGGTTATTGGGTGGATTTAGAAAATCCCTATGTGACCTACCAGGCGAATTATATCGAGAGTGTTTGGAACTTATTGAAGCGTCTGTACGACCAAGGATTATTATACAAAGGATATACGATTCAGCCCTATTCTCCAGCAGCGGGAACGGGTCTTTCGTCTCACGAATTAAACCAGCCGGGTTGCTACCGCGATGTGAAAGATACGTCTTTAACCGCGCAATTTAAGGCGATCAAGAATGCAAAATCGGAGTTCTTATTTAAGGCCTCAGGCGATGCGCCCGTCTATTTATTAGCTTGGACGACGACCCCTTGGACCTTGCCTTCGAATACGGCTTTGACGGCTGGAAAGAATATTTCTTATGTCTTAGTGAAGACCTTTAATCCGTATACGTACGTGCCGGTTTATGTGGTGTTGGCCAAAGACTTAGTCAAAAACTACTTCCAAGCGGCTGCCGAAAACGGCGACTTTGCAGCTTACGAAGCCGCAGAGAAAAAGCCACAAGCGATTCCATATGAGATCGTTGCCACTTGTAAAGGTGCTGATTTAGAAGGAGTGGAATACGATCAATTAATGCCTTATGTTCAGCCTTCAGCTCCAGCTTTCCGCGTGATCTTAGGGGATTTTGTGACGACCGAAGATGGAACGGGTATGGTGCATACGGCGCCGACTTTCGGTGCGGATGACTTTAGAGTCGCTGCCCAAAACGGCATCCCTGCCCTTTTAATCACGGACGAAAACGGCAAAGAAGTGCCATTAGTGAATCGCCAAGGCCGTTTCGTGGCTCAGGTGACAGACTATGCTTTGGAACCCGTAAAAGAAGCTTATTTAACCGACGAGGAGAAAGAAGCGGAGCGCGTGAAGCAAGGTCGCGATAAGTACCTGTCTGTGGATGAGCGCATTGCGATTCAATTGAAGACGGAGAACAAGGCCTTCAACGTACAGAAATTTGATCACCCGTATCCACACTGCTGGAGAACGGATAAGCCCGTTTTATACTATCCATTGGACTCTTGGTTCATCAAGACGACGGCGGTAAAAGATAAATTAATTGCCTTAAATAAGACGATTCAGTGGAAACCAGAGTCGACTGGAACGGGTCGTTTCGGCAACTGGTTAGAGAATTTAGTAGACTGGAACTTATCTCGTTCGCGCTATTGGGGAACTCCGTTGCCTATTTGGCGGACAGAAGATGGTTCAGAGGAAATCTGCATCGGTTCTTTAGAACAATTGAAAGAGGAGATCGAAAAGGCGCAGGCTTCAGGGGCTCTGTCGGACGTTCAGACGAAAGGTAACGCGGCATTCTTACAGGCTTTAGCCGCCGGAGAAGCGGATTTACACCGTCCATTTGTGGATGAGGTGTTTTTGCTTTCTGCGACTGGAAATGTATTGACACGTGAATTGGATTTGATCGACGTTTGGTTCGATTCGGGTGCGATGCCGTTTGCACAATGGCATTATCCATTCGAAAATCAAGCTATATTTAAACAGAGTTATCCGGCGGATTTCATCTCGGAAGGGGTGGATCAAACGCGTGGTTGGTTCTTTACTTTGCACGCTATTTCGAGCATGGTGGAGGATTCTGTGGCATTTAAGAATGTCGTTTCAACAGGATTAGTTCTAGATAAGAATGGAAACAAAATGTCTAAGCGATTAGGCAACGCGATCGATCCATTCGAAACACTAAAGAGTTATGGAGCTGATCCTACCCGCTGGTACATGATCACCAACGCGCAGCCTTGGGATAACTTGAAATTTGATTTAGCTGGGATTACGGAGGTGCGAAACAAATTCTTTGGCACCCTGACCAATACCTATAATTTTTTCGCGATGTATGCGAATCTGGATGGATTCGTGTCCAAGGGCATTCAGGAGGAAGATTTGACGGAATTAGACCGTTGGATTCTATCTAAATTAATGAATTTGATCGCGGAGGTGGACGAGTCATTTGAGACGTATGAGCCTACGAAAGCAGGTCGTGCGATCCAAGATTTCGTATGTGACCATTTGTCTAACTGGTATGTACGCTTGTCACGCCGTCGCTTCTGGAATCCGGAAACGGCTAACCAGGCGATTAATGCAGATAAACAAGCGGCTTATGAGACTTTATACCATTGTTTAGAGACGGTGGCGCAGTTAATGTCGCCTATTGCGCCGTTCTACGGAGAGTGGTTGTACAAGAATTTAACGGGCAAAGAATCGGTTCACTTGACGCATTTTGCGAAAGTTAATCCGAGCCTTCAAAACCCGGCTTTAGAAACGTCGATGGAATTAGCGCAAGGTATTTGTTCGCTCGTTCACTCGATCAGAAAAGTACACCGTTTGAAAGTACGTCAGCCGTTAGCACAGGTATTAGTGCCAGTCTTGCAAGAGTCGGTAAGAGATCAAATCCGTCGCGTGGAAGATTTAATTAAATCTGAGGTCAACGTGAAGGAAGTCAATTACTTGAACGACGCATCTGGTGTATTGAATAAGAAAGTGAAGCCTAATTTCAAAGCCTTAGGTCCTAAGTTTGGGAAAGATATGAAAGTGGTTGCGGAGGCGATTACGGGCATGTCTTCGGAGGATTTAGCGGCTATCGAGTCAGCTGGTTCAGCGAGTATTCAAGGATTTGAAATTGCCCTAGCGGATATCGAAATCTTAACGGAGGATATGCCAGGATATTTGACGGCGAGTGAGGGAGGTTTGACGATTGCCTTAGACAATACCTTAACGCCGGAATTAGTGCGCGAAGGAAATGCACGCGAGTTCGTGAACCGTATCCAAAACCTGCGTAAAGATTCTGGTTTCGATGTGACCGATAAAATAAATATCCAAGTGCAGCGTTCGGATGACGAATGGACGGCTAGCTTGAATGAATTCAAGTCCTACATTTCGCAAGAGGTACAAGCCTTGAGTTTGGAATGGGTGGATTCGGCTCCGACTGAAATTACCTTTGATGAGTCTAATTTATTCGTGAACGTCACCGTAGCCTAAATCGCATGATTCGGAAACTCGCTTATTTGATTTTACTTCTAGGTGGGTTTTTCCAGGTGCAGGCGCAAACAGGGACGCAAACACAGGCGCAATCAGAAGACTTGATGGTCGACGGGATGCGCGCCTATATGAAGGAGGATTTTTCGGAGGCGATTTTGGTTTTCGAAAAGCTGGCAAAGGGGCAAACCCAGGAGCCGGCGGTTTTTTATTATTTGGCTAAAAGCTACCTCGCCGAAAAACAACTCACGTCAGCCCGAACCAATGCCGAAAAGGCACATCTTTTATCTCCTTATTCCTTCGATTACGGGGTGCTCTATGGAGACTTGCTTTTAGCAAATAAAGAATACAAAAAGGCCTTAGACTGTTTCGAAAAGCTCTTAGCTTATGATGACCATCGCCTCGATGGAGAACCGGATATGATCCGGGTGAAGCAATTCGTATTCTTATCGAAAGGAGATGAAAGTAAAGATCTCGCAGAAAAAAATGCCTTCTATTTAAAAGCAGCAGGCTTAGGGCCCGTGCAGGAGGAATTATGGGTGCGCATTATTCAATTAGATTGGGAATTAAATCAAAAAGATAAAGTAGTGGCGCATGCCCTCGAGGCCCTCGAAAATTACCCACACATGGCAGCGTGGGTGTATCCGATTTTAGGGGATGCTTACCAAGCTTTGGGGAATAATTCTGCTTCCGATGCTGCCTTTGATAAAGCCTTGAAAGCAAATCCAAAAGACGATCACGTGCTCAATAATTACAGTTATTTCCTCTCGATTCGCAAAGAGAAATTAGCCCTAGCAGATTCGCTTTCCGCGCGGTTAGTGGTTGATCACCCGAAAAATGGCACTTATTTAGACACGAGGGCTTGGGTTTTATATGAGTTGAAACGCTATCCGGAGGCCCGCGTGGCCATGGAAGCAGCACTGAAAGACCGAGAAAATGTGTCGGCTACTTTGTGGGAACATTATGGCGATGTGCTTTTTCGATTGAAACTAGTGGATAAAGCCGTGGAGGCCTGGAAGGAGGCGCTTCGTCTAGAACCAGGCAGGCAATCTATAGATAAAAAGATTCAGATGCGTCAAATTCCCGAAAATTGAGCTATTTTTGAATATTCATACCCATTTCTATGCGGAGTATTTACGGTCTTGTTTTCTTGTTTCTGTTAGGTGCCTGCGCTCCTAAGGCGACAGTGGCCGTAATTCAGGAGGTCAAAACCGATACCGTTCGGGTGGATTCGACACCTGTAGTGGTGGCTCCTCCAGCCGAAAACCTAGATCAACAATCCGCTTCAGATGACTTGAGTTTCACCTATTTAAAGGCGAAGTCGAAGGTCGTTTGGAAGACAAAAAACAACACCGATAATTACATCGTCGATATCCGGATGAAGAAGGACTCCGTTATCTGGGCAAATATTTCAGTTTCGATGATCTCCGGGGCAGCGGTTTTATTCACGAAGGATCGGGTACAATTCTACCACAAGATTAATAACGAATACACGAATCTGACCTACGATAGTTTAAGTACAAGTCTAGGATTTAAAGTGTCCTATGATTTGCTCCAAAACATGATTGTGGGCAACCAACCGTACAAGAAAAATAACACGCGCCGCGTAGTTCGTGAAAATGAAAACTTCCTAGTCAAACAACTGGAGGGGCACGTGGAGGTGAATAATTGGGTGGGTCCTAATCGCAAACTAAAGAAATTATCGGTAAGCGATGTGCCTTCTTCGAATAAAATGACCTTGGATTACGAGGATTTTGCCACGCTGAATTCGGCACTTTTTCCTTTCTCCAGCTCGATTACGCTAGACGTTAAAAACAAACAGAATCAAGTCAATCAAACCTTGATTACGATTAAATATTCCAAAGTGGAATTGCTAGATACTCCCTTGGAATTCCCTTTTAAAGTGCCCGCTAAACTATTAAAGAATTAACACCTTGAGATATTTCGTTTTTATAGTCAGTCTTTTATTTGCATTTAATTCCATTGCTCAGTCGGACAAAAAAGCCGCATTAGAGCAACAGAAGAAAGATAATTTATCCAAAATCAAGGAGCTAAATTCCATCATCTCGCGTACGTCGAAAAAGAAAAATGCGTCGATCGGAAAATTGAATGTCTTAAAAGAGCAGATCGGAGTTCAGAAAAAACAGATCTCAGTACTCGAGCAAAACCAACAAATCTTAGCAGAGGAGGCTGAAAAATTGCGCGAAGAGGGTGATGTGTTGAAGGCGAAATTAGAGCGGTTGAAGAAGGAATATGCCTTGATGATTTATGAAGCCCAAAAGTCATCTACGGTCTACAATAAGATGAGTTTTCTCTTGTTATCGAATGATTTAGGCGAATTTGTACGTCGTTTTGATTACCTACGCCATTATTCTGCCAATCGGAAGAAGCAAGCAGATTTAATTTACAAGACGCGTCAAGATTTAATGACGCAGGAGCAAAAAGTCGTTTACAAGAAACAGGAGGAGAAGAAAGTATTAGTGGAAAAGGAAGGGGAGAAGAAGAAATTAGAGGTGTTGAAAACGAAGGAGGATAAAGTGGTGACGGTTTTAACACAGCAGGAGAAGAAATTAAAAACGGAGTTAGAACGTAAGAAGTTAGCGGTTCGTAAACTAGATAATTTGATCGCTGGAATCGTACAACGGGAGATCCAAAAAAGTATCGAAAGGGAGCGAAAGCTTCGTCAGGCACGTCAGGTGAAGAAAGTAGAGGTAGTTAAGCCAGCTTTGCCAGAGTTGAAGAAGGGCGAGACAACGAAAATTGCGGCAGAGAAACCATCGGAGAAATCGTCGGAGAAAAAAGAGGCTTCAACAAAAGAAGAGAAGAAATCAGTGGTGGCAGAATCGAAAAAAGCACCCAAAGCGGAACCAGCTCCAGCTCCAGTGGAGGAGAAAAAGATCGAAAGTAATACCTATTACATGAACGCGGACGAGGCGAAATTAGCCAGTTCATTTGCTGCCTTGCGGGGTAGAATGCCATTCCCTGTGCCGTCTGGATTTATTTCGGATCATTTTGGAGTTCACAAACACCCGCTATTGAAAGGGGTGATGATCAATAATAATGGGATTGATATTCAAACTTCCCCAGGTTCGCCGGTTCATTCGGTGTATGATGGGGTGGTACAATCCGTGGTGAATATTCCAGGTATTAACATGGTGGTGGCGATTCAACACGGTGATTACTTCACGGTGTACAGTAAACTTGCGAACGTTTCGGTTAGTGTGGGGACGCGTGTGAGAACGGGTCAGCGTATTGGTTCGGTCGCTTCGGATGATGATGGAACGGCAGAGATTAACTTCCAGGTTTGGAAAAACACCGTACGCCAAAATCCGGAATCCTGGCTTCGTCGCTAGAAATTATATCCTAACTTCAAGCTGATATTGCGTCCTTGATCGTCTGCATAATAGCGGAATCGATTCAGATAGTCGCGGTATGCTGCATTCAAGGCATTTGAAATACGCAGATTTATTTCGAACGAGTGCAGATTAATTCCCCAATTGACATTCACAAGAAAATAGCCTGCTGGAGGGTTCGCGTAATCAGATCCTGGTTCCACGCGATTTTGTTTAGCGACTTGCGTTAAGCCCGCGCTCACATACTGGTTGTATTTTTTGAAGGCATAGCGCGCAATATATTCAAAGCGGTCTGCTGGAATCCCCACTAAGAATTGATCATTCGCTGTATCAAAAGCGCGAACGATACTCGTTTTCTGTTGTAGAGACAAGCGCGGCGTTAACAGGTATCCTGCCTGAAAATCAATCCCTTGAAAACGTGCATTCACCTGTTGGTAACTGAAGATCGGGAATACGCCGCGAACCGTTGTGGCATAAACGGCCGCGCCGTTTAATACCTCAGGTTTTAAATAAATGAAGTTATGAATCTGATTCGAGTACAATCCCAGCTCGATATCCCATCTTTCTGGTTTGAAATTTGTGCTGAAGCTCAGGTTAACCGCTGACTCTCCTTGTAGATTCGGGTCGCCAATTTCATAAGCCCCAGCTCCGTGGTGGACACCATTCGAGAATAATTCGTTCGCTCCTGGGGCTCTGAAAGCGCGTGATACCGTAATTTGAGATTCAGCTACCACATTCCAATGGTAGGTATAGGCTAAGCTCCCAGACCATCCGTCGAAAGAATTATTCTTGCGGAGAATAGTGGGCGAAAAGTTGATCTTAGGTCGGTGCGTCTCGATTTCTTTTACATCAAAACGAAAACCCGCCTCGAACTCCCATTTTTCTGTAGCTCGTCTTTCCAACGCAAAAACACCTATATTTTGAAGGCTATAGTTCGGAAGTAAACTGGTCGTTAGCGTTGGATTTTGCACTCGATTACCCGAGGTAATATTTCCTTGGTCTAAGAAAGTAAACCCAAATTGCCCTTTCCAAAGCTTGTTCGTATTCGTTTCATCGTACAGAAATTCACCACTATATGTATTCAAATTAAAGCGAAGCGTATTGATGTTTTTTCCAGCTCTTAACACATCTAATTCCCAGCGCTCGTCGGATTGGGCAGCTACAGTTGCTCGCAAAGTGGCCCTAGAGTCCAAAAGGTAATAAGCCTTGATTTTTCCTAAATCATGCCAAATATCTTGATTCGGTCGGTCAATTCTTCGACTAAACTCCTGAGGTGTAAATGCCGCTAATGGCCTGCTTCTGGTAATCGAATTCTCTAAATCTGCGATGTTGCCAATGTGTGAACCTTCATAGATGCCAATCACATTATGGAAACGACTTAAAAATAAGTCCGTTCCCAAGCGATTTGATTTATACCCCAATCCGAAGGAGACATTTTCCTCTTTTACACCCGTGTTACTCAGGTAATAGTCCGCCGTTTGTACGTTTCCTCCGTCTTTCCATGTGCCTTGAACGCGCCATCCCCAGCCTTTGGCCTTTGGAATACCTCCCTCCAAAAGCCCAGAAACCACCCCTTGCCGACCATTGGTAAAATAAATACTTTGAATCGATCCATGAATGGAAGATGTATCTGGTAGTGCATCTGGTTCTAGCATGACGATCCCACCGATTGCATCGCCTCCATAGCGCAAACCACCTGGGCCCTTGATTACTTGAATGTTTTTAGAGACAAAGGGGTCGATTTCGGGGGCGTGTTCGCTGCCCCAGTTTTGGCCCTCTTGTCTAACTCCCTGATTTAATATAATCACGCGACTGGAATGTAATCCGTGAATGACGGGTTTTGAAATGGAGCTACCCGTTTGTAAGCTTTGGACTCCCGTTAATCCCTTTAGCATTTCGCCCAAAGACAAGCCGTCTCGTTGAGAACGCTCTTCCTGAGACAATTGTGTTTTTAATTGGGAGGTAATTTCTTGTTTTCTTCCTTGGACAAATACTTCTTGTAAATGTTCATCATGTGCACTCAATTCAAAATCTTCCTCGTGCTCATCGGTAAGGTTGATAGTCGTCTCAATGGGGTCAAAACTCGCCATTTGACAAACCAAGGTATATTTCCCTGGACATAAATCCTTGATCAAAAATAAGCCATTGGCATCAGTGACAGTGGCTTTATTTGTGCCTTTTATATAGACATAAGCACCTGGAACCTTCTCTTTGCGCTCTTTTGAAGCCACAATTCCCTTCAGCGAACAATGACAGGAGGTCTGCGCAAAGTCGCTGAATGAAAGGAATAAGAAAAGGATAATTAAGTATCTCATAAGGGTAATAGGGCTTAAAGATAGGCTAAAATGCGCTTTTTTGCGAATCGGGCAAAGCCTAAAAGATGAATGCATTCGATATGTCGATGAATGGACATCTTAAGGCTACAAAATTTTTGTTTAAACTTTTTTAAAATTTTTTAAACAAAATATTTGTTTTGTTTAATCTTTTTATAAATTTGTTGAACAAAATCACTCACGAATATGACAGCTTTAGAGTTTACTTATCAAATAGGCACGTTTTCGAAGTTTTTACGCCCATTTGCTTTGCGTTTGACCAAAGATGGAGATGACGCGAACGACTTAGTGCAAGACACTTTAGTAAAGGCTTTTACCAATCGGGAGAAATACCAAGACGGAACTAACCTGAAGGCTTGGTTATTTACGATTATGAAGAACACCTTCATCACGCAATACCAGCGTATGGTGCGCCGTAACACGTTCATCGATACAACAGATAATTTACACTTCATCAACTCAATGGAGTCACTGCAGGAAAATACGGCAGTGAACTCTTTTATCAGCGAAGACATTCAATCGGCTTTAGCTAAAATTGATTCTATGTACCGAGTGCCATTTATGATGTATTTCGAGGGTTTCAAATACCACGAAATCGCTGAAGAATTGGATTTACCTATCGGAACGGTTAAAAATAGAATCTTTATGGCAAGACGTGATTTGAAAAATCATTTACACATGTATGCTTAAGTACGTAATAGGTTTTGATTAGTTTTTTGGTTAACAGAAGGAGTTAAAAAGTCAGATTTTATCTGGCTTTTTCTTTTTAGCCCTTCTCCCTTCAGAAAGATTGGTATATTTGTTAAATTAGAGCATAGTATGAAAAAAGTAATCGTCATAGGAGCAGGTTTTTCCGGTCTTTCCGCCGCGACAGAATTAGCCTCAAAAGGATACGAAGTCCAAATTCTAGAAAAAAACGATCACGCAGGCGGTAGAGCTCGGGTGTTTCAATCCGATGGTTTTACTTTCGATATGGGTCCTTCTTGGTACTGGATGCCGGATATTTTTGAGACCTATTTTGGCCGTTTTGGTAAAAAGCCGTCAGACTATTATGATTTAGTACGCTTAGATCCGTCTTATTCTGTTATTCTTTCAGAAACAGAAACCATTGATTTACCAGCGAATTACGCTGATTTGAAAAAACTTTTTGAATCGTATGAGGCGGGTTCTGGGGCTCAGCTAGATTCCTTTATGGAGCAAGCAGCCTATAAATACAAGGTGGGAATTCAGGAATTTGTTTGGAAGCCCTCTCGTAAAATCACGGAATTCTTGAGCTTGAAATTGTTGGTAGATGCCGTACGAATTGATGTCTTTACCTCCTTCTACAAGCACATTCGCAAATTCTTCACTTCGCCCACTTTATTGAAGTTGATGGAATTTCCTATCCTCTTTTTAGGAGCGATATCGGAGAATACACCTGCGATGTACTCCTTAATGAATTATGCCGAAATCAAATTAGGTACCTGGTATCCGATGGGTGGTATGCACAACATCGTAAAAGGGATGGTGGCATTAGCCGAAGAAAAAGGGGTGAAGATTGCCTATAATTCAGAGGTCCAAGGCTTCGACATTAAGAATGGAAAAGTGCAAGGCGTTCAAACGGCTGCTGGCCTAATCGAAGCAGATGCCGTGGTGGCAGGTGCAGATTACCACCATGTAGAAGAATTACTAGGGGATGGTTTACGGAATTACGATGAAGCTTATTGGGACAAACGGGTAATGGCTCCTTCGTCGCTCTTGTTTTATCTAGGTATTTCGAAGCGCTTGCCTAATTTAAAACACCATAACTTGTTTTTTGACCGTGATTTCACGGTGCATTCACACGAAATTTACACGGATCCGGCTTGGCCTTCAGATCCCTTATTTTATGCCTCAGCACCTTCAGTGACGGACCCGTCTGTGGCTCCTGAAGGATGTGAAAATGTCTTTTTATTGATTCCGGTAGCACCGGATTTAGAAGATACGGAGGAGGGAAGAGAGAAGTATTTCGATCAATTGATGGATCGTTTAGAGGCGCATTGTGGCGTTTCCATTCGCGATTCCATTGTATACAAGCGCTCGTATGCGCACCGAGATTTCAAATCAGATTACCATGCTTACAAGGGAAATGCGTATGGATTAGCGAACACGCTAATGCAGACGGCGATTTTGAAGCCTACTTTGAAAAATAAGCACTTGGATAATATGTATTATACAGGACAATTAACGGTTCCAGGCCCGGGCGTTCCTCCTTCCTTGATTTCGGGGATAGTGGTAGCGACGGAAGTCGATAAAGAATTTAAAGGATAATATGGATTTATATTTAGAGGTTTCTCTGGCCTCGAGTAAGTTGCTAACGAAAGCTTATTCGACCTCTTTCTCCTTGGGAATTCGCACCTTGGATGAAAAAGTGCATGATCCTATTTATGCCGTTTATGGCTTTGTGCGATTAGCCGATGAGATAGTTGATACCTTCCATAGTCATGATAAAGCTGCCTTATTGCAGCGTTTTAGAGAGGATACTTACCGCGCGATCGAGGAGAAAATTAGTTTAAATCCCATTCTTCATTCGTTTCAGTGGGCGGTGAACAAGTTTGGGATGGAGCGCGAATTAATCGATGCGTTTTTGTATTCCATGGAGTTGGATTTAACGAAGCGTGATTATAATCCGGAAGAGTATAAAAAATATATTTATGGATCGGCAGAGGTCGTGGGCCTGATGTGTCTTCGTGTTTTCTGTGATGGAGATGCAAAGCAATACGATTCCTTGAAAGAAGATGCGTGTGCGCTGGGTTCTGCTTTCCAAAAAATCAATTTCCTTCGGGATATCCGTTCCGATTACGATGAGCGAGGGAGGGTTTATTTCCCTGGAATCGATTTCACGACCTTCACTGATGAAGAGAAAAAAGAAATCGAAGCGGATATTCAGCTAGATTTTGATGCGGGTTTACGCGGGATTCACCGCTTGCCTGACGTCGCTCGCAAAGGCTGTTTATTAGCTTACGAATATTACATTCGACTTTTTGAGAAAATAAAATCTTTACCAGCGTCCAGAATTAAGGAAGAACGTATTCGCGTGGCGGACTGGGAAAAGATGTTCATTTATTTCCAATTAGCTCTTCGAAAATAGCGTGGAATTAATCGTTTTGTTGGGTATCATGGCCTTCTTGTACGCTTCCGTAGGACACGGAGGGGCCAGTGGGTATTTAGCCGTGATGGCCCTTTTTGCCATCGCTCCCCCCGTGATGAAACAAACCGCCCTTTTATTAAATCTAGGGGTGTCGCTCATGTCTTTCATCGCCTTTTACCACCAAGGCTATTTTAAATGGAATCTATTTTGGCCATTCGCCCTCGGGTCTATACCCCTTGCATTTTTTGGCGCGCGCATTCCGCTAACTGATTCAACTTACAAACAGATTTTGGGTGCTTGCTTATTTTTAGCGGTGATTCGAATGGTAGTCGTACTAAAAGAAGACTTACCTAAAAAACTGAACCTAGGTGTAGGCATATTCACAGGATCTGCCATCGGAGTACTTTCCGGAATGATTGGCATAGGTGGTGGTATTATTTTGAGTCCGCTTTTATTGCTTTTCCGCTGGGCTTCCTTGAAAGAAGCGGCGGCCGTTTCTGCTTTGTTTATTTTTGTGAATTCTGTTTCTGGATTAGCTGGATTGAAAACCTGGATTCCTTTGGATCAATCCCAAATGATTTATTGGTTAGGGGCTTCGCTGGTGGGCGGATTTTTAGGAGCTAGGTGGGGTGCGGCGATTGCCTCAAATACAAAGGTGAAATGGATTTTGGCTTTGGTATTAGTGATTGCATCGCTTAAATTGTGGTTTGTTTAATAGAAGATGATCGAAAACGTAAATCAAGACACGGGTTTTGGGGAAAGAACCTCGGATATGGGTGGCCGAATGGTCAACAAGGACGGGAGTTTTAATATCAAACGAATTGGTATCAGCGTTCGGGATCGGGCGAGTGGCTACCAAAGCATGCTGACGATGCCTCGTTGGCGTTTCCTAAGCATCATTTTCATTTTTTACTTTTTGATTAATTGCTTCTTCACGGCGCTCTATTGGTTAGCTGGGCCGTCAGGTTTAGAAGGGGTAGAGAAGGTGCGTTTTTGGGGGAGAATCAAGGAATTGTTTTTCTTTTCTACGCAGACCTTTACGACCGTAGGGTATGGTCGAGTAAATCCAGTGGGCGAGTTAACGAACTGGATTGCGGCGGTAGAATCGTTGATTGGTTTCCTTTCGTTCGCCATCGCAGCCGGTCTTTTGTATGGTCGTTTTTCACGCCCGAGGTCTTTTATTCGCTTTTCGGAGAGCTTGGTGTATGCGAAGTATAAAGAGGGATATGCCTTCATGTTCCGCCTGGTTTGTTACAAAGACGATCACCTCTTAACGAATGCAGAGGTAAGATTGAATGCGCGCATCGTGACGAAAAACAAGGGCTATCAATTTTTTAATTTAAACTTAGAGCGTAGCCACGTAGATAGTTTAGTTTTGAACTGGACAGTGGTGCACCCGATTGATGAGCACAGTCCGTTTTTTGGTTTATCCCAAAAAGATATCGTCAACCTACAACCTGAAATATCCGCTTATCTGAGCGGCTTTGATGAAGTCTATTCGAGTGTGGTGGTGGCGCGCGCTTCCTATGCCATTAAAGACTTTAAGTTTGGTTTTAAATTCCTCCCAATGTATTTCAGTCGTAACCAAAGGACGGAATTAGATCTTTCGAAGTTGAATCTAATCGATCAGGAATAAAAAAGCCCCTCGTAAAAGGGGCTTTTCTATTTTAGTTGTTTTTCGATCCAGTCACTGCTCCTGATTTCTCTTTCGCGTTCTTGGCTTCTTGCATCGGGTTAGGTCCTCCGCTGTAGGTTCTGCCTTGCATCTTGAACAATTGAACCTTCGTAGGTTGTGCAGGCTCGCGAGGGAAGGAATTGTCTTCCGTATCGATGTCCGCTATCTCATAGAATGGGTCAAGCGTCCACTTAACGACCTTCTTCGAAGTTGGAATAATCTTCTTCGCCGTCACATCGTTCAAACGCCAAACCTCCGCAGGGAAACGCAACACCTCATCTGTACCATCCTCATAGCTCAATTTAACAATCACTGGCATCGGTAAGCCACCTTTATTTTTGAAGTTCACTACGTAGAAATTTTTGCCTTCCGTCACTAATTTCTTTTCGTCCTCATTTAAAGACGCCATATAGTCTTGGTATTTCTTTTTATCTGCTTCTGTAGGAGCAAAACGATCGTAGGTAGTGTAGAAATCCGTCAAATCTGGATTCTCTTCTACTACCGTGCGTTTAATGTCAGTTTTATTGCGAATGGCTGACATCGTTTTTGCCTTCGCTTCAGCTACTGCCTTATCTCCTGCCTTTTTAACCGTTGGATCTTGTGTATCGATTCCGAACCATTCTACCGTCTCGATGGACTGGTTCACAGGCTCCGTTCCGTAGAACCAACCTCTCCAGAACCAATCCAAATCCACACCTGAGGCATCTTCTAACGTACGGAAGAAATCCGCTGGATAAGGTTGTTTGAAAGCCCAACGGCGCGCATATTCTTTGAATGCGTAGTCAAATAATTCGCGACCCATCACCGTTTCACGCAGGATATTTAAGGCCGTAGCAGGTTTGGCATAGGCATTATTGCCAAAATCCATAATATTCTCCGAGTTCGCCATAATAGGCACCTGGTTCTTCGAATCTAAACGCATATAAGGAACAATCGTCTGTGGCTCTCCACGGCGTGCAGGGAAATTGCGATCCCACTCTTGCTCCGCTAAATATTGGCAGAACGTGTTCAAACCTTCATCCATCCAAGACCATTGACGCTCATCCGAGTTAATGATCATAGGGAAGAAGTTGTGACCCACCTCGTGGATAATCACACCGATCATCCCGTTTTTCACATTCTCCGTATACGTTCCATCTGCTTCCGGACGACCACCATTAAAGGAAATCATCGGATATTCCATTCCACCACCCGCTGTCGCGTGGCAAGAAATAGCTACTGGATACGGATAGGCCACTGTTCTCTTCGAATAAGAGCGAAGCGTGTGTGCTACCACCATCGTTGAATACTTACCCCAAAGTGGATTTCCCTCCTTCGAATAATAGGACATCGCCCACACTTTTTTACCTTCTACATCCACCTGCATCGCATCCCAAATGAACTTACGAGAAGCTGTGAAAGCGAAGTCACGTACGTTATCAGCTTTAAATACCCAAGTTTTCTTTCCAGTCGGAACACTTTTCTCTGCCTTGATTGCTTCGTCTTGTGTCACGATTTCCACGGGACGCGTGGCTGTTTTTGCTTGCTCCCAACGCTTTAATTGGGTAGCGGTCATCACCTGATTTGGGTTTAATAATTCTCCTCCCGCTCCTAAAACGATGTCATTCGGAGCCGTAATTGCTACTTTATAGTTACCAAAATTCAAGGTAAACTCCCCTTGGCCTAAGAACTGCTTGTGCTGCCAGCCATACACGTCATTGTACACGGCTAAACGAGGGAACCAGTGTGCGATGAAATAATTCGCAATGTTTTCCTTACCTAGAATCTCATAGCCAGAACGACCATAATATTCTGTAATTAGGTAATTCCAATCAATGCCAAAACTCACCGTTGCACCCGATTTCAACGGAGTAGGTAAGTCAATACGCATCATCGTTTGATTAATCGTATGACGTAAAGGATTGCCTTTTGCATCTTTCACCGCCGTGATTTTATAACCGTAATCCTTCGGATTAGTCAACTCCTGAAAAGCACTAGCGCTGATTCCATTCTTGATTTCGCCCGTCTTGGTTGTCTTGCCTGGGGCATTTTTTTCAAATAGATTTTGGTCTAACTGAATCCACAAATACGGCAAATCGTCTGGGGAATTATTGTAATACGTGATCGTTTCTGATCCGATGATCTTGCGATTGATGTCATCAAGCTCGACTTTGATGTCATAATCCGCGCGTTGTTGCCAATAGTCCTTACCTGGGGAACCACTTGCGGTCCGGTAAGAGTTAGGCGTAGGCAGAGTCGACTCTAATTGTTCGAATCGATTGTTTGCATTAAATGAGGTCTGAGCTTTGGCTGGCAATAAAATGATCGTCAGCGCGACAAGCGAGAGTAGTTTTTTAAGCATGTTGAATAAGGTTATTTTGTGCAAAATAGTGATTATTTACGAAAAAAGTAGCTGTGCTAATCTGTGCTAAATATTATTTGTATATAATAGGTAGATTATGTAGTTTTGGGCCTTTACTAGTCAAAATCATTAAGCATTATATATCATGAGTGTAATCATTGGTCAAAAAGAATATTTCAAAGGCATTGGTCAAATCAAATTTGAAGGTGCAGAATCAGATAATCCTTTAGCTTTCCGTTATTATGACGAGAATCGCATAGTTGCCGGTAAGAGCATGAAGGAGCACCTTCGTTTTGCGATCGCCTATTGGCATTCTTTCTGCGGAGATGGCGCGGATCCTTTTGGACCAGGTACACATCATTACCCATGGGACGTTGCTTCAGATGCGCGTCAACGTGCGGCAGATAAAGCAGATGCAGCCTTTGAATTCATTACAAAGATGGGTGCGCCTTACTATTGTTTTCACGATGTGGATGCAATCGATGGCCACAATGATCCGAAAGAATTCGGCGATCGCGTGAAATTTATCACGGATATTTTTGCCAAAAAACAAGCAGAAAGTGGTGTGAAGCTTTTGTGGGGAACGGCGAACTTGTTCTCAAACGAGCGTTACATGAACGGTGCTTCGACGAACCCGAACTTTGAGGTAGTAGCTCACGCAGGTGCTCAATTAAAAGGAGCGATCGATGCGACAATTACCTTAGGTGGCGAAGGCTATGTGTTCTGGGGAGGTCGTGAGGGCTACATGAGCTTGTTAAATACGAACATGAAATTAGAGCGCGAAAACTTCGCTCGTATGTTACATACTTGCGTAGAATATGCGCGTCGCAATGGTTTTAAAGGCAAATTCTTCATCGAGCCTAAGCCTTGTGAGCCTACTAAACACCAATACGATTACGATGCAGCTACGGTGATCGGCTTCTTACGTGAGTTCGATTTATTAGGTGAGTTTGGTCTAAACTTAGAAGTAAACCACGCTACTTTAGCAGGACACACCTTTGCACACGAATGCCAAGTAGCTTCGGATGCAGGTATGCTAGCTTCTATCGATGCAAACCGCGGAGATAATCAAAATGGCTGGGATACAGATCAATTCCCTACGGATATTTACGAGTGGGCAGAGGCGATGGCCATCATCTTAAAGCAAGGTGGATTAGCTGGAGGTGGAATTAACTTTGACGCGAAACGTCGCCGTAATTCAACAGACATGCAAGATTTATTCTATGCACACATCGGTGGTATGGATACGATTGCTCGTTCTTTATTGATCGCAGAAAAAATCGCGAAACATGGCGAAATGGATCGTTTGAAAGCAGAGCGTTATGCTAGCTTTAACTCGGGTAAAGGAGCTGATTATACAGCAGGTAAATTGAAATTAGAAGATTTATACAAAATCGCTGTTGAAGTGGGAGAACCTGCTCAGATCTCTGGTAAGCAAGAATACTTAGAGAATTTGTTAGGCCGTTTTGTTTAAAAATACGTAATTCGGGGTATGAAAAGATTTTTTTTACTCCTACTGTTTTTTGCCTCTAGATTTATAGCAGCAGGGTCATCCGATGATCCTGCTGTTTTTTCTACGGCGAAACCCTGGGCCTATTGGTGGTGGCCCGGAAGTGCGGTGAGCGAAAAGGGGATTACACATAATTTGGAGAATTTTAAAAAAGCCGGTTTCGGCGGTCTCCACATCATCCCCATCTACGGGGCAAAAGGTTCAGAGTCATTATTCCAAAACTATTTAAGTCCCGGCTGGCAAGCTAAATTCTTTTTCACCTTAAAAGAAGCCAAACGATTAGGCCTCGGCATCGATATGACGATGGGGACTGGCTGGCCTTTGGGCGGGCCCTCCATCACTGAAAAGGAGGCAGCGAAAAAATACCAATTTAAAGACGGCGTTTTTTCTACCGATCTAACCGGCCAAAAAGTCAAGCGCGCCGCTCCCGGTGGCGAAGGCCTCGTGATGGACCACTTCGATATGAAGGCCTTTGCGAAATACAGCCATACTTTCGTGCCTTTATTAAAGAAAGCGCATTCGCCCTTGCGTGCGATTTACAATGATTCTTACGAAGTATACGGCGGGAATTATACCCCTGAATTATTTCCTGCATTTCAACGATTGAACGGCTACGATTTACGAAAGCATTTCGATGTGCTTGCTAAAAAGAAGGCGGAATCAGAGGAGGAAAATCAAATTTTTGCGGATTACCACCGGACGATATCGACCCTGTTACAGCGCAATTTTGTCCTTCCATTTGATCATTGGATTAATTCGATGGGTTTTACTTCTCGAAATCAAGCCCATGGTTCGCCCGGTAATTTGCTAGACATTTATGCGGCGGCGGATATTCCGGAGGCTGAGTTTTTTGGATCGAAGCCATTTGATATTCCGGGCTACCGAGTGGACCCAGATTATGATTCGACCACCTTTGGGATACCGGATATTCGGGCGTTAAAATTAGCGAGTTCGGCCGCGAATTTGACAGGGAAGAAATTAGTTTCTGCGGAAACGGCGACTTGGTTAGGGAATCACTTCAAGGTCTCGATCGCGCAGGTGAAGCCGGTTTTGGATCAAGTTTTTGTGGGTGGAGTGAATCACGTGTTCTTTCATGGGGCGACCTACTCTCCACCGGAAATCGCGTGGCCGGGTTGGTTGTTTTATGCGAGTACGAACTTTAATCCCCAAAGTCATTTTTGGGAGGCCATGCCCGCTTTGAATAAATACATCGAAAATGTGCAGACGATGTTGCAAGCGAATCCGACGGATAGCGATGCACTCTTGTATTTTCCAATGGAAGATGTGTGGCACGAAAATAATGGTTCAGGGAAATTGCATACCCTGGAATTGCATGCGAATAGCCGGGTGTGGTTGAAGAATACGTCTTTTGGGAAATGGTCTGAACTATTGCAGAACAAAGGTTTCTCGGTGGACTATATTTCGGATGATTTGTTGACTGATCTAGTGCTGACGCCTACAAAGAGCTTTAAAACGAAGTCTGGTGGAAATTACAAAGTCTTGTTAATTCCGGCCGCACACTACATTTCGGTGGAGACTTTGGAACGCCTGGCTAAATGGGTAAAACAAGGATATCCAGTTTATTTTCTCGAACATTTACCACTTCATTTGAATACATTCCATCAGACGAAAGAGGCCAAAGAACGTTGGGAAGCTGCCCGCACCGCTTTATTAATGCGTGTGCTTTCTGATCCCGCAGATCAACTCGCTCGCCTGGGTGTTTCGACAGAGTCGATGACTTCAAAAGGTCTATCCTTCCTTCGTAAAAAGACGCCTTCCGGTTCGGCTTATTTTGTGACGAATTTGCAATCGAAATTTTCGGAGGGTTCGATTGCCTTGAAAAAAATCGCTGGGAATTACGAGGTTTGGGATCCATTAACGGATGCGAAAAGCTATGGCAAAAAAGGTTCAGATGCCTGGCTTTCCTTAGCTCCCGGCCAAAGTGTGATTATTAAATCGGTCGCTAAAATACCGTCTGCTTCTCCGATAGCTGCAGCAAAAATCACCACAGACGTCACGCCACAGAACCTACAAGTTTCCGTTGGTTCACGCGTGTTTGATTTGTCAGATTTTGCCTATTACACGCATTTGGATACCTCTATAGCAGATTCTCCTTCTGCCCGTTATCGTTTTAATCTGAACTTGACCGCGGATCAAATCGCAAACGCGAAAGTCTTACATCTAACAGACTTGCGAGATATGGCAAAAGTCCGCATCAATGGAAAGGAGATCGGGATGATTTGGTCACTCCCTTTCCAATTAACGATACCTGAGGGGATATTGCAAGAGCAAAACCAGGTGGAGATTGAGGTGATTTCGAATTCCGCTAATCGCATTCGAAAGATGGATCAGCAAGGGGTGGTTTGGAAGAATTTCTATGAGATTAACTTTGTGGATATCCGATACAAGCCATTTGATGCCTCGAAGTGGGCGATCGAAGATGGAGGGATGAAAGGTAAAATCTATTTCACGATTCGATGAGTTTATTTATTCCAGCGATCATAGAAGCATTACGTGATCTAGCAGATGCAGATAATGCGTTTTGGATGCGCAAATACATGCGGGAGAAATACCCATTTCTAGGTGTGAAAAAGCCGGAGCGCTATGAGGTATTTAAGCACCTGTATAAGCAGTACGGGTCTACTGAGGATTGGTTCGAGGTGTCTTCCCAGCTATTTGCTCTGCCGGAAAGGGAGTTCCAATATGTCGCGATGGACTATGTAAAACAGGCGAAAAAATCCTGGGATATGCGGGTTCCGGCCTTGTGCGAAACTTGGGTAGGAGTGGACTCCTGGTGGGATGTAGTGGATAATTTAGCACCTCAGATTTTAGGTCCTTATTTCTTGCAATTTCCGGAGGAACGCGATGTGTGGATTCAGCGCTGGATGGATTCAGGAAATTTTTGGTTGCAACGTTTTTGTCTCGTTTTTTCGCTTGGATACAAGGATAAAACGGATACCGTTTTACTAGCGAAAACTATTCAGGCCTTAAGCGGATCGAAGGAATTTTTCATACAAAAAGCCATCGGCTGGGCACTTCGCCAATACGCTCGAACAGACCCGGAATGGGTGATGGACTTTGTGGGAAATAATGCGTTGGCCCCGCTGAGTAAACGCGAGGCCTTGAAGCATTTATAGATTTATCTTTTCTTCTTGATGATCGCTAGTTCGTGCGCCGTATCGTAATACGAGCGCAAGTTTGACCAATCGAAGGTATCTGCGATACTTTCTACGCGGTTACGCTGCGTGATACGATCGCGCTGTGATTGCTGCACAAATTTGAACAAGAGGTTCGCTAATTGTTCCGCTGCCTCCTGATAGCTTTGCGTCTTGCGATTCACCACGCTTACGCCCCATTGTTCGTAATCGCGCATTATTTGCATCATATAATCACCAAAACCAGAAAGATCCGACGTCACCGTAGGTACCCCGCGCGCCATACATTCTAAAGGCGTATAACCCCAAGGTTCGTAATAGCTCGGGAAAACCCCTAAGTGACAACCACGTACGAATTGGCCATAATCCAAACCGAAAAGCGGGTTCGTAGAAACGATAAAGTCGGGGTGGTACACTACTTTGACCTTGTCCTCTGGGTTATTTAAAAGATTCGTTCGGTGTAAATTCCGGATGATATCGTCCTCCTGCTTTAAAAGGTGAGTCACCACTTTAGGTCGTGCATTCGTCTTCCAAGTTTGCACCGTTCTGCGTAATCGCATCCGCCAATATTCATCCACAAAGGCATTCAAATCTGGCATTTGTAGGTCGCTAGACGATGCGGAGGCCTTAAATAAATGCTCGCCTACTTCTTTTTCAATGGCGTGGCAATTCTCTCGGATTTCATCTAGTACTGCACGGGAATGCAAGACTTCCGGGTCGATCGAATGGTAGGGTTGCTTCGTGACAAAGAACATCACCACCGTTTTCTTCGATCCCGCCTCTTTCATCTTGCGATTCAAAATCGCCAAGGCATCCAACGTGATATCGTATCCCTTGTTTGAATATTCGAAACGACCAGACGTAAATAGGTAGAGAGTTTGTTCTAGGTCAAAGGGTTGGCTTTGAAAGAAATGTCCCATCACGAAGTTCGAGATGCTCTCTTTGTATTTTGAGTGCAGGTTTTGATGTTCGTGCAAGGCGGCAAAACGTTGGATATTTAAGCCGTTTGGCAAAATTAATTCTGGAATTCTCCCTAAAAAATACTGGCATTCTTTAGCCGTAATATCACTCACCGTAGTCAAGACATCGGCTTTTTGTGCAGCTGCACGCTCGAAACATGCTTGTGCCTCGATGCCATAATGTTTTGCTTCTTTGAACCAATCGAAGTTCTCGATGACGTCATAGAAATTAGGCACATTGCCCGCTAAATAGCGGCCTAGCATCGTCGCATGTGTGGTGAAAACGGTGGCTATTTTGACCTTATCTTTCTTTAAATCGGGCAGACCCGTAGACGCCATCCACTCATGGAAGTGAGCTACCAGATGCGTTTTATTCTTATTTTCCTCCGCCACTTCGGTTAATAGAAGGCGGATCATCTCACCAAAAACAATGGTCTGATTCACTAAATCTTCTACCCCTAAAGTGGAGATTTTGTGGTTATCCCAGATGCGACCTTTAATGGAATCGACCTCAGAACTTAAGGTATCTAGTTCGAAAAGCACAATTTTAGGCTTACCGGTAATTAACCAGTGGCCGTAATGAATGCCTAGCCCTTTTTGGCGCAAGCTGATAATCGCACGACCTAGCGGCGTTTCATCTGTCACGGGGATGGGCTCGAATTCAGCGGCCGCTGTTTGAGGAAAATAGGGTCCTAATAAGGCGTAATCATCACCCCATTTTTCGACCATGGAGGGTACTTTTGTTCGGATAACGGTATAAATTCCGCCTACCTGATTACAGGTTTCCCAGGCAATCTCGAACAAATATTTTTTCTTTTCTGCTGCCATAAATATTACATGTAAGACGCACTTTCAAGCACTTGCGTTTTCCCGTTTTTGGTAATGGTGTAATTAAATCCTTTTTGGATGGCATAAGCGCCATATTCTCCTTTTTTATTGATGGCTAAATAACCAATCTGAAATTCCTTGTATTTATAGCGTTTCACGATGCGCATCACGGCTTCTTCACAAGCTTGCTGTGGCGTCTTGCCTTGTCTCATTAATTCAACAATCAGGAAGGATCCCAAAGTCTTCATCACGAATTCCCCTAATCCTGTCGCACAAGCGCCTCCTATTTCATCGTCGCAAAAAACAGCTCCACCAATAATAGGGGAGTCCCCAATTCGACCATGCATTTTAAAGGCTAAACCACTCGTAGTACAGGCTCCTGCGATTTCACCCGCTTTCCCGATCCCTAATAAACCGATGGTATCGTGTCGTTCGATATTAATGACAGGCTCGTATTTGGATTCTTTTTTCCATTCCTCCCAAGCCTTTTTCGAACTTTCTGTGAGTAAGTTCTCTACTTTAAACCCTTGATCTAACGCAAATTTCAAAGCCCCTGCACCTGATAACATCACGTGAGGCGTTTTTTCCATCACGGCTCTTGCCACAGAAATAGGGTGCATAATGCCTTCTAAAAAGGTAACAGACCCGGCATTGCCCAGGTGATCCATGATACAAGCATCCAAAGTCACATGGCCATCGCGATCTGGATAACCGCCGTAACCCACCGAAGTATCATTCGGATCTGCTTCCGGAATTCTTGCGCCAGCTTCTACGCCATCAAGCGCTTTCCCTGTTTCCATCAGTTTATTCCAACCTGCGATGGTCGCTTTCTCATTTTTCCAAGTGGCAATGATTAGAGGCTCTGATGTAGCCGGCTTGGCGGTGGCAGATAGGCCTGCGCCTAAGAGAGTGGATGTTTGAAGGAAAGTGCGTCTTTTCATATAGGTTTAAAGATAATTTATTTGGGCGTAAAGCTACAATTTTGTAAAATTGTCTTTCTAAAATAGAAAAAAATCTTCGGATATTTCATTTATCTATCCCTATTTCATCAATGAAAATCATTAAATCTGCTTTTCCTTTGGCCATCGCCCTATTTTTAACCTATGCGATGAACCAAAGCTGGGGAACAATTCCTCCCATTGGAAAAATATTTAGCCCTTTCCACGGCTTCTGGATGAATGCTGAAAGCCCAGAGTCAGGCGAGCCCACAGAAGAAACCTTGCAAATCGCCGGTTTACATCAGCCCGTTCAAGTTGTTTACGACGAGATGGGGGTGCCGCACGTTTTCGCACAGGATGACCATGATCTCTATTTGGCTCAGGGTTATTTGACTGCCAAAGACCGTTTATGGCAAATGGAATTCCAAACACACTTCGCAGGTGGTCGTATTTCCGAAATTGTAGGCGAAAAAGGAATTGCCTCAGATCAATTCCAACGCAGAATGGGTTCTGTGTATGGTGCAGAAAAATCGTTTGAGGGAATGAAAGAAGATCCTGCAGCAAAAACAGCTTTGGAGGCTTATGCAGCGGGAGTTAATGCCTATATCGGTTCCTTATCTGATCGTGAATTACCTTTGGAATACAAATTATTAAACTACCGTCCAGAGCCCTGGACGCCTATTAAGAGCGCCTTGTTCTTAAAAAACATGTCTTTCGTGTTAGCGTCTGGTACGGATGATTTGAAGATGACGAACATCTTACGAAAATATGGACGCGAGGTAGCAGAGGATTTATTCCCTAATTATCCCTTCCAAGAAAGTCCGATCATTCCCGTAGGTTCTCCCGTAGATTTTAAGCCGGTTCCTATTCCAGCGGGTCCAGCAGATTTCACTGGTTTAGGATCTTCGATGTCTACTCCAGAAAAAGATCCGAACATTGGGTCGAATAACTGGGCTGTGGCAGGAAACAAAACCGTTTCAGGTTTACCTATTTTAGCGAATGACCCGCACTTAACGTTGTCTCTTCCATCGATTTGGTACCAGATGCAATTAGTTGCACCCGGTGTGAATGTTTATGGATCTACGATGCCAGGAACGCCAAATGTGATCATTGGTTTCAATAAAAACGTAGCTTGGGGTGTAACGAACGTAGGTTCTGATGTTTTGGATTGGTACCAAGTGAAGTTTAAGGATGCTTCTAAAAAGGAGTATTGGCACGACGGGAAATGGAAGAAAACGACCATGCGTATCGAAACCTTTAAAATCAAGGGTAAGAAAGACATGGTGGACACCATTTTCTTCACACACCATGGTCCTGTGGTTTATCTTTCTCACGAAAAACCGTTCCGTTCGAACATTCCGGTAGGACACGCGCTTCGTTGGATAGCGCACGAGAAATCTCAAGAATTAACGACTTTCTACCAATTGAATCGCGCGAAAAACTATGCCGATTACGCGAAAGCTTTAACCTATTATTCTGCTCCGGCTCAAAACTTTGTATTTGCTAGTAATGAAGGAGATATCGCCTTGTGGGTGAATGGTAAGTTTCCTTTGAAGTCGAAATTGCAAGGAAAGTATTTGTTAGATGGAACGGATGCTGCGGCTGATTGGCAAGGATTTATTCCACAAGCGCACAATCCGCACGTGAAGAATCCGGTTCGCGGATTCGTGAGTTCAGCGAATCAATTCTCGGTGGATCCATCTTATCCCTATTATTTGGGTTGGCAATATGCGCCATCTGAGCGTGGACGTCGCATCAATGAGCGGCTAGCGGTCATGGAGAAAATTACGATGGATTCTTTAAGAGGTCTCCAAAACGATAATTTCAACATTCGTGCGCGCGAATTATTGCCTTTGCTTTTTGCTCAGGTGAAATCGCCAACTGCGGCTCAGTCGAAAGCATTAGCGGCCTTGAAATCTTGGAATTTAGTGAATAGTCCAGAATCTGTGGGAGCTACGATTTTTGAAAACTGGGTGCTGACACTTCAGGATTGTCTTTGGAGTGATGAGTTCTCTGCAGACGAGAAGGTTCCAATGAGCCGTCCTTCGATGGATCGCACCATCCAATTGATTAAATCAGAACCAGCAGCGCGTTGGTGGGATGATACGAAGACGCCGGCAAAGGAGTCGATGTCTGATATCGTGATGAAGTCCTTGCAAGCGAACGTGGATACGCTTGTGAAGCAACATGGTCCTCAGGGGCCTGAGTGGGCTTGGTACAAGCACAAGCAAACGGGTGTACGTCACTTGATTCCAGGGATGGACGCTTTATCTCGATTAAATATCCCGATTGGGGGCGGTGGAACGATTGTGAATGCTTCCACAACGAAGACGGGTCCATCTTGGCGTTTAGTCGTGGAGCTTTCGAAAGAGGGCAAACCGAGAGCCTATGGCGTTTATCCAGGCGGTCAGTCAGGGAATCCGGGAAGTAGTCATTACGATGATTTAATTGATACCTGGGCCAAAGGAGAGCTAAAGCCTCTACTCTATTTAACAAGTCCAGAGGAGAAATCGAATCGTTTACGTAAGAAAATCACTTTATCTAAATAAGTCTATGAGCAAATTAATTTATAGTTTGATATTGATCGTGATAGGTGCCCTAGTGGGTATTTATTTGCCCTGGTATGCGATGGGTATAGCATTTGGTTTAATTGCCTTTGTGTTGAATATGCCTGTAAAGTCAAGTTTTTTAACGGGCTTCCTGGCGGGCTTTATTTTGTGGGTGCTGGCAGCCTTGTGGCTTGATTTACAACACCCGAGTACGCTACCTGGCCGAATGGCTCAAGTATTTCCATTGAAAGGGAATGTGTTCGCTTTATTTGCCGTGACTGGTGTGCTAGGAGGCTTATTTAGTGGCATTTGGACCTGGGCTGGAGCTAGATTAAGACAGAAATAATAATTTTTTAGGACAAACGATACAGACCTTGTATATTTGCCGTCAATCCAATTAATAAAAATAAACACGTGAAAAATTTACCTTACGCTTGGTTGGGCGTTTTAACCATCGCAATTGCCTTTTTATTTTACCAAAATTCAGATAGCGCGTCAGCAGGCTTAGGTGCTTCGACAGCAGATGGAAGACGTATTGTTTTCGTAAACTCTGATTCGTTATTAACGAACTACCAGTTTTACAAAGACGCTCAAAAGGAGTTTGAAAATAAAGGATACCGTTTACAAGTTGATTTGGGCCAAAAAGAGCAATCTCTTCAAGCTGAATTACAAGCAATTCAACAACGTGCTTCAGCGATGACTCAAGCAGAGTTACAAGCAGCAGACATGACTTTGAAGAAAAAAGGAGCTGAATTGCAACAATATTCTCAACAAAAGCAAGCGGAGTTAGGTCAAGAGCAAGCAAAGAAGAACGAGCAGTTATACAATAACATTCGTGATTATATCTCAAAGACAAACAAAGCAAACAAGTATGAGTTTGTGTTAGGTTACTCTAAAGTAGGTGGCGGAATTTTATTCGCTGATGCTTCTGTAGATGTAACAAACAAAATCATCGAAGGATTGAACAAAGAGTACGCTGCAACAAAAGGCGACAAAAAAGAAGATAAGTAATAGCAAATAGCTGAATTTAGCCACGCAGTGTTTCAGCTGTGTGGCTTTTTTTATTCCCAATGGCAAAAGAAAAAATCCAAAAGACTGTTGAAATTAAGAACCGCAGGGCCTCCTTTGAATATGCATTCATCGATACCTTCACGGCGGGCTTGGTTTTAATGGGAACGGAGATTAAATCAATCCGCCAAGGGAAGGCTAATTTAACAGATGCCTATTGTGTCTTCTTTCAAGATGAACTCTTTGTGCGTAACATGCACATCTCCGCATACGAAGAAGGAACCCATTATAACCATGAACCACTGCGGGATCGCAAGTTATTATTGTCAAAACGTGAGCTAGGTAAATTACAAAAGGAATTGAAGAATGTGGGTTTGACCATTATACCTACGCGCCTGTTTATCTCTGATAAAGGTTACGCGAAATTGAACATTGCTCTTTCGAAAGGTAAGAAGACCTTCGATAAACGAGATGATATTAAAGAGAAAGATGTAAAGCGGGATATGGACAGATCGATGTCCTAGTTTTTCGTTCTAATTTTCTTCACGATGGTCACCGCCGCCATGATGACGATGGCAAAAATCACAAATCCTCCTAATCCATACATCCAATCTAGGGTATTTTTAGCCACCACTAGAAATACAACAGCAACTAAAAGAATCGTAGCAATTTCATTGAATAGACGTAACTGTGGACCAGAGAGTAGAAAATTTCCTTTTCTGAATTGAAGAATCAGATGTCTACAAACGAAGTGATAAATCGTGATGGCTACCACAAAGGCTAATTTCAAATGCAACCATCCTTGGCTTGAGAAACTAGCTAGCCAGGCCACATAAATCAGCGATAAGCCAGTGATCCAAGTCAAAAACATCGCTGGGATCATAATGGCATTGAAAAGCAGCTTTTGCATTTTCTCGAATTGCTTCGCCAAAATACTTTTCTCCGGTTCGGCCTTATCCTGCGCCTCTACGTGGTAAACCAATAAACGCGGAAGATAAAAAAGTCCAGCAAACCAACTGACCACAAAAATGATATGAAGGGATTTTAAGACTGTATAGCTCATCTTAGGCTTGGTAACGTTTGAACAAACTATTCACTTTCATCTGAATCACTCCGAAGATGGCCTCTTTGAAAATATTCGCTGACATCTTGCTCGTTCCCTTCGTGCGATCTGTAAAGATGATGGGCACCTCCACCAGTTTAAAGCCATATTTCCAAGTAGTAAATTTCATCTCAACTTGGAAGGCGTATCCGATAAACTTGATTTGGTCTAAAGGTAAGGTTTCGAGTGTATTTCTGCGGTAGCAAACAAAACCTGCTGTCGCATCCTGCACTTTCATCCCCGTGATAAAGCGAACATAAAATCCGGCAAAATAGGACATTAAAACACGGCTCATAGGCCAGTTGACCACATTCACTCCGTTGATATAGCGAGAACCGATGGACATGTCTCCGTTTCCGGCTTCTGCTTCATCTAGTTTTTCAGCCTTCAATTCAGCGGGTGTGGCACACGCTTTGAAAAGACGAATTAAATCATCCGGATTATGGGAGAAATCTGCATCCATCTCAAAGATGAAATCGTATCCTTTCGCTAGGGCGATTTTAAATCCTTCAATGTAGGCAGTGCCTAATCCTAATTTGCCTTTTCTCTCCAATAAGTGGATACGTCCTTCATTCGCTTGTTGGAGGCGTTGCACTTCCTGTGCAGTGCCATCAGGAGAACCATCATCCACAATTAAGACATCGAAAATGGGATCCAAGCTCAACACCTTTAAAAGGATGGCTTCGATATTTTCAATCTCATTGAAAGTGGGGATAATGACTATCCTTTTGTTCATCTAGTTATTATTAGGATGGCGAAAGCATTCGGTTGTATGATCGTTAACTAATCCAGCCGCTTGCATCAAGGCATAACAAATGGTGGGTCCGACGAATCGGAAGCCATTCTTCTTCAGAGATTTGCTCAGTAAGACAGAAATTTCTGTGCTAGCGGGTAATTCTCCGTGATGGGCAAAGTGGTTTAGGATAGGCGTGTGGCCCACAAACTCCCAAATATATTGGTTAAAGCTACCAAATTTTTCCTGAATTTTAATAAAAGCCTGCGCATTCGTTCGCACCGCATTGATTTTTAGGCGATTTCGAATAATTCCTTCGTTTTGCATTTGGGCTTCGAGCTGTTCATCAGACCAGGTAGAAAGAACCTGGTAGTCGAAATGCGCGAAGGCTTCTCTGAAGGCTTCGCGTCGCTTCAAAATAGTGATCCAAGATAGGCCCGCCTGGAAGCCTTCTAAAATGAGTAGCTCAAAAAGCGCATCATCTCGGTGCTCCGGATTTCCCCATTCCAGGTCGTGGTAAGTTTGGTATAATTCATCTGTGCCACACCAGCGGCAGCGTATTTTCGTTTCCATAGTGTCTGTTTCTTTTTACAAAATAGGAGAATATATTTCGATTGTTTGGCCCAACAAATTGATAAAATAGAAATTGAATTACCTTTGTGTCAGCGAAAGGTTCTGCGCCGCTTTGAACGGCGTTGATTAATAGGGAATTTGGTGTAAGTCCAAAGCTGTCCCCGCAACTGTAAATTTTCAAAAAGCTTTTCAATCTAGGGTCACTGGCGTCGCTGGGAAGGCCGAAAAGCAATGGAAATGAGTCAGGAGACCTGCCTTTCCCCATTCTTGACCTTGCGTTACGGAGGATGATCCGAGGTCGAGCGTTCGATTACCTTTTTATTTCACAGGCCTGAAAGGGCAAAAAACATGTTAAATGTATTATTAGTTGCGACGAGCTGCTTTGCAGCAGTCGCTAGTCGGGAGTCGCCAGTCGAAAGTCCGGAGGGAATGAGTCCGGAGGGTTCATCCACCATTTACCATTCACCATTTACCATCTCTACTCTCTACTCTCCTATCTCTTCTCTCTATTCTCCCATCTCTACTCTCTACTCTCCTCTCTCTACTCTAAAAAAAGATTCCACGCTCGCAGACGTTACCATCTCCGCACCTAAATACCCGGAGAAGTTAGCTCGTACGGGAAAAGTTGTTTCGGTAATTTCAGCCGAAATGATCCAGGCCAACGCGGGGAAAAGTCTAGGCGAATTACTCCAGCAAAGTGTAGGTGTCGCAGTGGTAGGCGCGCGCAGCGCGCCGGGGACCAATCAAGAGATTTATGTAAGAGGGGCGAATACAGGGCATGTGCTATTGTTGATGGATGGATTTCCATTGAATGACCCATCCCATATTTCGTCGGTGATGGATTGGAATTTGATCAATCTGAGCAATATTGAGCGGATTGAAATCTTAAAAGGAGGGCAGTCGACGCTCTATGGTTCTGATGCGATGGCGGCTGTCATTAATTTAGTGACCCGTAAAAATGCGAAGTCGCTGCAGGTTGTGTTGCAAGGAGGAGGTTTGGGAACCCACCAAGAGCAGATATCTTGGTCGACTCGAAAAGGAAATAATAGCCTGCAAATTCAGGCTCAAAATTACGCGACAGACGGTTTTTCTTCTGCTAAAATTGCGCAAGGAAAAGCGGAGGCCGATGGATTTAAGCAGCAAAGCTGGGGGGTGAAGTGGGGTAGGGATTTTGGCAAAAATGGAAATCTTGATTTCTCTTATTCATCGCAATTATACCAAGGGAATCTAGATAATGGTCCCTTTGTCGATGATCGCGATTATACCTCTAAAGCCACCAGTCATTCGTTTAGAGGACAATATCAGGTGAAAAACTGGACGGTTCGTGCCTTTCAGGACTTAATTCACCGGGAGTTTAGGAATGATTCTACGGATGTTCCGGCGAATGCGTGGTCGAAATTTGGCCTATCTAGTTATGCGGGTTTGAGTCAGGGATTCGAGACTTTTGTGAAGATTCCGGTAAAAGAAAATGCGTCGCTATTAGTAGGTTCGGAATTTAGACGCCAAAAAACGGAGCAAAGTGATCTCTCCATCAGCGACTATGGTCCATATGTTTCTCCTGATTTGAGCGAAAAGCAAAAGACGCAGCAGATTGTGGGAACCTACGCGACTTTTCAGCAAAGTGGCCGTAAACTGGGTTATGAGCTGGGGGCAAGGTGGAATGCTCAATCGACTTTTGGGAATTACTTTACTTATAATTTAAATCCTTATTGGGCTATTTCGCAGACGGCGAAGCTGTTCGTAAATTACTATACGTGTTTCAAGACACCATCGATTTATCAGTTAGCCTCTCCTTATGGGAATCTGGACTTGCAGCCAGAGCAGGGCAAAACGTTTGAACTAGGAGTGGAAAAGAAGTTTAAATCCTGGAAAATTCGTGTCGTAGGCTTCCAAAACGAGGTTAATCAAGGGATCGTATTTCAGTCGATGGATGTCGAGCCTTTTGGCAAATACCAAAATATTTCCCGCCAAAAAACGCAAGGCATCGAATTCGAGCTTTCATATCAAACGGCGAAGTTTCAAGCGGATTTCAATTATACCTACCTGAAGGGCGAGATGATCGATCGCGATTCGACCTATTCGTCCCTGATTCGCCGGCCTTCGAATGCTTGGAATTTGAGTTTGCAATATAAGCTCCATGCTAAGTGGTCTGTGGGGATGAATAATCAGTATGTAGGCCAAAGAACAGACTACTTCTACGACGAGTCCAGCTATTCCGTTCAGGCAAATCCAATGGACGCTTATTTGTGGACCGATCTATCGATTCACTACCAAATCAATGAAAATTGGAAGCTTTCAGGCATGTTGAAAAACGCGCTGAATCAAGAAATTTTAGAGATTACGGGGTATAGCGGGCAACCGAGGAATGTTCAAATTTCCCTAACGGGAAATCTTTAGAGTAGAGAGTATAGATTATAGAGTAGAGAGAAGATTGTGAGATTTTTATCTCTACTCTATACTCTCTTATCTCTTCTCTAGTTTAGGGCTTGAATTTCTCATACACATCCTTCCCCGTCACCGGATCCTTGCCAAAAAGCTCGATGTAATTCACGGTCGTCATAAACTTGGAATCATCCACGCTCACGAAAACGCGTTTCAGTACTTGCATCTTGCCGTTGATGGGAAAAAGGGCGATGGGGTTGCCAGTGGCATCTTGTTTGACGGCAAATTTCCGTTTTCTGTAGGCCAAAAAATGACCTTCATACGTATTTATCGCACCTGGGACCGCTGTGGTGTATAAACCGTAGGCTAATGTGCGCTGGATAGCGGTTAGTTCTTCTTTTTGGCCTTTCTCCCCAAAACGATACCAATACGTATGCACCGGATCTTTCGCATTGAGTTTACCGCCGATTAAATTCGCATCATAGACGACTACATTCGCATTCGTACTACGTTGAATGTAGAAAAGTCGAAGGGGAGAATCTGGAGGAGTAGGGAATTTATCACCGCCAAAGCAATACAAAGAAATCAAAAGGAGCAGTGATACTAATCTCATTAATGGAAATTTGACATGCAATTAACGAAAAAAAACGCAATCTCCCGAGGTAGATCCTACCTATAAAGCATCCCAATCTTGTTTTTACCAAAAATTGACGTATCTTTGTACAGAATTTAAGGAAAAGAAGAGGGGTTTTAATCCCTCTTTTTGTTTTAATAGGCCTACGGAAAGATGGATTTAACGAGTAAACTGAAAGATTGGACACTGGAATACATTGGCGAAGGTCCTTTGTTATTAGTGGATTTTTCGGTGTCTCAAGGGACGAAAAGAACCTTAGTAACCATCTTAGTAGATACCATTGAGGGTGTGACAATCGACCAATGCGCTTTGATGAGCCGTAAATTAGCTCATTTTATCGAAGAGGGCATGTTGATCGAGGAAGCCTATAATTTAGAAGTGTCTTCGCCGGGTTTGGACTTTCCTTTAAGTCAAGGCTGGCAGTTTCAAAAGAACTTAGGCCGTAAGGTGAAGGTTTGGATGAAAAAGAAAGAGGCTGAAAACGTAGAAGGAACTTTAGTTTCTTACACGGAAGAGGCGGTTGAAATCCTAACGGAGAAGACCGTAAAGCATAGAAAAATCGTAGCTAAAGAGTCCACTTGGTTCCTTTTAGCTGAGGTAGATAAAATAAAAGTACAAGTGTCATTTCAATAAACAAAGAAGAGATAGCAATGAACAGTGTTGAATTAATT
>JBJOIV010000008.1:0-38443 GCA_046046955.1 Bacteroidota bacterium | reverse complement strand
ATTACTTGCACATTAAGAAGGTGGACATGTGGTGGATTCTCTTGTTCTTAGCCGTTTACGTTTCTTTAGAAGGTTCTTTCTTAGTGGCGAACTTGCAGAAATTCTGGCATGGTGGTTATGTTTCCTTATTTATCGCTGGGGTCATTATTTTGATCATGTGGGTATGGTTTAGAGCCACTCGAATTAAGAAAAAGTTAACCGAATACGAGAAGTTATCGGATTATATCGAGCCTTTAAAAGAATTAAGTAAGGATGAAACGATTCCAAAATACGCGACACACTTAGTCTTTATGTCCAATGCGGGTCGTGTGTCAGACATCGAATCAAAGATTATCTATTCTATTTTCCAAAGACGTCCAAAGCGTGCCGATATCTATTGGTTCGTCCATGTGGATACCTTGGATGATCCGTATGCAATGGAATACAAGGTGACGGTGATTGAGCCAGATGATATCATCAAGGTGAACTTTAAATTAGGATTTAAAGTAGAGCAACGCATTAACTTGTACTTCCGTAAGGTGGTAGAAGAAATGGTGGCTCGTGGCGAGGTGGATATTACCTCTCGTTACAAGTCCTTGAATGAGCAAAATGTGATCGGTGATTTCCGTTTCGTGGTATTGGAGAAATTCTTGTCATATGATAATGAGCTTCCTTTATTAGATCGTATGGTGATGAAGGCCTACTTCTTTGTGAAGCAGTTTACGCATTCGGAAGACAAGTACTTTGGCCTAGATTCTGATGCCGTTAAGTTAGAGAAAGTGCCTATGATCATTAAACCGATCACGAAATGTAATTTGAAACGCATCGACTAATATGAGCACGATATTTACCAAAATTGTCAACAAAGAAATCCCTTGTCATCTCATCAAAGAGGACGATCGCTTTCTCGCTTTCTTAGATGTGATGCCTTTAGTGGAGGGTCACGTATTAGTGATCCCAAAACAGGAGGTGGATTACATCTTCGATCTGGAGCCGGAATTGCTAGGTGATTTGATGAAGTTTGCACAGACGATTGCGCCTGCGATTAAGAAGGCAATTCCGTGTAAACGCGTAGGAGTGGCGGTGATTGGTTTAGAGGTGCCGCATGCACACGTACATTTAGTACCGATGAATCGAATGTTGGATATTAATTTCTCGCAGGAGAAGATGAAGCCGTCGGCGGAATCTTTGGCAAAAACAGCCGAATTAATTCGCTCTTTCTTACTTTAAGAAACCCTTCAGCTTATTCATCTCTAACATCGGATTCGCTTTTTCGTACACGATGTTATAAACCGCCTCGATAATAGGCAACTTGATGTTGTGCTGACGCGAGATGCTGTAGATACTTCGCACGGCATAATAGCCCTCGGCGATCATGTTCATCTCGATCTGAGCAGACTTCACGGAATACCCGCGACCAATCATATTTCCAAAGGTTCTATTTCTCGAAAACTGCGAATAGGCCGTCACGAGTAAATCCCCTAGGTAGCCAGAACTATTCAAATCGCGGTTTTTCTCCGGATAAACGACATCCAAGAAGATCTTAATTTCCTGCATCGCATTACTCACGAGCACCGCTTGGAAGTTATCCCCAAAACCCAATCCCCGCGTAATACCGCAAGCCATCGCCACAATGTTCTTGATAACGGCACAATATTCCACGCCATACAAATCCTGGATGGCATGCGCTTGCAAAAAGCGGCTATTCAATAGGTTCGAGAAGGATTGAGCTAAGCTCAAATCCGGCGAAGCAATCGTTAAATACGACTGTTTCTCTAGGGCCACCTCTTCCGCATGGCAAGGGCCAGCGATGACACAGGTTTGGCCTAATGGCAAATTAAAAGCTCGCTCCATCCAATCCGTTACCAACAGATTTTCGTCTGGAATCATACCTTTGATGGCAGAAACCACTTTTTTGCCCTCGAAATGTTTCTTATTTAAGTCCTTTAATGTACTCGGAATGAAAGCGGCAGGAACTGCTAGAATGATGTATTCCGCACCAGCAAGGGCATCCACCATCTTGCTGTAAGTCTTCACCTTACGTGGGTTGATGGCTACATCCGTTAAATAGCTGGGATTGTGATTGTATTTACGGATGAATTCCACGTCCGACTTCCGGCGGATCCACCACTTAATTTTCACATTATTCTCCGAAAGGATTTTCACCAAAGCCGTAGCCCAGCTTCCTCCACCTAAGACCGCCACCTGGGTAGGGATCTTTTTCTTTAACTCAGCTAATTCACTCATGCCGTAAAATTACGCTTATTTGATAAATATCCCGGATTTTTTGCCAAATTTGTGACCGCAGCTTTTTATAGCTGACATCTAAACCTATGAAAAAAATCGCCTTATTCCTGCTTGCAGGACTATCTTTTTGTGCGCTTGCACAGAAATCACAACCCCTGCCAGAACATCCTCGTCCAGACCTTGAAAGAACGCAATGGGTGAATTTGAATGGATATTGGGACTTTACCTTCGATTCGACTTTAACAGTACCATCCCGCTTTGCTAAGAAAATCCTCGTTCCTTTTCCCTGGGGATCTGCGCTATCTGAAGTAAAAGATGAGGCGGATGTCGCTTGGTACCACAAGGAGATTAAAATCCCTGCCACTTGGACCGGGAAGCGTATTTTCCTGAACATCGGGGCTTCGGATTGGGAGACAACTGTATTTTTAGATGGAGTACAAATTGGTAAACACCAAGGCGGATACACGCCGTTTGACGCGGAATTAGCCGGTGTAAAACCCGGTTCCACGCACCACGTTGCCATCAGAGCAGATGATAAGCGTCGAATGTTTACGCTTTATGGGAAGCAAGGGTATGGTAATGCGCGGGGGATTTGGCAGACGGTTTATTTAGAAGCGAGAGGCAGTAATTTCATTGATCATTATGCCGTTAATCCGGATATTGATACGAAAAAAGCGCAAGTTAAGGTCTATTTAGGGGCACCGGTTTCAAAGCAACAATCAGTTCAAGTGGCGCTTTCTAATGGCCAGACAGCCGTGGTGAAAATCCCTGCCGGAAAACAAGAAGGAAGCGCGGAAATCGCTATAAAAACCATGCATCTGTGGTCATTGGAGGATCCTTATCTCTATGGGTTAACGTTGACCTCGGGGAATGATGTGGTGAAGGGGTATTTTGGGATGCGCAAGATCTCCGTGGTGAATTTACCGGGCTCGAGGATTCCGTATATCGGATTGAATAATAAGCCTATTTATGTACAATTAGCGCTAGATCAAAGTTACCATCCGACGGGTTTTTATACCTTCCCTTCAGATCAATTTATGAAGGACGAGATTGTGCGTTCTAAGCGAATTGGTTTGAATGGTATTCGTACGCACATCAAGGTGGATGTGCCGCGAAAGCTGTATTGGGCGGATAAACTGGGGCTTTTAGTGATGTCTGATTTGCCTAATTCCTGGGGCGATCCAGACGCGGATATGCAAAAGGAGTCAGAATATACGCTGCATGAGATGATCAAGCGCGACTATAATCACCCGGCGATTTTCTCTTGGATAACGTTCAATGAGACCTGGGGATTGTTTACTCACAAAGATAAAAAGGCGACCTATACGCCGGAGACTCAGAAATGGGTAGCATCGGTGTATCATTTGGCTAAAAAACTAGACCCCACTCGCCTCGTCGAAGATAATTCTGTTTGCTGCGGTAGAGGTCATACCGAAACCGACATTAACTCCTGGCATGCCTACCAAGCAGGGTATGAATGGGATAAATTGATCAATGAATATTCCGCAAAAACCTATCCCGGTAGTTCTTGGAACTTTGAGAATGGATATCAGCAAGGAAGCCAGCCGATGATTAATTCGGAGTTTGGCAACGTGTGGGGTTATCAAGGAAGCACGGGTGATGTAGATTATACTTTCGATTACCACAAGGCGATGAACTCTTTCCGAAATCATCCGAAGATGGCGGGTTGGCTCTACACCGAGCACCACGATGTGATTAATGAGTGGAATGGCTATTATAAATTCGATCGGACTGAAAAGGAAACCGGCTTAAATGCCATCGTTCCAGGTATGTCGCTACTCGATTTCCACAGCCCTTTCTATCTTTCGACAGGTCAGGAAATCACCTTTGCCGGAAATGCCGGCCAAAAAATCAACATTCCATTACATCTCTCTTCGCTCACAAATAAGTCCGGTTCCTTGACCTTAAAGATGACTTTGTCCGGAACCAATGCGGCAGGGGAGAAGCAAAACCATTGGACTAGATCTTCTAAGATAAATTATTCAGCTTGGGACGTGAAGGCGCTTGACTCGGTGCAGGTGGTGTTGCCGTCTGACAAATCGATTAACACATTAGCCTTCGAACTAAGTGACGCTGCTGGGAAAGTCGTGCATCGCAATTTCGCACATCTCCTTGTGGAAGATGGAAACACACAGCCTGTGAAAGGTCAATTGATTTCTGTCCCAGTAGAACGCTACAGTGCAGCGAGCTGGCCTAAAAAACAGTGGGCAGGTGTTTTAGGCCATAAATTAAATGGTGCGGGAGCAGGTTATTTCGAATATGAAATTCCTTTCCCTACCTCTGGAACAGCGGATATCAAGCAAGTTCGTTTCCTAGTGGAGGCGTCTGCTAAACCAATATTAGGCAAGGACCGTGATGATGCAGGTAAAATGGATGGCGACTATATGTTAGGCAAAGGAACGTTCGACCCGGGCGTTAATCCTAATGCCTATCCACAAACTGATCGCTACACCACACCTGCTAAATTGAAAGTGAGTGCGAATGGAGTTTTAGCGAAAGAAACGGTTCTGGCAGATGACCCAGCGGATCACCAAGGGATCTTGTCGTGGCATTACCAAGCGCGCAATAATAAATTAGATGAGGCAGGAACTTACGGCTATTTAGTCCAAGGGGTGATTCCTACGTCTGCCTGGCAACAAGCAGCTAAAACGGGGAAATTAATCTTGCGATTCGAGTCCACGGAAGGCGGTTTGTCCCTGTATGGAGATCAATCGGGTCGTTATGTGATCGACCCGAGTATTATAATTGAAAGGTAGTTTAAACGCCAAACTGAACTAAGTGGATGTTAGTCCATATTAGTTTAGTTTCCAGCGTTTCACGTTAATCAACTCCGGTTTCTTATCGCCCGTCTGCTTGAATGTAGCATTCGAAATTTGAATATCTGTTGCTTCAATCACGCGGTAAGTTTGCTTCGCCTCAATATCTAGGTTAGATAGATTAATGTGGTGAATCGGCATTTCTGGTAGTCCTCGGACTAATAATCCAGTTTCTGCTCCTTTCGCTACCACACGATCTACGTAGATATGCTTGAATTGTGGAGTTCCTGCATCTACGGGTTTGCTTTCGATTTTAGGAGTTTCGTCTCCATTCCCAAATGTCGCCACTGGATCTTTTCCTTGGTAGTACATATCAAACAAGATAGCCTCGCCAGAGATGTTCTTCATGCTGATGTCTTGGATGTAGACATTTTCTACTACACCACCACGACCGCGGGCTGTTTTGAAGCGTAAACCTACGTCAGTTCCTAAGAACTGGCAGTTCGAAACGAATAAGTCATGCACCCCGCCTGACATCTCACTTCCCACTACGACACCGCCGTGGCCGTGGAATACGACACAATTATCGATGGTGATGTGTGCGCTTGGGCGGCCTCTTTTGCGACCTTCCGCATCTTTACCTGATTTTAAACAGATTCCGTCATCACCCACATCGAAGCGGGAGTTGCGAACGGACACATATTCACAAGATTCGATGTCGATTCCATCGCCGTTTTGCGCGAACCAAGGATTTTTAACCGTGATGTTTTCTACCGTTAGGTGTTTGCAAAGAAGGGGGTGGACGTTCCAAGCAGGGGAGTTTTGGAAGGTAACGCCTTCTAATAAAATTTGCTCACATGCACGAAGCGAGATCATGTTCGGGCGAAGGAATTCTTTGATTTCCTCGGCTTTGGCCTCTGTAAAACCTGCCGCAATTACGCCCGGTTGATCCAGTTTCGAACCTTTTAACGCGCGTTCCGTTGGATACCAGGTATCTTTCTTCTCGTCCAACACGCCACCTGAACGAACCAATTTGTCCCACTCGCCCAGAGTCAATTTTCCTTTCTTTACCGGTCTCCAAGCTTCCCCATTTCCATCGATGATACCAGCACCGGTAATCGCAATATTGCGCTCGCCGATAGCTGTAATAGGGGATTGCGCCCGAATCGCATCGACACCCTCCCAGTTTGTTCGAACTAAGGGATATTGTGCCGCATCCGCACTGAATTGCAAGACCGCACCAGCGTCTAAATGAAAGTTAATATTCGAACGCAAGGTGATCGCACCCGTCACCCAAAAACCAGCAGGCACACGTACCACGCCACCACCTTGTTTGGCTGCGATGTCGATGGCCTGTTGAATCGCCGACGTATTCAAGGCACTTGCGGATGAAACGGCTCCGTAGGAAACGATGTTAAATGTGTCTTTTTTAAAGGCCGTCTCTGCTACATTAGGCAATTCAAAGGCATATTTCTGAGAGAAGCTAGACTTCTTTAAGAAGCTGCGCAGGTGTTCATTCGAAGCTAAAACGGCCTCAGCGACGATCGATGCAATTTTTCTCGCCCCAAAAGGAGAGAAGTGCGTATCGTCCGCCACCCCTTTGCTGAACTTCTTGAAAATCCCAGCCGGGTAATGCAGAAACATTTTTTTAGCTCCCTCCGGCCCTTCGGCGCTGATGTATTTTTTACTTTCTTTCTCTACGTCGATTAATAGTACTTTTTCAGCGGAGGCTACTTCACGAACTACGCTTGGATAATCCGCATGTTGATCGACAAATACACCTGTGGAATCGAATTTTCTACGTTGTGTAGGCGTTAATAAGATAGGAATTCCGCCTTTAGAGCGTGTCTCGCGAACATAGCGAATGAGGTTCTCACGGAAGTCGGTTTGGGCAGGAGCATAACGACTCGTATCTGAGACTTTGGCATCATTATGGCCAAACTGAATCAACACATAATCCCCCTTTTTGATCTGATTAAATACCTTCGCCCAACGGCCTTCTCTACGGAAGCTTTTCGTGCTACGGCCATTGTAGGCATGGTTTTGGACCTCAACTGCCTCATTAAATAGCTGTGAAAAAGGCATCCCCCAACCAGTCTCTGGAAAGTCTGCCGAAACCTTGTCTGCCATCGTCGAATCCCCGATCAGGAATACGCGCATAGGCTCGGTCGCAGTGAAACTAAAAAAGAAAAGGCACAGGATAACAAGGTATTTCATAAGGATCTATTTTGCTCTAAAAGCAATAAATACCCCATTTTTACCCAAAAAAATTAGCGATTAATTGCGACGCTACTTAAAATAGATTGGATGATCTGCAAGGTCGTGATGTTATCCGCTTCCGCCACATAATTCAAAATGATGCGGTGATTCAAGATGTCCGGTGCCATTTCCTTGATGTCTTCCGGTAGCACATAATCGCGTCCCTCTAAGTAAGCCATCACTTTCGCGGCTAAATTCAACTGAATACTGGCACGCGGTGAAGCTCCGAATTGGATATAGCCCGCCTCTTGTGTCAGACCATATTCAGCCGGATTTCTCGTCGCAAATACGAGTTCAATGATGTATTTCTCCAAAGTCTCCGAAATCGTAATTTCGTTGATTTCCTTGCGTATTTTGGCGATATCTTCTGCGTTCAATACTGTTTTAGGCTCGTAATTGAAGTCCATGTTGGACTTTTGGCGCATCACGGCTAACTCTTGATCTTTATCTAAGTAATTCAAGAAAACCTTCAACATGAAACGATCCACTTGCGCCTCTGGAAGCGGGAAAGTCCCCTCTTGCTCTACCGGGTTTTGAGTCGCTAAAACCAAGAAAGGCTTATCTAATGGATAGGTCGTATCCCCGATCGTCACTTGCTTCTCCGCCATCGCCTCTAAAAGCGCAGATTGCACTTTAGCTGGGGCACGGTTAATCTCATCAGCGAGGATAATCTGAGCGAAAATTGGCCCTTTTTTTACTTCAAATTCCGATTTTTTCGGATTATAAATCATCGTTCCCACTAAGTCCGCTGGCAATAAATCCGGCGTGAACTGAATGCGGTGGAAATGCAAGTCAAGAATCTTGGCTAAGGTATTAATGGTCAAAGTCTTAGCTAATCCAGGCACCCCTTCTAACAGAACGTGTCCGCCGGTAAAAAGTCCGACTAATAGGCGGTTAATCAGACGCTCTTGGCCTATCACCACCTTGCCCATTTCGTCAATGACTGCCTGAATTTTCTCTCTTGATGTCATATTACTGTAATTTCTTGTAACGAATACGCTTCGGTGTTGTGTCCCCTAAACGTTTCTTACGTGATTCTTCGTATTCTGAATAATTACCTTCAAACCAAACTACCTGCGAATCTCCTTCAAACGCTAAAATATGCGTCGCAATGCGGTCTAAGAACCAACGGTCGTGGGAGATGACTACCGCACAACCTGCGAAGTTCTCTAAACCTTCTTCTAGCGCACGAAGCGTGTTCACATCCAAATCATTTGTCGGCTCATCGAGTAATAATACGTTCGCACCTTCCTTCAACATCATCGCTAAGTGAACGCGATTACGCTCTCCACCGGATAACATGCTGATTTTCTTCTCCTGATCCGCTCCGTTGAAGTTGAATTTACTCACATAGGCACGTGCATTCGCTTGCTTTCCACCTAACATCACCCAATCATTGCCATCTGAAACCGTTTCGAAAACAGACTTTTCCGCTTTCAATTGATTGTGCTCTTGATCGACATAAGCCAGTTTCACCGTTTCACCTACTTCGAAAGTCCCAGCATCAGGCTGAATCTTTCCTGTAATCAGATTGAAAAGGGTCGTTTTACCGGCACCGTTTGGTCCAATAATACCGACGATTCCAGCTGGAGGTAGGGAGAAGCTTAGGTTCTCATACAATAATTTATCGCCAAAGGATTTCGACACCCCCTGCACTTCGATCACCTTATTACCTAAACGGGGACCCGCTGGAATGAATAATTCCAACTTGTCTTCCTTCTGTTTGTTCTCTTCTGAAAGGAGTTTTTCGTAGGCACCAATACGGGCTTTGGACTTCGCTTGACGCGCTTTTGGCGCCATACGAACCCATTCTAATTCGCGTTGCAAGGTCTTCTGACGACGTGATTCGGTCTTCTCTTCTTGCGCTAAGCGATTTTGCTTTTGCTCTAACCAAGACGAATAATTTCCTTTCCAAGGAATACCCTCGCCACGGTCTAATTCTAAAATCCAACCGGCCACGTTATCTAGGAAGTATCTATCGTGGGTGACGGCGATTACGGTACCTTTGTATTGACGTAAATGTTGCTCTAACCAGTCTACTGATTCCGCATCCAAGTGGTTAGTCGGCTCATCTAATAACAAGACATCTGGTTCTTGTAATAATAAGCGGCAAAGCGCCACACGGCGTTTTTCACCACCAGAAAGTGTGCTCACTAGGGCATCAGATGGAGGACAACGAAGTGCATCCATCGCTTTTTCTAAACGCGTATCTAATTCCCAGGCGTTGAAGTGGTCTAATTTCTCTTGTACTTCGCCTTGGCGCGCTAATAATTTGTCAAAATCAGCATCTGGATCAGCGAATGCCTCGTTAATTTCATCGAACTCTTTTAACAGGTTCTTGATTTCTACAACGGCTTCTTCTACGACTTCGATCACCGTTTTGTTCGGATCTAATTGCGGTTCTTGCTCTAATAATCCCACCGTATAACCTGGTGAAAAAACGACATCGCCCGTGTAAGATTTGTCGATTCCGGCGATAATGCGCAATAAAGTAGACTTTCCAGATCCGTTTAGACCGAGTACCCCGATTTTAGCGCCGTAGAAAAACGACAGGTAAATATTTTTTATGATGGTCTTTTGAGGAGGGATGACTTTCGACACACGCTCCATCGAAAAGATGATGGTTTCGTTACTCATGAATTTTATTTTTATTTAACCCACAAATATCGCAATTTTTTAAATAAATTAGAGGCATAATAAGAATTACGATTAACATTTGAGCCAAAGCACCTGCTTGAAGCTCTTTCCTTAAAATATATGAGCCAGCCCACATCAAACAAGTTTGGATTTTGCCGCGACGGCAAAGTTTTCATCAACGCCTATTTAAGCTACCCAGAGCGCGAAATTGGATTCGTGCGTAATTCAGAGGAGGAAGCATTAGCCTATTTTGTGAAACGTTTTGACCTCGCATTGAGCAAGGTGAAAGGACTGTCTGCTGAGATTGAAGCGGCACAGAATAAAGGTTCGTTTCTGACCAAAGTCTTGCAAATGAAAACCTACCTCATCGAGTTCGATGGCTTAGGTGATTTCGAACCTTTATTGGCGGAATTAGATAAGCACGAGGTTTACTTGAAAGAGTTAATCCAGGCGAATCAAGTGAAGAATTTAGAAATTAAACGTGCCTTAATCAAAGATGCGAAAGAAATTTCTGCTGAAGAAGACGTGGTAGAAGCGACGGACAAATTGATGGAGGTCAAGATGAAGTGGGTGAAAACGGGCCCCGTTGACAAACAATTTCAAGACGAATTAACGGCAGAATTTCAAGAGGTATTAGATGCCTTTTTCTTGAAGCGCCGTAGCTATTTTGAAGAGAAAAACCGTCAAATAGACGAAAAAATCCTGATTTTACAGGGATATATCGATCAAGTTCACCAATTGCGTAAGGCAGAAGACATCGATGATTCGGTGGTAAAAGTGAAGGAGATTCAGAAAGAGTGGAAGAATGTGGTAGGCCTGCCTCCTAAGAAGCAGTCGATGCTTTGGAAGAACTTCAAGAAGGCGAATGACATGTTCTTCGAGAAGTATAACCGAATTAAAGGAATCGATTACAAGCCACGCGTAGATCCACGCGTGTTGGAATTAACGTCCATGGCAGGCGATTTAGAATTACGTTTAAAAGACCAAGTCAACATCGTAGCCACAGCAGATTTAGCAAAGGCGAACTTAGTGAAGTGGAAAGAGATTTCTGCCCAAGTGAAAAATATGGATCGCTCGTTAGCTGAACGTTTCCGTACCATTTGCGATAAGATTTTTGAGATGAATTATTTGCTTCGGGTGATATCGTATCGCCATGCAAATTTGAATGAAAAGCCACGCATTGAGCAGTTGAAAATCATGATCAACCAGATGGATTATATGGCGAAGAAGGAACGTGGGGAATTAGAATCGGCCATCGCGGAAGCAGAAGCTACGCGCATGATGGAGGACAAAATCACCTTGAGTAAAATCAATACCCAGAAACGTAAAATCTCCATGAAGGAGATTTTATTGAATGGATTTAAAGAAGAATTAGATCAATTATTGAATTCGTAACCCGAGTTCAGTAGCTAAGCCAGGAAAATTGAGACCATCGAAGGTGCCAGAAGACATCATTAATAGGTTTTGGTTTTCCTGATTTTGTTTTAACAGGTATTCCTTCAATTCTGTTTGCTCTCGCAGAACGATTAAGTTGGGGTGATTGAAATAGGTCTGAACCGTTTCCGCTTCGATCTTATCCATACGCTTAATGGCACGCGCATGCTCGCTCAAATAGATAATTGCTATATCTGCATCCGCTAAAGTACCCTTGTATTCAGGTAAAAATGCCGGATTCAAACTGCTGAACGTATGTAATTCTAAAGCGGCCACTAATTTTCGCTGCGGAAATTGGGCTTTTAATGCTTGCGTGGTTGCCTTTACTTTCGATGGCGCATGGGCAAAATCCTTGTATAGTAATTGAGTGTCTGATTCACCTACCCACTCCAGACGTTTAGCTGCCCCTTTGAAGGACTGAATCGCCGTATAGAATTCCGTTTCACTCACACCTACTTGTGTACAGATGTGCAAGGCGCCTTGTAGATTCTTTAAGGTATGTTCTCCAAAAACCTGCAAGCCATATTCCTTCCCATCATTTCCTTTTAAGAAAGTTTGGCCGTTGCGAATCACCGAATCATGGGCCTTGTAACCTTCTGAATGGCAATGTTCTGGACAAGATTCAGCGATGGCCTCCAAGGTTTTATCTGTTTTGTCGAAGAATAAATGTCCTGCTTTAGGCATTTCTTTGACTAAATTTTCGAAGGCTTGCGTATACGATTCGAAGGTGGGATATACATTAATGTGGTCCCAAGCGATGCCCGAAATCAAGGCGATATGCGGTTGATATAGAAGGAACTTAGCTCGGCGATCGATAGGGGAGGCTAAATACTCATCTCCCTCGATAATCATGATAGGCGCATCTGTAATGGAGGCCATTAGATCGAAACCTTCGATTCTAGCACCCACTAAATAATCGAATTTGCGCTCTAATGTCTTTAAAACGTGCAGAATCATGGACGTGATGCTCGTTTTACCGTGGCTTCCAGCGATGACAATGCGTTGTTTGTTTTTGCTTTGTTCGTAAATGAATGAGGGATAGGATTCGATTTTTAAACCTAATTCCTGCGCTTTCAATAATTCGGGGTTGTCCGCACGCGCGTGCATCCCCAAAACAATGGTATCAATGTCCTGGTTAATCTTCTCTGGGAACCAACCGAATTCAGCTGGAAGTAGGCCATGCTTTTCTAACAGGCTTTTAGAAGGTTCGTAGATTTCATCGTCTGAGCCCGTTATTTCGTGTCCTTGTGCTAAAAGAGCAAGGGCTAAGTTGTGCATAGCGGCACCACCGATGGCGATAAAATGAATTTTGGACATAATAACTTAATGTGTATTTGTCTTGCAAAGTACATACTTTTATTGCAGTTTTGCACGTTTTTCCACAAACTCGAGGTGAACTCGGGTGCATTTAAACATAGAGATGAAAAATTACATCGATCTAATTGATCAAACCATTGAGTTCCCCACTCGTGAGTTCAATATCAATGAGAACAATGAATTGTTGTTTAACAATGTGCCTTTAATGGAAATCATTAAGCAATATGGCACTCCTCTAAAGGTTTCCTATTTGCCTAAAATCTCCGAACACATCGAGAATGCAAAACTTTTGTTTCGTAATGCGATCAAGAAATACAATTACAAAGGAAACTATACCTATTGCTATTGTACGAAGTCATCTCACTTCTCTTTCATTTTGGAAGAAGTTTTGAAGCAAAATGTACACTTAGAGACGTCTAGTGCGTTCGATATCCCGATTATTCGCGATATGTACAACCAAGGAAAAATCTCCAAATCGACGTATATTCTTTGCAATGGCTACAAGCAGCCTTTGTATACACAATACATTTCTGAACTAATCAACGAAGGTTTTAACTGCATTCCGGTATTAGATAACTTAAAAGAAATCGATTTCTATGAGAAATCGGTGACGGCAGAAAAGGTAAATATCGCGATTCGTATTGCGACGGATGAGGAACCTGATTTCGCGTTCTATACGTCGCGTTTAGGTGTTCGTTATTCGGATGTAAATACTTTGTACAACGAAAAAATAAAGCCAAATCCACGTTTCAATTTGAAGATGTTACACTTCTTCATTAACACGGGAATTAAGGATTCTGCTTATTATTGGTCTGAATTAAGCCGTTTCGTGTACAAATATTGCGAAATGAAGAAGATCTGTCCTGAATTGGATTCGATCGATTTAGGCGGTGGATTACCGATCCAAACCTCTCTTCAGTTTAATTACGATTACCAAGCAATGGTAGACGAGATCGTTGAATCAATCTCGTGGATTTGCAATAAGAATAACGTACCTGTACCTAACATCTTTACCGAATTCGGTTCTTATACCGTAGGTGAAAGTGGAGCGGTCTTGTATGAGATTATTGACCAAAAACTACAGAATGATAAAGAGCTTTGGTACATGATCGATGGCTCATTTATTACGCAATTGCCTGACTCTTGGGGAATGAACCAGAAGTATATCATGCTTCCGGTGAATAATTGGGGCATGCCGTATCAAAAGGTCAACCTAGGTGGTTTGACATGTGATTCGATGGATTTCTATAATACAGAGGCCCATAGTTCTGACTTGTACTTACCGATTTTTGAAGAGGAATCAGAGCGTCAATACGTAGGTTTCTTCCATACAGGGGCTTATCAAGAGTCCCTAGGTGGTTATGGCGGAATTCAACACTGCTTGATCCCTGCACCTAAGCATGTTATCGTGGACCGTTTAGAAGACGGAACCATCACGACTCGTTTATTCTCAGAAGAGCAAAAGAGTGCACCCATGTTAGATATTTTAGGATATCAACAGTCCAGTGAACCGGTAGCAGCTAAAAAAGAAACACCAGCTAAAGCGAAGTTAGCTTCGGTATAAGATGAAAAAAGGAATTTTAATCCTAGTATTGGCCTGCGTGCTTGCCTCGTGTTCGAGACAAGCCGCATGTCCTGCCTATGGGATGACTCGGGCAAATACTAATCCTCCCAGTCAAAGGTTTTAGCCACAGCCTTCTTCCATTGCTTGCGGTAATGCGCACGCTTATCGGCATCCATCGCAGGTTTCCACGTGTGGGCGATTCCCCAGTTTTTTCGTAAATCATCTAGATTTTCCCAATATCCCACCGCTAGTCCCGCCGCATAAGCAGCACCTAAAGCCGTAGTCTCAATAATTTTAGGGCAGATTACTTCTTCACCGATTATGTCGGATTGGAATTGCATTAATAATTGATTCACGACCATCCCGCCATCTACGCGAAGTGAGGCGATCGGGATACCTGCGTCTTTTTCCATGGCCTCTAACACTTCCCAAGTCTGGAAAGCTGTGGCCTCTAGTGCAGCGCGTGCGATGTGTGATTTATTGATATAGCGCGTTAAACCCACTAAAGCTCCACGGGCATCTTGTTTCCAATAGGGTGCATATAGACCTGAGAAAGCAGGGACGAAATAACATCCACCATTGTCTTCCACCAGTTTAGCCAGCTTTTCGATGTCTGGGCTATGCTTGATGATCCCTAAATTATCGCGTAACCATTGAACTAGGGCACCTGTAATCGCTACGGATCCTTCTAGTGCGTAGTGTACCGGTTCATTACCTAATTGATAGGCCACGGTTGTTAGTAGGCCAAATTGGGAAGGAATCGCTTTCGTTCCCGTATTCATCAATAAGAAACAGCCAGTTCCGTAGGTGTTTTTGCCTTGACCGGGGTCGAAGCAGGTTTGGCCTACAAGAGCCGCTTGTTGATCTCCTAAAATCCCCGCTAAAGGAACGCCACCTAGCACCCCTTTCGCCTTCGCATAAACGAGTGAGCTGGATTTGATTTCTGGGAGCATGGCTTTAGGAATGCTTAATACCTGCAGGATTTCATCATCCCAGGCGCAGGTTTGCAAGTCCATTAATTGGGTGCGGCTGGCATTGGTCACATCCGTGATGTGGATTCCGCCATCAACTCCACCTGTTAAATGCCAAGCAATGAAAGTGTCCATTGTTCCGAATAAGGCATCGCCTTTCTCCGCGTCTGCGCGTAATCCGTCGATGTTATTTAATAACCAGCGAAGCTTTAAACCGCTGAAATAGGTGGCTAATGGAAGACCTGTTTTTGCTCTGAAACGGTCCATTCCGCCATCCTTGGCTAATTCCGCTAGCTCGGATCCCACGCGCGTATCTTGCCAAACGATGGCATTATAATAGGCCTTGCCCGTTTTTTTATTCCAAACGACCGTCGTTTCCCGCTGGTTAGTGATTCCCACCGCCGCTAAATCTTTCGCGGAAAGGTTCGCTTTGCCTAGGGCTAAGCCGATGACCTCTTGTGTATTTTTCCAAATCTCGTGCGAGTCGTGCTCCACCCAGCCCGCTTGGGGATAGATCTGTTTGTGCTCTTTTTGGCCTACTGAAATAATCTCTCCAGCCTTATTAAAGATGATAAAACGGGAACTTGTCGTGCCCTGATCAATGGATCCTACGTACATGGTCAATTAGTTGAGAGTCAAAATATAGGCACCTAATACGGCACCAGCTGCTGGTCCTAACACCGGAATCCAGGCATATTCCCAGCCCGAATCCCCTTTATTAGGAATCGGTAAAATGGCGTGCATAATTCTTGGTCCTAAATCACGGGCCGGATTAATCGCATAACCTGTGGTTCCCCCTAGGCCTAGACCAATGGCCCAAACTAGAATTCCCACCATAAAGGGCCCTAAGCCTGTTTCAATCGTAGAAAAAGTACCTAAAGCAACCACCGCTAAGGCAGACGCAAAGGCCTCAGAAATAAAGTTGAATGGCGTATTTTTAATCGCTGGATCTGTACAGAAAGAGGCGCGAATGGCTCCTTTATCAGTCGTAGCGTCGTAATGTGGCTTGTAATGCAACCAAACTAATAATTGCCCTAACATCGCACCCAGTAGTTGGGCTCCAATAAACGTAGGAAATAAGCTCCAATCTCCTGACTTTACACAACCAGCAATCGTTACAATAGGGTTTAAGTGAGCACCAGAGCTCCCGAAATAGGTGGAAACATAAATGGCAATGGTGACAGCAAAGGCCCAGGCGGCTGCGATGGCTAATAATCCGGTGCCGTTTCCTTTCGTATCTTTTAATAACATATTGGCAACAACGCCGTTTCCAAGGTAAAGTAGGGTAGCAGTTCCGGCTAGTTCGCCGATGAAAATGGATGACATAAGTTTAGGTTCAGATTTTTGGTTTTCCAAAACTATAAAATCTTCTCAATAAAAAAATTATCTTTGATTTCAATTTACTATTTCAACGATGCGTGAAGATTATTTAACTGGGGATGCGGAAGCGTTGAACCCACAAGAGAAGGAGTTTGACAAGGCCCTGCGGCCCTTGAGCTTTTTGGACTTTTCGGGTCAAGGTAAAATTGTAGACAACCTTCAAATCTTCGTAGGGGCGGCAAAAGCCCGTGAGGAGGCTTTGGATCACGTTTTATTGCATGGCCCTCCGGGTTTAGGCAAGACGACTTTATCTCACATCATCGCGAACGAATTAGGTTCTACCCTGAAGATTTCTTCGGGTCCTGTGTTAGACAAGCCCTCCGATTTAGCAGGTTTGTTGACGAATTTGCAGCCTTACGACGTCTTATTTATTGATGAAATACACCGCTTGAATCCCATCGTAGAGGAATATTTGTATTCCGCGATGGAGGATTATAAGATTGATATTATGCTGGATTCTGGGCCTAATGCGCGCAGTATTCAGATAGGATTGAATCCATTTACCCTTATCGGAGCGACCACGAGAGCAGGTTTATTAACCTCGCCTTTGCGGGCACGTTTTGGGATTAATGCGCGTCTGGAGTATTATGATGCCGCTTTATTGACTAAAATCGTCAAACGCTCAGCGGCGATTTTAGATATGCCGATAGACGAGTCTGGGGCCTATGAAATCGCGCGTCGTAGCCGTGGAACACCGCGTATCGCGAACAATTTATTGCGCCGTACCCGCGACTTTGCCCAAATGAAAGGTAATGGTTCCATCGATGTTAAGATCGCTGAAATCGCCTTGAATGCCTTGGATGTAGACCAAAACGGCCTAGACGAAATGGATAATCGCATTCTAATGACCATCATCGAGAAATTCAAAGGTGGCCCAGTCGGCTTAACGACCATTGCTACGGCTTGTGGTGAGGAGGCTGAAACTATCGAAGAAGTGTACGAACCTTTTTTAATACAAGAGGGATTCTTAAAGCGCACCTCTCGGGGGCGTGAGGCTACTGAAAAAGCGTATCGCCACGTGGGGATAGCGCCTAGAGCCGAGACAGGATCTCTATTCTAAATCAAACCTATGTCAACATCTAAACACTTAATTGCAGCGATGATGCTCGTATCTGCGTCTGCTTTGGCCCAAATGAAATACCCTGCTACCAAGAAAATCGATCACGTCGATAATTACCACGGAACTCAAGTGGCGGATCCATATCGCTGGTTAGAAGACGACAATAGCGAGGAAACGAAAGCCTGGGTGAAGGCACAAAATGAAGTTAGTTTCGGTTATTTAAACCAAATCCCGCTTCGCGAAGAATTCAAAAAGCGCATCGAGGCGCTAAGTAACTACGAGAAAATCTCCGCCCCTTCTCGTAAAGGCGAGTGGTATTATTTCTACAAAAACAGCGGCTTGCAAAACCAATCCGTTTTATACCGTCAAAAAGGCCTCAATGGGAAACCAGAGCAGGTTATCGACCCCAACACGTTATCGAAGGATGGAACGACACGTTTAACGGTTTTCTCTTTGAACAAGACCGGAAAATATGCCTGCGTAGGTCTGAGCTTAAGCGGAAGTGACTGGCAAACCTATTACGTTCGCGACATGGAAACGGGTAAAAATCTGGCCGATGAATTGAGCTGGGTAAAAGTGAGTGGCGTGGCTTGGAAAGGCAATGGTTTCTACTATTCTCGCTATCCAGAGCCGGGTAAGGGGAAAGAATTGAGCACGAAAAACGAGAATCATCAAGTGTGGTTTCACATGGTAGGAACGCCTCAGTCACAAGATCAATTGGTTTATGAGGATCCGAAAAATCCACAACGTTTCCACACGGTAAGCACATCGGATGACGAGCGTTTCGCATTCTTGACGATTTCAGACCGTGGAAAAGGTTTGGATGGAAATGCTCTTTGGGTGTTAGATGCTTCTAAAAAAGAAACAAAGTTCAAGCCTGTTGTGGCTGAACCGGGGAAATACGATTTCAGTATCGTGGATAACGATGGCGATATCTTGATTTTGGAAACGAATGAAGGTGCACCGAACAAGAAAATTGTTCGGGTGGATCCAGCGAATCCTTCGAAGGAAAACTGGAAAACCATTGTTGCTGAGAAACCGGAGCCTTTGCAAGGGGTGAATACCGTGGGCAAACGCTTGTTCTTGAATTATTTAAAAGATGTGACTTCTCGCGTATCTATCTATGATTACACAGGTAAATCTTTAGGGACTGTGGCCTTGCCAGGTTTAGGAAATGCCGGTGGTTTTGGTGGCGAGAAAGAGGATAAATTTACGTTCTATACCTATTCTTCTTTCAACTTTCCACCGACGATTTACCGCTATGACTTAGCATCGAATACGTCTACGGTATTTCAAAAACCGACTTTGGCCTTCGATCCATCAGATTATACGGTCGTTCAAAAGTTCTATCCGTCCAAAGATGGCACCCAAGTTCCGATGTTTATCGTGAGCAAAAAGGGCCTTAGTCTGAACAGTAAAAATCCAACGATCATTTATGGCTATGGTGGATTTAACATTAGCTCTACTCCGTCCTTCTCTGCCAGCTTAATTCCTTGGTTAGAAAAAGGTGGCATTTATGTGGTCACTAATTTACGTGGTGGTAGCGAATACGGCGAGAAGTGGCATGAGGCTGGAATGAAGTTGAAAAAGCAAAATGTTTTTGATGACTTCATTGCCGGAGCTGAATACTTGATTCGTGAGAAATATACCTCCCCGGCTTATTTAGCGGCATCTGGTCGTTCTAACGGCGGATTATTAGTAGGCGCTGCAATAAACCAAAGACCTGATTTATTCGCCGCAGCTCTTCCAGGGGTGGGTGTGATGGATATGTTACGTTTCCAAAAATTCACGATCGGCTGGAACTGGGTAGCAGATTATGGTAGTAGCGATAATGGGGAGGAGTTTAAAGCGCTGTATGCTTATTCACCTCTGCACAATATCAAAGCGATGAATTATCCTGCCACTATGGTGTTTACGTCTGATCATGATGATCGCGTGGTGCCTGCGCACTCATTTAAATATGCGGCGACACTTCAGGCGAAGAATACAGCGGCGAAACCAATGATCATCCGAATTGATACAAATAGCGGCCACGGTTCATCAAATACGGCTAAGCTGATTGAATTGACGGCTGATTCTTATGCCTTCGTTCTCTACAACATGGGAAAGTAGCAGAAATAAAAAAAGCCTGGAAATAAATTCCAGGCTTTTTTATTCTCAAACCTTAAGCGGATTATTTTACTTCTACTCTTCTTACAGCTCCATCATTTCCTTGTGTAACACGTAAGAAATACACGCCTGCACCTGCTTTCTTCAAGTCGATTTGACCGAAATAATCACCTTGGAAATCCTTCACCGTTTCGCTTGCGATTTCTTTTCCGTTCACATCTGTTACGGCGATGGTTACATTTCCTTTTTCTGGAGCGTTAAAATCAACGTTGATTTTGCCATTAAAGGGTTGATTTTGTTTGCCTGAAAGGCCGTGGATTGTTTTCGATCCTTTCTCTTCTGCCCATTCTTTTAACTTTTTTAAACCCTTACCAGGTCCGCCCATTGGGCCATCTAACTGAATGTTGAATTCTTTTTGCAAGCCTTCTGGTCCACCTTCTCCATGGAAGATCATTACATTTTCATGTGCTTCCGGTGCTAAAGTCATTCCTGGTCCACCGCGGCGAATAATGATGTGTTTATCTGGGCCCCCTTCGGAACCACCTTCTACTCTTTCGATAGTTACGCCAGGTTGATTCGACATGCTGGAGTGACTTTTATTGACATCCATGCGGATGATTTTTTTCTTTCCACCTGAGTTAGTGACCGTGATTTGTAGCGAGTCGTTTAACTTCTGTACTTCGGCATCAGCCTTAGCTAAATCAGAAAATTTCTTCTCGATGATGCGCTCTTTACCGTTTTCATTGATTAGAATTTTAACGGTAGCTTCTTGTTTTTCTTGCGCGAAAGCCGATGTTGACAAGCAAATAGCTAAAGCGGTGACGAATAAGTATTTCATATGATTTTGGTTTTTGATCCGGTGCAAACTTACGAAAACCCCGTATACCCTAAATGTTAAAGAGTGTTAATGTGATGAGCGGCTGCTAATTATCGCTTACATTTGTAGCGAATTATTTTCCTATGTCGAAACGAAAAATACGCTTACTGATTGCCTTGATGTCTTTTGCCCTGTTAGGTTTAATTGGGTTTCAGGCGTATTGGTTGCGTTTTATGTTAGAAACAAAACAGGAGAATTTCGCCAAAGACGTACGGACTAGTCTCGATCAAGTCGTTCGAAAACTCGAGAAACAGGAACTAGCGGTATTGGCAGAACGTCAAAAAAAGTTCGAATCGGTAGCAAGTGCACCTAAGCCTAAGAAAAAGCAAGCTCCTGTGTATGCAGAGCCCACTGTCCAAGAAGAACATCCCGTTTTAACTCCACCGAGACAAGACGTGATTTTTGTGCGTAAATCTTTCATGTTACCTAATGGGCAATTAGCTGAAGTGACGGAAGAATATACGGTAGATGAAGATCCTGAAGAAGCTAGACAACGTATTAGGGCAGAAGTGGAAATGAATCGCATGCTTAAACGAGAGCAACAGAAGGCCTTAAGAAAAATGCGTCAACGGACGAATCGCTTGGTTCAAAATCTGGGTGATCGCCAAGTACAATCGCAAGCACAATTAGCCCAAGAGAAGTCGGAAAGGCAGGATTTGGAAAAAGTTTTACAGAAAACACAATTAGCGAAAGAAGTATTCTCTGACTTTTTATTTAAAGATCGGCCTATCTTGCAGCGGATTCAGCCTGGTTATTTGGATAGCTTGATCCGAAAAGAATTAGCGGATAAAGAGGTGACGTTGGACTACTCATTTGGTATTGAGACCACACCTGGAAACTGGGTTTATACCTCCTCTCCTGAAATCAAATCGCAAAAATCCGCATTTACGGCCGCTTTATTCCCTAATGACCTGCATCCGACACAGGATAATTTGAGGATTTATTTCCCAGAAAGTGCTAATTATATTTGGCAAACGATGGGGCTAAGTCTGGCTGGTTCTGGCTTATTATTACTCGTGATGATCGGTTGTTTTTACTTCGCCGTTCTGACGATTTTAAAACAGAAAAAATTAGCCACAGTGAAGAATGACTTCATCAATAACATGACCCACGAGTTCAAAACGCCCATCACCTCGATCTCCTTAGCTACACAACTGTTACAAGAGGAGTTAAAGCCGGGAAAAAATGAGTCAATTTTGCGCTATTTGGGGATTATTAAAGATGAAAATACCCGCTTAGGTCAGCAGGTGGAGCGAGTTCTACAAACCGCCCAAATGGAAAAAGAGGAGATCACGCTGAAGCGCAAAAAAGTGGATATTAGTGCACTAGTACATCAGGTGGCAGAAATTAATGGACCACTGATTGAGTCGGTGAATGGTTCGTTAGTGGTAAATGTGGATAAGTTGCCATCCACGCTAGAACTAGATGAAGTGCACATTTCGAATGTGTTGAATAATTTGATTGACAACGCGGTAAAATATAGTCCATCAAATCCGCAGGTAGAAATCCTGGCACGTAGCCAAGATCAAGAAATTTCTATCCAAGTGAAAGATCATGGGATGGGCATGCCGAAAGAAGCGCTGAGCAACATCTTTGATGCCTTTTACCGCGTTCCGACAGGGAACGTGCACAATGTGAAGGGTTTCGGTCTCGGATTAAGTTATGTGAAGAAAATCGTGGAGGCCCATGGCGGCAAGGTCCACGTGAAAAGTAAATTAGGAGAAGGAAGTACATTTGAAATCTATTTGCCTTATGTCGAAAACGCCTGAAATTTTAGTCGCTGAGGATGACCCTAATTTGGGTTTATTGTTAACGGAGTTCTTGAAGAAGAAGGGATACCACGTTTCCTGGGCGCAAAACGGGGATGAAGCTTTGGACTTATTCGTCAAAGGCTCGTTCGATTTGTGTTTATTAGACGTGATGATGCCGAAGAAGGATGGTTTTTCGCTTGCCAAAGACATTCGTGCAAATCACCAGCAAGTACCCATCATTTTCCTTACGGCGAAGTCGATGGAGGAAGACACGCTCCAAGGTTTCAAAGTAGGGGCAGACGATTATTTGACCAAGCCTTTCTCAATGGAAGTGCTCGTAGCCCGCATGGAAGCCATTCTTCGCAGAAGCCATTCTGATAAATCGGTTCCAAGTTTAGCGGACGAAATTGTCCTTGGAAATTACACCTATGTTCCGGGAAAAATGCGTCTAAGCATTGGGGATACGGAATTAAAGTTCACCCCGAAAGAGAACGAACTGATGAAGTTGCTTTGCGAGAATTTAGGTCGTCCGGTCAGCAGATCCTATGCTTTGAAATTGATTTGGGGGGATGATACCTACTTCAATGCGCGCAGTATGGACGTGTACATGACGAAGTTGCGCAAGATGCTAAAAGAAGACCCTCGCGTCCAGCTTTTGAATCTGCACGGCGAGGGTTTCCGATTGAGTGTAGAAGGGCTTTAGTTTATGTGCGTATAGCCGGTATAAGGGACTAATACCTCTGGAATTTTGATTCCATCTGGTCCCTGGTTATTCTCTAAAATAGATGCCACGATGCGTGGAAGTGCTAAAGCCGATCCATTCAAGGTGTGGCAAAGGATTGATTTTCCATCCACCTTCGTTCTCAACTTCAAGCGGTTCGCTTGGAAGGTTTCGAAATTAGAAACGGAACTCACCTCTAACCAACGGTTTTGAGCTCCAGACCACGCTTCCATATCATAAGTCAACGCTGAAGCAAAACCCATATCCCCGCCACACAGGCGAAGCACACGGTAATGCAATCCTAATTTCTGCAATAATCCTTGTACGTGTAGCGACATTTCCTCTAGAGCCGCATAGGAATTCTCAGGCTTGTGAATCTGTACGATTTCAATCTTGTCAAATTGGTGCAAACGGTTCAAGCCACGCACGTGTGCTCCCCAAGAACCTGCTTCGCGACGGAAACAAGGTGTGTGGCCCACATTTTTGATCGGCAATTCTTTCTCGTTCACAATCACATCCCGGTATAAGTTTGTGATGGGAACCTCCGCCGTCGGAATTAAGAATAAGCCCTCCTCTTTCGTGACATACATTTGGCCTTCTTTATCCGGCAATTGTCCTGTCCCGAAACCCGAGTCTTCATTGATCAAAATCGGAGGTTGAATCTCGTAATAACCTGCTTTGATGGCCTCATCTAAAAAGAAGTTAATCAAAGCCCTTTGTAAACGCGCGCCTTTTCCCTTGTAAACGGGGAAGCCAGCACCTGTAATCTTATTTCCTAAGTCGAAATCGATAATATCGTATTTCTTGATCAAGTCCCAGTGAGGTTGTGCATCCGCAGGCAGCTCAGGTACTGAGCCCCAGGTTAAAACTACCTCATTGTCATCTGCCGTTTTTCCTTGTGGAACGGAGCTATGCGGAAGGTTTGGTAAAGTAACTAACAGATCCGTTAACTCCTTTTCTGCCGCTTTCGCAGCCTCTTCCATTTCTTTAATCGAAGCTTTTAAAGCAGCTGTCTCTGCGCGCTTTCCTTCCGCTAATTCTTTTTGGCCGGATTGAATTAATGCCCCGATTTCTTTTGCGGCTGCATTTGATTTCTCTAAGGCAGACTCGGCTTGCTGTAAGAGTGCTTTACGTTGATCGTCTTGAGCGATCAATTTCGCAACGATTTCAGCCGCATTGGCGAAATGTTTCTTTTGTAAACCGGCGATCGTGGTTTCTTGATTCGCACGAATAAAAGGTAGAGTTAACATAGCGCTATTTTAGAAAAAGTCCTTCGTTTAAAGCATTTAATGCGTCATTTTTGTGTGAAGCATCCACTAATAAGGAGATATTGTGCTCAGAGGCACCATACGAAATCATGCGAATCGGGATGTTTTTAATGGCATCCAAAACCTTGATGGCGATACCTTCTTTGTCCGCCCAGAAATTACCTACAATGCAGATAATCACTTGATTCATATCAGGATCTTCTAGTTCTGCAAACTCGCGTAATTCGCTCATGATCGCATCTAAATGCGTCGTTTGGTCGATGGTTACGCTCACAGAAACTTCTGAAGTTGTAATCATATCGACCGGTGTTTTGTATTTTTCAAACACCTCAAACACGCGCTTTAAGAAGCCATAGGCATTCAACATACGTGTTGAGTGGATATAAATCGCGGTGATATTGTCTTTTGCGGCAATCGCTTTGATTTCCACGTCAGTTGATTTCTCAGAGATCAAGGTTCCGAAAGCACTCGGTTCCATCGTATTTTTCAAACGAACTGGCACCCCTTTTAATTTCGCCGGGGTGATGGTGCTTGGGTGCAAGATTTTGGCCCCAAAATAAGCCAACTCCGCCGCCTCAGCAAACGAAAGCTCGCGAATAGGGAAGGTGTTCTTCACGATACGCGGATCGTTATTGTGCATTCCATCGATGTCCGTCCAAATCTGAACTTCCTCCGCTTGAATTGCACCACCGATTAAAGAAGCCGTATAATCGGATCCACCTCGCTTCAAATTATCTACTTCACCCGCTGGATTACGGCAGATGAACCCTTGCGTGACATAAATTTGCTTTCCTTTAACCGGAGCTAAAATGGTGGCTAATTTTTGTTCAATAACGCTCAAAACAGGCTCGTTATCTTCGTCGATCACCATGAAGTCTAAAGCAGGCAATAAAGCAGAACTAACGCCTTCCTCTTGCAAGAAAGCTTCGAAAATTTGTGTAGAAAGCAATTCGCCTAAAGCGACCATTTCTTTCTCTTGCTTCCCGGTGTAGGGAGCCGTAGCAATCAGACTATCGATGAAATTAAATTCTTTTTCAACGATGGCTTGACCCTTACCTAAACCGGCAGGCGTCGAATATAATTCAGTTAAGAATTGATCATAATGTGCGCGCAATTCAGTCGCCTTCGCTTTCGCTTCGGAAGTATTCCCCACATTTAAAGATTCCGAAATCGACAATAAGGTATTCGTACTGCCTGAAAGGGCAGAAAGCACCACAATTTTAGGTTGACCATCTTCCGTAATTAGCTGACGGATAGACTTCATTCGCTCTGGTTTTCCGACGGAGGTTCCTCCAAATTTCCAAACTTGCATATATTCTCGTATTATATTCCTAACATTTTGATGGCCGTTATGGCCGCCTCATCGCCCTTATTACCGTGTTTTCCACCTGCACGATCCATCGCTTGTTCCTGTGAATTAGGCGTTAATACCCCAAAAATCACCGGCTTGTCATACTTCAAACTCACGTTCGTAATCCCGTCCGCCACTGCCTGGCAGATAAAGTCGAAGTGTCTTGTCTCCCCTTGAATCACACAGCCTAGGCAAATAACGGCATCGATATTCGATTGCTGGGCCATTTTTTGAGCTCCTAAGCTTAATTCGAAGCTACCAGGAACCTTAGTGCTGATAATATTTTCTTCCTTTGCCCCGTATTTCAACAAGGTGTCATAGGCGCCTGAATACAAGGCATGAGTCACCTCTGTGTTCCATTCGGAAACAACGATGGCGAAGGTTTTACCTGAAACGTCAGGCAAATTTTCGGTGGTAAAATCACTCAGGTTTTTAAGTGCTGAAGCCATAATAGGGGTTAAAAAAACAAGGGATAAAAGCTCAAGCTCTTATCCCTCATCCTATAATCTGTTCTAAAAATTATTCAGAGATAGAGCTTTCTAAGATCGCTTTATATTTCTTCGCTGGAATCGACTCAGATGATTGTCCGTATTTCTCCACAATGATCGAATACGTATCTACCGCTTCCTTTACTTGTTTATTTGCCTCGTAAGCATTCGCTAATTTTAACAAATAGGTAGGAGTGAAGAATTTGTTAGGCTTGTGATCAGCTGCTTTTTTGTAGTAATCAATCGCATCCGCATAGGATTTCTTTTCTGAGTACGCATCTCCGATTAAAGAATAAGCACGCGCTTGAACTAATAAATCCGAGCTAGAGAAGTTTTTCAATTTCTCAATAGATTGATCGAATTTGCCTTGCTTTAACAAGGTAATACCTAAATATAGATCAGCTAAGTTTTGTGTATTACCACCAAACTCATCAGATACTTTCGCTAAATCTTTTGAGGCAGCTGCTAATGAATCTGATTCAAACGCGTAAACCGCTTTGAATAATTTCTTCTCGCCTTCTGCGTCTTGCGTAGTGGAGTACCATTGGTAGCCGAAATAGGCTGCGATAATTAGCACTAAAGCACCTAGAATCGTTGCGATGCCAGATTTATTCTTGTCTACTAATTCGGTTACTTTTGAAACTTCTTGTTGAAGAGCTTCTGGGCTCTCGATAATCTCAATTGATTCTACTTTTTCTTTCTTTGCCATAAGGTCATTAATTCGTTCGGCAGATTGTTATAGGTGCCAAAGGACTGCAAAATTATAAAATCTCTTTCATTTTTATCCATATATATTGAATCTTTTGCATTTTATTTTTCAATTTAGAGGTAAATAAACCTATATGTCCTTTAATCGACCAGACCAACTCCGTAAACTCAACGAGACTTTTGATATTTGTATCATTGGTGGTGGAGCGACAGGGGCTGGAGTGGCACTGGACGCAACCTTGCGTGGCTATAAAGTTCTCCTGATTGAAAAAGGAGATTTTGCCTGCCAAACCTCTTCAAAATCAACCAAATTAGTTCACGGAGGGGTTCGCTATTTAGAGCAAGCCGTTAAAAAATTGGATTGGCATCAATTCAAAATGGTCTATAAGGCCTTGCATGAGCGCAAAATCCTCTTAAAAAATGCGCCTCATTTAGCTCATCCCTTAGGTCTATTGACACCTTGTTATACGCGCTGGGAACGACTTTATTACCGCATCGGTATGTGGCTCTATGATAAAATTTCTGGGAGCACGAATTTGAAATCAAGTCGTGGCTTGAGTAAGAAAGAGATACAAGCAGAATTTTCGTCCATTGAATCCCACCATTTGAGAGGTGGGGTACTTTATTATGATGGGCAGCTGAATGATGCGCGCTATGCCTTAGCGATTTTAAAAGAAGCGGAGCGCTTAGGTGCTTGTGTCTTAAACTATGCAAGTCTAGAGTCCTTCGAATTAGGGGCTAAAAGTCTGAAGATTAAGAAAGTGGTTTTCTCAGATTTGCTGTCAAAAGAAATTTATACTATTCCTGTTAAGGCCGTTGTCAATGCGACGGGGCCTTTTACCGATAAAATCAGGGCCTTGGCTAATCCACGGATGAAGCCACGCATGAAGGTCAGTCGTGGAGCGCACGTGGTGTTGCCGGCGGAGTTTTGGCAAGGAGAAACGGCCCTTTTAATTCCTAAAACGGATGATGGCCGGGTGATTTTTGTAATACCTTGGCGCGACTATGTCTTAGTCGGAACCACAGATGATCCAGATACATTATCTGAATCCCCTGTCATTTTGGAGGCGGAGAAAGAGTACCTCATTTCCTACTTTAATTGCTATTCCTTGAAAAAAGCCACATTAGAGGACATAAGTGCTACGTTTGTAGGCCAAAGACCTCTACTCCAAGCACAGCTCGATTCAACACTGAATACCGATACTAAATCCTTGGTCAGAGATCACGAGGTTGAGGTAGACGGTCGTTCTAAACTGGTGAGCATCATGGGCGGAAAGTGGACCACCTACCGGGTTATGGCCTCCGATACGCTGGATGTGGTAGAAAAAGAGGTATTAAATGTGCCTGTAACACCTTGTTTGACAAAAGATCATGTGTTAGTACCTGCTTCTGCTGTGGCCTTACCGGCTACTCTTGAACCGGATATTCGTACCCACTTGGAAGAAATCTATGGTCCAGCTGCTGGGGAGGTGTATGGGTATGGAGCAGATCGAATATTACCAAACCAACCCTACTTAGTGGGCGAGTTGACTTACCTAAAAGAGCATGAGATGGCTATCACCTGGGAGGATGTGTTAGCACGTCGTTGGGGAATTGCCATCAGGGATGAGACTTTGGCAGAAAAACTACAGGCCATAAAAAAAGAGGCTTTTGCCTCTTAATTTTAATATTCGTCCTCGTTAAAGAAGAAGTCGTCTTTTGTCGGATAATCCGGCCAAATTTCTTCGATGCTTTCGAATGGTTGACCATCGTCCTCTAGCTCTTGTAGGTTTTCTACTACTTCTAATGGAGATCCTGTACGGATTGCGAAGTCAATTAATTCATCTTTCGACGCTGGCCATGGCGCGTCTTCTAAATAGGAGGCAAGTTCTAGTGTCCAATACATAATTTATAACGAATAATATTTTGCTTATTATAGGGAGGGATTTACTAATTGTTCCTCCTACCTAAGTGCAAAAGTAAAATAAAAATGTATTTATGAAAGATTTATTTTTTAAATTTTCATTAATTATCAAAACCCTGATTTTTTCCCTCTTTTATGCCTCCATCTAGTCCCGTTTCTGTCGAAGTTTGTGCCTATTCTTTATTCTCCTGTATCGCCGCAGACCGGGCCGGAGCGCAGCGAGTTGAATTATGCGCTTCCCCTTGGGAAGGGGGTACAACACCCAGCGCAGGCCTCGTGGAGCAAACTTTGAAATCGACTACACTGGAGATTCATGCCATGGTCAGACCCCGTGGCGGAGATTTTGTCTATGATGAAACAGAAAAACAGACGATGCTTGCAGAAGCTAGAGCCCTAGTTGCGCAAGGCGTGCATGGGATTGTGGTAGGTGCACTGAAACCGGATGGTGATTTAGATGTGGAGTTTATGCGGGAATTCAAGCACATAGCCGCAGGTCGTGAATTGACTTGCCATCGGGCCATCGATGTCTCTCGTGCACCTTTGGAAGTGATGGAACAATTAATCGCCATCGGCTTTCATCGTATCCTAACGTCGGGCTGTAAAGATAAGGCCCTGGATGGCATCGAAAACATAGCGGAATTAGTGTCAGCCGCCAAAGGCCGCATCCAAATTATGGCCGGAAGTGGAGTTAACCCAATGAATTGCTTAGATTTTGTGCAGGTAGGTGTGGATGCAATCCACTTGAGTGCGAGAACAACGCGTAATTCTGAAATGGAATATAGGCGTCCTGGAATTTCGATGGGTGGGGTAGAAGCGATCTCGGAATTCGAGGTAGCCTACTCGAGTGAAGAAATCATCCGAGCGGCTATCTCTAAGATCCAGGAATTATTCAGCGAATAAATCCGTTGTTTGCCAAGCCTTCTCAGGCATGGTCGTAATATCGTATAAACCTACTTCTGTACGCTTGTAGGTAGGGATTTTGAATTCAGCGTCTGACATAGACCCTTGCTTGAATTTTTCTATCATTTGTGCAAATCTCGCTTCTTCTGAATCAGCTGAAACAGGAGCAGCCGTTTCTAATTCGCCGTCTAATTCCACGCTATCACCTGGATTTAAGAATACGGGAGCGGCTTTTCTAACCACTTTACGCATACTTCCATCCATTCCGCTAGAATCTTGCTCGTATCCTGCTGCGATGACAGTTAAATACAGGTCTTCTCCTAAATCTTCATCCGTAGAGAAACCAAACTTCACCATATCAGCTTGTGCATCAATTCGTTCATTTAGGTATTCAATGATCGCATCTTTTTCCCAAATCAATAAATCTTTCGTGCTACTCGTAGAAACCGTTACCAGGATACGTTTCGCTCCTTTAATTTCTTGTGAATTTAAAAGCGGAGAATTCAAGGCTTCCACGATCGCCGCTTTCGCTCTTTCTTCTCCTTTACCAAGTGCAGAACTCATCATCGCTTGACCTGCATTCGTCAATACCTTCTTCACGTCCATGAAGTCCGTATTGATATCGCCTGGTTTTGCGATCACGTCCACCACTGATTTAACCGCTTTCGCTAACACGTCATCCGCTTTCGCAAAGGCATGTTTTACCGCTAAATCTTTGTAGTGTTCAGATATTTTATCGTTCATGATCACCAAAACTGTATCGCAATACGCTTTTAGTTCTTCAATCCCGTCTCTTGCGTATTGAATTTTCTCTTTACCTTCCCAGTTATACGGAAACGAAACGACAGCCACCGTTAATAAATCACGGTCTCTAGCGATTTCTGCCACTACCGGTGCAGCACCCGTTCCAGTTCCTCCACCCATACCCGCGGTGATGAAAACCATCTTCGTTTCATTCGAAAGAACCGCTTTGATTTTTTCTTGACTCTCTTGAGCAGCTTGTTTTCCCACTTCAGGATCCGTTCCGGCCCCTAAACCTTGTTCTCCTAGTTTAATTTTCGTGCGTACAGTGTTCGAAGCTAAAGCCTGAGAATCGGTATTGCAGATAATTAAATCTGCCCCTTTAATCTTCAGGTTGTCCATGTGCTTCACCGCGTTGGATCCGCCACCTCCAATTCCGATCACCTTAATGATGGATTTGAATGATGTTTCAGGCACTACTTCGATTTGATGGTTAAAAAAGGAGGGGTTTTGGCTACTCATAGGGTCAATTCAAATTTTCTAAAACGTAAAAATAATAGAATTTATGTATTAATTAATCATTGCCCCAGCGCCATTCATTTCCTAATTCAAGTTCATGGCGAAGGTTGTGTTTAATGAAGAATTCTTTCGTGGAATAAAAGTCTAATTTCTTCGCAGGAATTTGCTCTGCGTTCGCTAGTCCGTATAAAAGCATGGTAGTGTATTTCACCGTGTTTTCCATTTCTTTTTTATTCACTAGGCTAAAATCATCACAGTTTGCATGGTAGCAATCCAATACGCTGCGGGTTAATTTTCCCAAAGGATCCGCCGCCGGAATTCCTTCCATCAAGAAGGTTTGGTTATCTGAGTGCAAGCCAGGGGAGTTCTCCACTAAATTAGCAAAATCGCCATCGATCGCCTTGATTTGATCTCCGATCGACTTTAAAATAGGAAGCATCTCATCACGTCCACCTCCATTAAATCCATTTACATTATTGGTCATATCGAGGTTGATCATGTACACGATTTGGTCAAGATCACCTTCTTTCTTTGCTCGCTCTACGTAGGCTTTCGAACCTAATAGACCTTCTTCTTCACCCATAAAGGCTACAAATTCAATCGTCCGCTTACTGCTCAGACCTAAAGCACTAAATGTTCTAGCGACGTCTAGTACAGAGAAAGACCCGATGCCATTATCAATCGCACCTGTAGCTAGATCCCAAGAATCTAAATGGCCACCAATGATAATCTTCTCATTTCTTAATTTCGAACTACTTCCTTTTAAAGTTGCGACCACATTGCGCGCTTTAATCGGTTTACTCACGTTGTGCATCTCGATTAAACTCAACAATCCCGGTTGATCTTTCATCCACTTTCTGATCTCTGTTCCGTTCTCCAAGGAAATACAAACCGCTGGAATCGAAATTAAATTTCCCGTCACAGAGGCTGTACCTGTTAATAAGACTTGCCCTTTTACGGTATTGACGAAGATGACACCAATAGCACCATGTTGAATCGCCAAGGCTGTTTTTTCTGAGCGGTGTAAGTTTTTCGTGCCTGCTGGAGCGTCTAAAAGCCCGATGTTAGCCAAAACCACTTTCCCTTTTACCTCTTTACCCACATAATCCGAATCCAATCCATTTCCTAGATCCACGATCGTTCCTTGTATGTTCGCGTCGACAGGAGTCATGGCTAAGGAAACAACTGGAACTTCTCTAAAGTCATCTGATTTAGGAGGGGCAATGGATAAAGTGACTGTGTCACGTGCCCAAGCTTCCACTTGAAATCCTTGAAACTTGGTATCCTTAAAACCGTATTCTTTTAATAATTTGAATGCGTATTCTTCTGCCTTTTTTCCTTTATCGCTACCGGTTAATCTATGACCTATAGTTTTGCAGGCTTCTCCTAGCGTGGCATATGCTTTTGAGTTCAATTCCACCTCGGCCTTAATTTTCTTATAAACATCCTTGAAATCTTCTTCTCCGTATGTCGGAGTAAAGGAACTAGTTAAAAGGGTAGCCGAAAGTGCTAAAAAGCCAAGGGTCAATTTTCTCATACGGAGTTTTTAAATATCTGTCTAAATTTAGCTTATTTAGCCGAAAAACACAATTAGCCAGACCAATTTTCCCGGTCTAAATTTCGGTAGTTAATCGCTTCGGCTAGGTGTTTGGGTTCAATCTCTTTCGCTTGACTGATATCCGCTATGGTTCTTGCCATTTTAAGGATGCGATCATGAGCTCTGGCTGATAATTGCAATTTTTCAATGGCGTTCCTTAGCAGTGAAGCCGAGGTCGTATCTAAAACACAAATCTCTTTCACCTGTACGGAGTTCATCTCGGCATTCGTTCGAATGGACATTTCTTTAAAACGGGCTTTTTGGATGTCTCTGGCAATGCCTATTCGCTCCCGTATCACCTGACTCGATTCGCTCTCTTGGGACTTAAACATATCCGCATAGCCTAAAGGGAAAACTTCTAAATGCATGTCGATCCGATCTAAAAGAGGTCCAGAAATTCGGTGCAGGTAACGGTCTACTTGGTAAGGTTTACAGGTACACGGTTTCTCCGGGTGGTGAAAATAGCCGCAGGGGCATGGGTTCATAGCAGAGATGAGAAGAAAGTTTGCCGGAAATTCGACTGTGCCATGAGCGCGAGAAATGGGTACTTTTCGTTCTTCCAAAGGTTGGCGGAGCAGTTCTAAGACATTCCGCTGAAATTCAGGTAGCTCATCTAAAAATAATACTCCCTGATGTGCCAGGGAGATTTCGCCGGGCTGGGGATTCGTTCGGCCACCGATGAGTGCGGTGGAAGTAATGCTGTGGTGAAGCGCCCTGAAAGGCCTTTCGGTCACAAGTGGTTGATCGGTGCTTAATTTTCCGACGATGGAGTGGATTTGGGTGGTTTCGATAATTTCCTCCAAACTCATGGGAGGCATGATAGAGGGAATGCGTTGGGCCATCATGGTTTTGCCCGCACCTGGAGGGCCTACCAAAAGTAGGTTATGAGAGCCAGCTACTGCGATTTCAATAGCCCGCTTCGCTTTTTCCTGTCCTTTTATTTGGGAAAAATCGGACGCGTAAGGAGGACTGGTTGGGAGGATATGATCTCGTTTGATAGCCGCTTGTGGGCGCCCATGCAAAAAACGAATCGTGTCCCGCAAATTGTCCATCCCGAAGATCTGTAATCCTTCAATTAAGGCTGCTTCGAGGGCGTTTTCGCGCGGGAGAATGAGGGAGTGAATACCTTGTTTTTTAGCTTCTATCGCCATCGAAAGCGCTCCTTTGATCGGACGGATTTCGCCGGTGAGGGAGAGTTCACCCATGATTAGGAAGTCCGAAAGACGAGTCATCTTCGTTTGCTCTGAAGCTTGCAGAAGTCCTAGAGCGATGGGGAGGTCGTAGCCGGAGCCTTCTTTACGAACATCCGCAGGTGCCAGGTTGATGACCACTTTTCTGCGAGGAAAGAAATAGCCTATTTGCTTGATGGCAGACTCCACCCGTTGAATGGATTCTTTAATGGTCGAATCAGGGAGACCGACGAGATAACACTTCGATCCTTGCCCCACATGGGTTTCAATGGTGATAATGGAGGCATGAATGCCCACGAGGGCACTGCCAAAAGTTTTCGTTAACATAGTGGTCGTTTAAGACACAATGTTAGACAATAGCATAATGATTAAATAACAGTTAATTGGACTTCTTGAGAATTTACCAACAACTTGGATTTTACGCCGAAAAGTAAAGGCTGGTTATTGGGAATATGTCCCGCCGGGAAATCAAATGCAATGGGAAATGAAGTTCCTGAGGTATGTTCAGCAACTAATTCATAAGCTGATTTACCGATCGTCAAACTCGCTTCATTGCAATCGGTAAATCCACCTAGTATCAAACCGGCTAAGTTTTGGAAATACCCCGCTCTTTTTAATTGCAAAAGCATCCGATCCACGTGGTATAAACGTTCACCTATTTCTTCGATAAAGAGGATCTTGCCTTTCGTGGAGGCGAAAGTGGAGCTACCTATTAGATGGCATAAAAGCGAAAGATTTCCGCCTATAATCTCTGCGGAGGCCTCACCTGGGCGGTTTAGCTCATGCACAGGAGCGCTTACTGAAACCTTCCCTTCGAACAAAAGGGAATGCAAATTTTGAAGGGCAGATTCACCCCCTTTTTGGCAGAAATTATGCGGCATAGGCCCATGCGCACTGGCATATCCTCTCGAATCTAGTTCACACAAAAGGGCGGTAATATCTGAAAAACCTACGACCCATTTAGGAGAAGAAACAAAGCCGGAGAAATCCAAGGAATCCAACAGGCGACTGACTCCATAACCGCCTCGAATGGGGAAAATGGCTTTAATTGATGGATCATCTAACATGTGCTGGAGATCCGAAAGTCGCTCCGCATCCGTCCCGCCCAAACCATGGTGCCGAGATAAGTAATTTGGTGCATTTCGAACTCGTAATCCCCAATTTTCTAAAACTTCTACACCTTGCTTCCAATTATCCGTAGGAGGAAAGGAGGCAGGAGACAAAATAGCTACTTCATCGCCAAGCTTTAAAAAAGGGGGAATGATCTGAGTCATGGCGTAAATATCTGCTTTTTTTTAGGATCCTCAAGGGCTAAATTTCGTAATATTGTAAAAATTCTATTCTTATCGCTCCTGCAGATTTAAATCTTGTTCATCCGATTTACAACCCACATCCGGGTTGGGCGGAGGAATTAGTACATTATTATACCTTATTTAAGGAGGCGATTCCGGCAGATACCTCTATTCAGATGTATTTAGTCAACGATGGGAGTAAGTCAGGTATTCGCCAAGAGGATATCGAGTTATTGAAAGCAGGAGTAGCCGGTTTTACCTATATCGATTCGCAGCTTAATCAAGGAAAAGGAGGTGCACTGCGTGATGCCGTCCGCCAAACAACGGGTAAATACGTCATTTATACAGATGCAGATTATCCCTATGTGATGGAGAATGCCGTAGACATGTTTCGCTTGCTTTCCACCGATGCTGCGGATGTGGTCGTGGGCGTACGTGACGAACAATATTATGATCAGTTACCGCTAGGTCGTAAAATATTTTCGCTTTCTCTGAAGGTGATGAATTATTTGTTTTTCCCTGAATTGAAGGTGAAAGACACGCAATCTGGTTTGAAAGGATTCAATCAAAAAGGCAAAGAAATCTTCTTGAAAACGCGAATTCCGGCCTTCCTTTTTGATATGGAGTTTCTAGTCTTAGCCTCGAAGCGCCCTGACATTCGAATTCAGTGGATTTATGTGCAAGCTCGGGAAGGAATCGTATTCTCCACAATGCGTGCGAAGACCATTCTGACTGAGCTGCTTAATTTCACGAAAATCTTATTCCGTCTAGATAAATGAAACCGATTCTAATCACCATCGATGTGGAAGAATGCGATATTCCGTTGGAATACGGTTTCGATATTCCTTTAGAGGAGCAATTGGCGATTTCACGGGAAGGTTTGATACACTTCCTGCAGATCGTGGAGGAGGCAAAGGTTCCGGTGACTATTTTTTGCACCGGAGTGTATGCTGAAAACAATGCAGATTGGATCAAATCCCTAGATCCGATGCACGAATTAGCTTCGCATGGTTATTATCATGGGCATTTTGACGCCTCGAAAGACCTTTCAAGTTCGAAACAGTTATTAGAAAAATTAAGCGATAAACCCGTCACAGGTTTTCGGATGGCTCGCATGCAATATGTGGAAGAGAGCGAAATTTTGAAAGCCGGATATACTTACCATTCTTCGTTAAATCCCACTTGGATTCCAGGTCGTTATGACCACAGAGATAAACCAATGAAGCCATTTTTCGAGAAAGGATTATGGAATGTTCCGGCTTCTGTGAGTCCCTGGCTGCGAATTCCGCTTTTTTGGTTAGCCTTTAAAAATTTCCCTTTGTGGATATATACCTTGTTAGCGAAGCGCACCTTGCGTAAACAGGAATACTTGAATATTTATTTCCACCCTTGGGAATTCGCGGATTTGAGTAAATACCCGTTGCCTGCTCATGTAAAAAAGGGGCATAATGGTCCTTTGCGGGATAAATTGCGCACTTTTTTAAAGCAGATGAAGGGAGAGGGGGAGTTTACCACCATGGCAAAAATGCTAAAGGCCTATGAATAAGAAATCCACCTTATTGATTATTTGGGCCTTGGCAGGTCTAGTGACAGGTTGGAAGCAGTTCTCCTTGAGTGCGGTTCATTCGCACATCAATAATTTTCAGATTTTCAAAGCAAGTTTCGGTCACTTCATACACCGGATGCCTTTGTATTTAGAATACCCGAAGGAGTATTTCGATCTCTATTTATATGGTCCCATTTTTGCGATTTTGATGGCTCCATTTTCCGCGTTACCGGATGGCCCCAGCGTGATAATGTGGAATGTGCTGAATTCGGTGGTGCTATTTGTGACGCTTTGGCATCTGCCTCTCGTTGAAAACAAACGAGTTGCCATCACGTGGATTGTATTAAATTCCTCGATTACGGCGCTGTTGAACACGCAGTTTCATGCCCTTTGTCTAGCTTTAATTCTGTGGTCTTACATCTGCGTGGAGAAGAAAAGCTATTTTTGGGCAACGCTGTGGATCGTTTTGGGTATCTATATTAAATTGTATGGCGTGGTAGGTTTAGCTTTTTTCTTTTTTGCCAAAGATCGCCTCCGTTTTGCCTCCTACTTCGTTTTCTGGTTATTGGTGATTAGTTTTATTCCTTTCGCTTTAGGTGGTTTCGAATATGGTCTCCAAACCTACCGGGAATGGATGGGCATCCTCGCTCACAAAAATGAATTAAACGAGAACATCAAAAACATTCGTACGGATGTCTGTATCATGGGAATGATTCGCCGCTGGACGGGTGACCCGACGATTTCAAATTTGTGGTTTCTTGTACCCTCGATGCTCTTAAATGTCTATTTGTTTTTCCAAACCAAGAAGTGGTCGGATCCTGATTTCAGATTGCGTATTTTGGCCTTTGTTCTACTCTATATAATGCTAGCGAGTACGGGTACCGAATCGCCTACCTTAGTCATGGCTTTTCCAGCGGTTGGAATCTGGTTTGTGTTAGGGGAGAAAACCAAAGCACGCTGGGCGATGTTGATCTTTACGCTCTTGATTTCGAGCTTTTCTCCTACTGATTTATTTCCTGCTTATATAAGGAATGAATTTATCAATCCGCTTGCGCTGATGATTGTGCCTCTGTTCGGGGTATGGATTTGGCTGGCTTGGGAGCTGTTTAGAGAAAAACAACCTCAGTGATGATGTCCTGCTGAGCTGTTTTATTCAAAAGCTCGATCATCTTTTGTTTAGCCATCAAGAGCTCTTTCTTTAAAGGAGCAGAATCAAGCCCTAAAAACAGCTTTTTATCCTTGATAAAGATTTTTGTGGTTCTAGCTGCGATCGGCTTCCCCATTATCTCCTCCCAATGCGCGATAATGTAGGTTTCGTCGTATTTATTCTGAAGCTTATAAACACGCATTAAGGATTCGATCGCCTCTTTCAAGCTCATATTATCCTTACTTCTTGTGGAAGCGCGGGGACCTTTCGGATTGAAGGGGGAATCGATCATTTGGATGTTTTTGATTGCCAAAATTAAGCCATTAATTAGGTTTAATCAGGAAATTCTCAACAAAGTTTAATTTTTTTTTGATTTTTTTAAAATTTGGTAATCCCAAAATAGTACCCTAATTCTTTCAATAAATCGAAGAAAATATCAGATTAGTACAATAGTGCTTTCGGTGTAACCTGATTAGAAGCCCACAAGGATTATTTAAAGGATGAAAATTATATTAGAATTCTATTACTTTTGCCTTTACTGAAAAGGAAAGCGAGAGTCTAAACTATGAAAACTACGATCGCCGCATTTTCTACAAGTTTTATTAAAAAATAATTCTTTAACCCCAAATTACCAAACTAATGAGTACACAACAACCAAAGCCAGCTGCTAAGCCAGCTGCAACCGAAAAAAAATCTGGCGGTATTTCTGC
>JBJOIV010000007.1:0-40135 GCA_046046955.1 Bacteroidota bacterium | reverse complement strand
CCGAAATTCCAGCGGTTTGGTATGGACTAGTAGCCGGATTAATCGGCTTACTCGTGGGAAATCAAATTAAAGCCAAATCTGCTTAAGCGTCCCCACGTATTGCCCTTTCTTTCCGGTATGCACGAAATCAAGAATCGCATCATTCAAGGCCGGATAAATATGTAATTCCGAAATTTTATCAACAGGCACCCATACTAAATCGTCTGCAGTCGTTTCACCAGGTTGCAATTGTGGAATTCCTCCTACGATATCTCCTTCGAAAACCACATGCACACAGGCAGAAAAATCGTCCGTTGCGTGCACTTGACCTGTAAACAATAAATCATGCACCTCCACTTCAATACCCAATTCTTCCTCACACTCGCGTGCTATACAAACCGGAAAAGTTTCGCCAGCATCCACATTTCCGCCTGGTAAAGCAAACTTGCTGCCTCCCGGATAATCGTAGCGCAAGAAAAGCACGTGATTATTTTCGATGATGAGGGCAGCTGGTCTAATTCGCATAAGGTTTGAAAAATTTGAAAGGATAAATATACCATTAGATTTCCTAAATTGCAGTCAAAATGAACGTATAGCATGCAAATAAGAGAAATTTGTCAGCAAATGGAAGCTTGGGCACCCTTAGCCTGGCAGGAATCCTATGATAACGCGGGTTTACTGGTGGGGGACGCAAATGCGACCGCAAAAGGAGTATTAATAAGTCTTGATTGCACGGAAGAGGTTATGGAAGAGGCCATCAAAAAGGGCTGCAACTTGATTATTTCGCACCATCCCATCGTTTTCTCTGGATTAAAACGTCTGACAGGCGCAAATTATGTCGAAAGAACGGTCATCAAAGCCATTCAAAATAATATCGCACTGTACGCATCGCATACGAATCTAGATCATGCTCCCAAGGGCGTCAGCTATCATTTAGCGTCGAAACTAGGCATACAAGGCCTAGTGATGAAACCTATGCAAGAGGCGTTAAAGGCACTTCAATATTATGTGCCAGCGTCTCATGAGCAGGCTGTTCGCGAGGCCTTACATGCAGCAGGAGCCGGAAATATAGGCGAATATTCTTCCTGCAGCTTTACTTCAGAGGGCACGGGTCGTTTTCAACCGTCCTCGGTAGCTAATCCTCACACAGGTACGGCGAATGTCCTTTCAGAATTGTCCGAAGTGAAGGTGGAAATGATTTTCCCGTCCCATCTTTATGGGCAAGTAATTGCTGCTTTAAAATCCGCACATCCCTATGAGGAGGTAGCTTATTCCGTTTATTCCTTGAATAATTCTTGGCAAGATGTAGGAGCAGGATATATAGGTGAATTGGAGAAGCCTCTTTCACCCGAAGCCTTTTTAATTTTCGTCAAAGAACGATTAGGCTTAGACGCTTTGAAACATACCGTATTACCAGAAGGTCCTATTTCCAAAGTAGCGGTCTGCGGTGGGGCCGGCAGTTTCTTAATTAAAGAGGCAATAAGGCAAAAAGCAGATGCCTATATCACGTCAGATATCAAGTACCACGAGTTTTTTGATGCGGAAAATCAATGTCTATTAATCGATGTAGGGCATTACGAATCAGAAGTCATGATTATTGATGCAGTACATGACTATTTATCAAAAAAAATTAGTAATTTTGCCGTTCTGAAAAGTGAGACCAATACCAATCCGGTCCGTTTCGCTTAACATGAGAGAGGTTAGACAATTCAAATAAATTAGAATAATGGCTACAGTTACCGAAACAACAATTGCCCAAAAGTTAGAAGCCCTTTTAAAGCTTCAAACAATCGATACTAATCTAGATAGCATTCGTAAAGTACGCGGTGATTTACCGGAAGAAGTTCGTGATCTTGAAGATGAGATCATGGGTTTAGAGACTCGTTTGGCTAAATTCCAGCAAGATGTGGCTGATTTTGAAGAGCAAATCGCTAACTACAGAATCGCCAAGAAAAATTCCGATAACTTAATTATTAAGTACAAGGAACAACAAATGAATGTACGCAATAACCGCGAATTCGATGCAATTTCTAAGGAAATTGAATTGCAAGGAATCGAAATGGAGATTGCAGATAAGCGTATCAAAGAAATCGACTTCAAAGTTTTGAACAAAAACGATGAAATCGCTTCAGTTGAATCAAACTTATTTGAGCGCAAGAAAGATCTTGAGATCAAACAAAACGAATTACAAGTAATCATCGCTGAAAGCGAGGAAGACGAGCAAAAATCATTAAAAGACCGCGAAAAAGCAGTGAAATCGGTAGACGAGCGTCTTTTCAAATCTTATACAAAATTACGCGATAACGCACGTAACGGCTTAGCGGTTGTTCTTGTGAAGCGTGGTGCATGTGGCGGATGTTTCAGCTCAGTACCTCCACAACGTCAAACTGACATCAAAGACAAGAAGAAAATCTTAGTTTGCGAGCATTGCGGACGCGTATTCGCAGGTGTGGAAGATGTAATTCCAGCTCCAGAGAAAGAAAAGAAATCTCGCGCTAAAGCAACCCCAGCTGCAGCGAAAGCAGAAGCTGTTGCCGCTGAGTAATTTCAATAAAATACAATTGAAAAGCCCGCTAGAGATAGTGGGCTTTTTTTTATGCACTTTAGAAATAGAAAAAAAGCCAGCTTCATCAGCTGGCTTTTTTCTATTTCAACATCCCTAACAAGGAACTCAATTTGTCTTTTAAATCTTTGCGATCTACGATGAAATCTAGGAAACCGTGTTCTTCGACGAACTCGGCGCTTTGGAATCCTTTAGGCAAATCTTTACCGATCGTTTCTTTAATCACACGAGGGCCTGCGAAACCGATTAGGGCACCTGGCTCTGCGATATTGAAGTCGCCAAGCATCGCGAAAGAAGCCGTCACTCCACCCGTCGTAGGGTTCGTCATTAAAGAAATATAAGGAATCTTGGCTTCAGCGAGGAGGGCGATTAAGGAAGAGGTTTTGGCCATCTGCATTAATGAAAAACCAGCCTCCATCATACGAGCACCACCGGAACGAGAAATCATCAAGAAAGGCTTACCAGTCTCTAAGGAGTGACGCATGCCGCGAGTGATCTTCTCTCCTACCACAGACCCCATCGATCCACCGATGAAATTAAAGTCCATCGCTGAAATACAAATAGGCAAACCGTTGATTTCACCGTAAGCAGTTCTAACGGCATCCTTTAGGCCTGTATTGTATTCCGTCGCTTTGATGCGATCCGTATATTTTTTCGTATCTGTAAACTCCAATGGATCACCAGAACCCATCATTGGATCTAATTCCGTGTAAAGAGAATTATCGAATAATAACTCGAAATAATCTTGTGAACCTATTTTTTCGTGGTAGTTGCAACTAGAACACGTATAGGCAAACAAACGGTGTTCGCGCGTATGAATCGCTTTTTTACAAGAAGGACATTGGTACCACAATCCATCCGGAGCATCTAATTTAGAAGCTGTGGGGGTTACAATTCCTTTTTCTTTTCTTGAAAACCAAGACATAATGCTACATTTAATGATTCAGACTGCAAAGATACGTAAAAAGCTTTGCTAGGCCTTAGCGAACCACAATAATTCGCTTATTATATACACTTCTATTCGTCATCACTTGGACATAATACGTTCCTGCTGGCAAGGATGAAACATCAAATTGCTTTTCTAACATTCCACCTTTCACCTGCATACTTTCTTGCTGAACCCATTGCCCCTGAGAACTAATGATTCCCGCAACTACTTGTTCATCTTGTAGACTTAGAGCTAATCTCAAACGCACGGTCTGGAAAGTAGGATTAGGGGATACAAGTAATTCTGGCGAGTAGATAGGTTCAGTCGCAAGCACTAAAGGAGGAGCTGGTGGTGCCACCGAACCTTGGATATTTAAATTATCAATGGCCCAGCCCCAGCCATGTGCCCCTATATCCGCATGCAAGCGGAATCGGAAAACCAATTGATCTCCCGCCTTAAACTTCCCGGAGGAAAGAATATCGATTTCACGTTTTTTGAACAAGGCAGAGGTTCCTAACCCGGAGGAATTCCCAGCGGCATCAAATCCTGTATTATAGGCATTCAACCAAGTCGTTGAGAAATTCGAATCCCATCCACTGATTAAGTTATACCAATTTTTACCGTTATCATTAGATGCCTGAACGATCACGTAATCATAGAAACTACGGTTTACTGAACCATCCTGATTTAAGAAGGACGCCCCTGCTTCACCTGGTTCCACTAAAACCACCTCATCAAAATACATTTTGGCGGTATCTGCCCGAACTGTGATCGGTTTTAACAAAATAGCATCACTATTTGTAAACTTATCTGAACCACCGGCCCCATTATAGGACTCCTCTGATCCATCCGCATAGGGGTGTGCGGAATGCAAACCGGTGGAAGTAAATCCGGACGGTTGAGCAAAAGAGAACCCTTTTAAATAAAAATCTGACGTAGGAGGCGTATCGAAATTCTGTTTATAACTCGTCGCTACAGATTGCAAACCTATGACCGTAAAATCGTAAGTGCCTGTGGCTGGGAGGGTGACAGTATTTGTTGTTTTGGCCTTATCCTTCACAATAATGCGGTATTTTACCACATCGCCCGCTTTCAATAAGCCAGCTGCAAACTCAAAACTATTCGTATAGCTGAAGGATAATCCTGGCACTTTGGTAAATCCTTTACGCACCGCAGCACCACTATTGATGGAATATTCCATATACACCGTGTCGATTCCAATATTGTCCGCCGCTAATAGAGTGGGTAATGGGACTGATGTTTGGGAACTAAAAATATACTTCAGCGGATTCGAATAAACGACCTCTGGCTTCGTGGTATCTGGCGCAATGTTAAACTCAAAATAACTACCAAAACGCGTCCCTGAGATCACTGGCGCCTCTGCCGGCGTCACAAATTTCTTACCCGATTTCTCCTCCGCGTACCAGTAATATTTAATATTTCTAGCAATCGCATTCTTTGGTAAAGTATAGGAATAGGTATTTCCGGATTTCGTAAAAGTAGACACCGGGTTAAAGGTATTTGAATTAATGGCTAAATAGAGTTTCAGAGATGATTCTTCCCAAAGCGTATCCGAATACACCTTCACCGAAAAAACTTTATCGTTCGCCTGGTCTTCCGTATCGTTGTATTCCTCCCCTATTAAATTCGATGAATACCAGCCAAAATCATTGAAAGCCGAAGTCACAATCGGGCCAATGCTACGGGTAATCTCTCCACGAGCGATTTGGGGAGTCATCAACGCATTTTCATCACCTACCTTGTATTTCACCTGATCAACGTGGTAAATACTTGATCCAGCTGAGTAGGTGGCTGGTGTGTATAATTTACCTGCACTGCCGTTATTTCGTAAAATAGACGGCGAAGACAAATTGATTTTACCCGAAGTCACCTGCGTATAAAGAGCCGCAGAGGGGTTTTTGAAGCTGTTAGTATCCATTAAAGCCACATTCGCGGCGTTCACCATCGCCTGATCAAATATCCCCGGATAACTATAACCCGCCTCACCATTGTCTACACTCACTTGACCAATGAAACCTAAACCATGCCCCATTTCGTGCAATACGACAGAATAAAGGTCAATTTGATTTATAGTCGGTACGCCATCTGTTCCGATATACCAAGCGGTAAAGTCCGAATTGAACGTTGCCACAATATCTGGATTCGTTCCGTTCAAATTCTTATGCGCCATTTTCTCTGCCAAAGCAATTGGATAAAACGTATTCAATCGGTTCGCCCCTACGAAATTTCGCACATTCACGGAAGCCCCCGCACTACCCAAGACATTCGTAGCCAAGGAAGCCCATTTAACATTCACATTTATGGGAACATCAGAAGAAAATACCGTAGACCAGGTGGCTGCAGCCTTCTCAAAAACCGCTTTTACATCTGCTGGAGGAACTGTTTCGTAGGTCACTACGATATTCGCGGATGCTTTGGTTTGGGTGCTTGACTGTACTTTAATGGCGGCTGCTTCTGCTAAAATAGCTCTCATCGATTCGGTATACCCGGCTGGCAAATCCCGTTTCAAGCCGAGGAATTCCGGCGTATATTCCTCGATCATTTTACCCGGCACCATCTCCATTTTATAGCGACCTTTCTGAGCATAGGTTGCCGAACAAATCAACAAAAGCAACAGTAGTAATTTTTTCATAGGTCCGCTATTTTAGCAAATAAGTCAACAAAATGAGGGGCAATTACTTGGGTATGCGCTAATTCTTCTGCGGTGTGAGACGTAGTAATCCCTACCACGCGCGCACCAGCTGCGAGTCCTGAAGCAATTCCTTGCAAGGAATCTTCGATCACCCAACAATCACTAGGCGCAATACCCACGAGGGCTGCTGCTTTTATATAAATTTCTGGATCAGGCTTCCCTTTCGTCACTTCAGCCCCACCAATGATGGCATCAAACTGATCACGAATACCTAGCCCATCCACAATAAAATCAATATTTCCAGGCCCTGCTGAAGTAGCTAAAGCCGTTTTAATTCCTCTTGATCTTATTTCCTGCAAAAACGCTAAAAGCCCTTCCGCTGGTTTTCTGTGCGCCGCATAAAAATCCCGGTACAGCAATTCCTTCTCCTCCTCTAATACCTCCACCTCAGCACGTGTCATCTCTCTTTTATAAAACCACTCGAAGGTGTCCTTCGAATTCATCCCATTCAGTTCTTTATAAAATACCTCCTTCGTCAGGGGGATGGAATTTCGCTCGCAAAACAGCAACCAAGCCTCCACGTGATAGGGTAGATTATCTACAATCACGCCATCCATATCGAATAAAACAGCTTTATAGGGCATACGAGAAGTCTAAAGTAAGCCCATCGTAGGCTAATGAAACGTTAGGTGGCAATTCTGCCATTACATCCGCATGCAAGCCCATTTGATGGCTAATGTGGGTGATGTAGGCCTTTTTAGGCTTTAAATCTGCAATTAATTCGAGTGCTTCGGCAAGTGTAAAATGAGAAACATGGGATGTTTTTCGCAAGGCATTAATCACCAACACATCTAAATCTCGCAGTTTATCTTGTTCCTCCGGGGCTATAAAATTCGCATCCGTTACATAGGCAAACTTGCCAAAACGGAATCCCAACACATCGAGGTAATAGTGTTTCACGAAAATGGGCTGAATGTCGATTCCTTGCACCGTAAAAGGCTGACCATCGATTTCATACACATCAATTTCAGGAACTCCTGGGTATTTATTTTCACCAAAAGCATACGAAAACTCCCGCTTCAATTGCTCAATAACTTGCGCCCTTGCGTATAGCGGGATAGAAGACTGCTGGTGGAAATTAAACCCTCTCACATCATCCATACCTGCCGTATGGTCTTTGTGTTCGTGGGTATATAAAACAGCATCCAAACGAGTGATTCCAGCACGTAACACTTGCTGGCGAAAATCTGGACCTGTATCAATGATGAAACTCTTCCCTCCTATTTCGACGTGCATCGAAACCCGGAGCCGCTTATCTCGCTCGTCTGTGGATTTACATACCGCACATCCACAAGCAATCATCGGAATCCCCTGCGAAGTTCCCGTTCCTAAAAACGTTACCTTGGTAGGGGACATGGGATTATTCTGTTAAGGCTTTCACCTGAGAAACCAAGGAATCAAAGTTCAAAGGCTTAGCTAAGAAATCATTGAATCCAGCCGCCTTGAAATCGTCCATTGAATAGTTACGTGCATTTCCTGTGATCGCAATCATCGGAATTGCCGCCTTTTTAGCATCCGCTAACGCACGAACCGCACGAGCGCAATCCATACCATCCATGACAGGCATATTGATATCTAACAAGATAATATCGAACTCAGCCTTCGCTAATTCGTCTAAAACTTGTTGTCCGTTTTTTACGGCATGGATCTCAAAATTTTGAAATTCTAAAATCTTCTTCGCTAGATTTTGGATTACTGAGCTATCTTCCGCTATCAATACCTTTTTCATATATTCTTTATTTATCGTCAATTGCGAGTAAAAATAGCCAAAGGAATGTGGAATTCAAACGAATTTTGGCAATAAAAAAAGCGACCCATCACTGAGTCGCTTTTTTATCAAGTACTTGATTTTATTTCAAGTAAAAAGATACGGATGCTTTATCCCAATCTAAAGTCACTTGGCCTGCTGCCGTGATTCCAATTGTGAATTGCTCTGTGTGTGCGTGCTCGCTAACGCGTGCCTTCACACGTAATACATCATTCGCCTCTTTGTAGGTATAAGCACCCCACATTTTAGCGTCTTTGTTGAAGATAATCGTCCATTCTGTTTCACCTGGAATAGTGAATAAAGAATAAACGCCCTTCGCTAAAGTCTTGCCTTGAACTGTGATATCATTTGAAATTTCGATCGTCGTCGCTTCGTTTGCACCTGTTCTCCATACTTCTCCGTAAGGAACTAAAGCTTTCGCTTCTTTTGCACCAAATACCAAACGACCTTTCACGGAAGGTTGTGCATACTTGATCATTACTTCCGTGTTACCTACTTTTTGAGAGGCTACAGCAGCTGGTGAAGGAGCTGGTTTTTGCGCTAATACGCTGAATGAGATGAAGCTAATTAATAGCAATAAATACTTTTTCATAGAGATGTTTTTTTATTTTGATTACAAATTAAGCCAATAATTCAATTTCAACACCAAAGCACGGTTACGAATTTGCATGATCTCCGGAAAATAATTATCCGTATAGACTAAAAACAGATCCGATGCGGGTTTATAACGCCATTGTAGACGTGCGTTTAGGTTGATATTTTTCGTTTGCTGGTTCAGCTGAAAGAAGGTGGCAAAGAATAATTTATTTGAGAAAGTGATGTCTATTTTAGGACGAATAATCCAAAAATTAGACGACACCTTTTTCGCTGCAGTTAATTCCGTTCCCGGAATAGCCACATCCACGATATCATTATAATCTACTGCGACAGACAAACTACCATAAGGCTGGAAGCGATAGCCGATATCAGCAGTAATTCCGGTACGCCAGCCTTGGCCATAATATCCGCCAAAACGAGACGTCAAGGAGTAAGTGAACAATTTAATAGGTGATGACATGTAGCGCATGTTTAACGCATACCAATCATGTTCCGTCCCTTTTTTTAAGGCCGTATTTCCCATTCGAGTCGCATCGAAATCATACAGTAATTTCACGTAGTCGTAGGATAAATAGGCCCCAAAAGTAGATCGATCCTTCATCGTCCCCTCATAGGCAACATACGAGGTATTGTCGGTAAAATTCCCTTGATTATTCCAATAACTCATGTACATCGCAGACAAGGTGGTGTAAAATACGTTCGTGGTTTTATTTTTCGGATAGAAATTCTTTCCGGCATCTACCTGAGTCTGCAAATAGTTCACCCGCGGCACATAACCCGTTTCCGGATTGTAATTCTCCCCTACCCAGGATTCTTTTACGGAGAATGTCCAGTTGTTGTCTTTGTAGGCCAAAGAAGCCGCTTGGGAAAAACTGCGGTCTTTTTGCAAAGGACTAATCGTATTCGCATAGAACAAAGAACCTGTCCAAAAATTATCCGCCGACGCCAGATTGTATTCAAATCCTACATCTCGATTATAGGATTGAAACCCATTCGAACGTTGTAAATCCGTGTCAATGAAGGATTGCTTGTTCACCATATAAGCCCCAAAATTCGAGCGGGCAAACAACTTGCGTTGCAAAGCAACCATGGAGTAGTTTTGGGTAGGAACACCTTTAGCATCAATGCGCTCAGACTGCACATTCAAGGCACCTATCCGCCAATCTTGGTTTAATTTTCCACTCAAACGCGCCCCATATGTAATGGGAGTCTGCTCATAAATTCCGGTTTTCGGATTCAAAGCCAAACCAATTCTTCTGGAGAAAAACGGCCGAATACTTTCCGTACCGAATCCATCAAATAGATCGGAGTTCTCAATAAAAAACTGACGTTTCTCTGGATAAAAAAGCTCAAATCGATCCAGGTTTGTCTGTTGTCTATCCACATCCACTTGTGAAAAATCAGGATTCAAAGTCATGTCCAGGTTTAAACCTGAGTTGATGGCGACCTTGATATCGCCCCCAATTTGGTTACGCATCGTTGCCGGATCCTTCACTTCGTAATTCGCTGTTACCCCCGAAAGCACATAGGGAATTAAGGAGATATTCTTCTTAGGAGTGGGTGGCGGAGTATCCCAAACCAAGACGCCGGCATAAGCTAATGAAGCGGTTGGAAACTGGCGAGGAACAGGGGCCCAGGCGGACTTTTCTTTGGCCTTCAAATCATAACGAGAAAAGTTAATCCCCCAACGATTCACATTCCCCTTGTAGCGAATGGATTTAAACGGAATCGCCGCTTCGAAAATCCAGGAATCCCGCTTGTAGGTCGTCGCCGATTCCCATTTATTATCCCAGTTCAGATTCACCTTCGATCCTTCGGACATTTGTCCATCCCACTGCGCCCCGGCTGCATTCGCACCAAACGCAAAGCCCGTCGTCTTATCCTCAAACGTATCGATAAAGACTAAAAAATTATCATTCACCCCAAAACCAAAATCCCGCTTCATCGATTCCACCACAAAGGCGCCGGGCTCCTTCAAGAAACACTCCGCAGAAATATAGATATATTTATCGTCGTAGGTCATCTTCACATCCGTTCGCACCTGAGCACAAAGGGAATCAAAGGGATTGCACATCATGAAATCGCTGACAGCCGCCGCTTGAAACCAAGCATTTTCATCCAGCACTCCGTCTATCTTAATGGCACCCGTGCTTTGCTTGATATGCATTTTGAAGTTTTCATTCTTCTTTTGTGCAAAAAGAGTCGAGGTAGTAATCAACAAAAACAGGAGGAGGAATTTTTTCATCCTCGCAATTTAGCCAAATTTCCTAGCTATTAAACCCGGTTCTGTGGGGCGATTTTTTTTAGGTCGGATAGCGGAATTCCATCAGCATGTTTTATTTTTGCAATTCAAAATACAGAACTATGGGAAGAGCCTTCGAATTTAGAAAAGCGAGAAAATTCAAACGTTGGGGCCAGATGGCCAAAACCTTTACTAAAATCGGTAAAGATATTGTGATTGCTGTGAAAGCTGGTGGTGGGGATCCCTCCTCTAACTCGCGTTTACGTGCCATCATCCAAAATGCGAAGGCGGTAAATATGCCGAAGGAAAACGTGGAGCGTGCCATCAAGCGTGCCACTTCGAAAGACCAAGAAGATTACAAAGAGATTGTATATGAGGGATACGCACAACATGGTATCGCCATTCTAGTAGAAACCACGACAGATAACATCAACCGTACCGTAGCAAACATTCGTTCTTCTTTCACGAAGTGTGGCGGAAGTTTAGGAACAACAGGGATGTTAGACTTCATCTTTACTCGCAAATCAGTATTTAAAATCGCAGCGAAGCCTGAGATCGATTTAGAAGAATTGGAATTTGACTTAATTGACCTAGGCGGTGATGAGGTTTTCTTGGACGAGGAAACGAATCAAATTAATATCTATGGAGAGTTTACCGCTTTTGGTGCAATTCAAAAATTCCTAGAGGAAAAAGGATACGAATTAATGGGTGCTGATTTCGAACGCATCCCAGACGAAACGAAAGAATTAACAGATGCACAAGTGGCTGACGTAGAAAAACTCATCGAGCGTCTAGAAGAAGACGACGATGTGCAAAACGTCTACCATAACATGGGATAAGCTTTATGAAGCGGAGGACAAAAAAGCCTCCGCTTTTTTCTTGTCCAAACGATACAAATAAGGTGCCTTGTGTGCTCCTCCCGTATATTTCTTTTCGATACGTTCCAAAATATCCAGGCTCAACATCTTACGCTGGAAGTTTGTCCGAACTAATTCTTTACCCAAAATCGTCTCATATACTTGCTGCAATTCTGACATCGTGAAGGTCTCAGGCAACAAATTGAAGGCTGCTAATTTCGTATCAATCGAACTACGCAAATGCGCTAATCCCGTCTTAATGATCTTATTGTGATCTAAAAACAAGGCTGGAATCTGATCTAGATCCATCCAAGCAGAATCATCCGAGACATCATTTAACTCTACGTTTACTTTCGAGTATTCCACTAGGGCGTAATACCCTAAGGTAATGTAGCGATGAGATAACCACTTCAAATCTTCTTTCGAGCGACCCATGGCGAGATTAATCTCTTCGTGCTTTGCGATGGCACCAATATTCCGTTTCAAATCACCGAAGGTGTGAAACTGCTGCAAATAGATATTCTCCAGCCCAGTCCTCTGCCACAAAATGCGTTTTGCGGCATCATCCGCATCTTCTTCTCTTCCAATAAACCCACCTGGCAAGGACCAAATGACACTGTTTCTAAATTTCAACAGAAGCACTTTTAATTGATTCTCTTGAAATCCAAAAATGACACAGTCCACCGAAATATTCGGCAACCAATCGCCCTTTAAAACATCTCTATTTGGCATGCTTCTCTACAAAATTTTGAATCTGCTTCGCAAAAATCGCATAACCCTTTTCATTTAGGTGTAATTTATCAGCGACGAAAATATCCTGCATTAAGGATCCGTCAGCATTGTAAAAAGGGGAGTGCATATCAATCACATAATGTCCTTTTTTCTTAGCTAAAATAGCCGCTATGCGTTGATTTAAATCCTGTTGCTTTGCTTTCATTGTCTCGCGTGCTAGACTTGGACGAGCAGATACGAAGACTAATTTAGCTCCCGGAACTTGTTTTGCCAGTCGGCTAGAGAACTCTTCGAATTGAGCTGCGATTTCTTCTGGACTAGTGCCTGATGCTAAATCATTATCCCCCTCATACATAAAAACCCAAGAGGGTTGGTATTTCACCACCATCCGATCGAAATAATACAAGGCATCTTTCAATGTACTACCGCCAAAACCTCGGTTAAAGGCATTCATCCCCTTCGTATCGACATCGAAGCTTTTCCATAAACGGAAGCTAGAGGAGCCGATGAAAAGTTTCATCCCTTTGGCAGGTAATGCGATAGAATCTTGCTTTTCGTAGGCCACAATCTCTTTTTCGAAACGATTTTGGGCGAATACGCCGAAAGACAATAAAAGGAAAAATAGGATCTTATTCATTAGGATATTTTAAACCGATTTGAGCACGAATTTCATCTAATAAAGCCATCAATTCGGTACTGAATTGATGCGACATCAAGGCATTTTCTGTGCGTCCAGCGCGCAAATCAGCTTGCACGGCCTCCGCCTCATAACTATATCCCCAGCCTAAACGCTCCGTTTCATAGAACGTCTCCTCTTCTGTTTCGTGAATCGTAACCGTGATTCCTTTCGTTTCGTGGAATCGAGTATGCATATGAATTTTCCCTTTCGTCCCGTGAATTTCACAGGTCGTGTCGGTTTTAGTTGCAAAGGTAGAGAATAGGGTTGCCGTCGCGCCTGAACTGTATTTCAAGGCAATCGACGTATTCATATCTACTCCGGTAGGTGCCATAACACCCGTTGCTTTCATTTCGAGGGGATTTCCTAGAACGAATTTGGAGATAAATAAAGGATAGATTCCGATATCTAAAAGGGAGCCACCCGTTAAAGCGGGATTAAACCAACGTGCCTCTGGATCGTAGGGCGCATGGAAGCCAAAATCCGCCGCTAGGTGAACAATTTCACCGATTACGCCAGAAGCAAGAATTTCTTGTAATTTCACAATCGATGGATGGAAACGAGTCCACAAGGCTTCCATTAGGAAGATGTTCTTATCGCGAGCAGTCTTGATCATCTCCGCCACCTGCTTCGAATTAATCGCGAATGCTTTCTCACAAAGTACCGGAAGTCCTGCATTCAAGCACAATAAAGTATGTTCGTGATGTAGACCGTGAGGAGATGCGATGTAAACGACATCGATTTCGCCACTAGAAAGCATCGCTTCGTAGCTACCAAAGCATTTCACGTCTGGTCCGTAATGGGAAGCAAATTCTTGTGCACGAGAAATATCTCTGGAAGAAACGGCAGCTAAATAACCGTCTTTTACGAAGGCTAAATCATCTGCAAATTTGCGGGCAATTCCGCCACATGCTACTATACCCCAGCGAATGGGTGCTCCATTTTTCATAGTTCTAGGTTTATTATAAAGAACTTAATTCAGCTATTAAAGACTGAACTTGCTCTAAATTTACTGCTGGAAAATTCGCGATTCGGATTTGGGTTTCTTTTAACTTTCCGTATCCTGAACCGATAATCATATCACTTCTTTCCTTGATCGTAGAGATCACTTTCGAGCTTCCTTCTTTGCAATTTAACACCACCACGGTCGCTGAACGGTGATTTTCGTTCTCTACGAATATTTCGAAATTATCTGATTTTTTGGCAAAATCATACAAGGCCTTCGCTTTTTTATCCGTCTCCTTGCGCATCGTTTCCACACCGATTCGATTAAAATCCTCCGCCACTTTGCCTAATACATAAATCGCCATCACATTAGGTGTTTCTGGCGTCTCAAAATTCTTGTAATTTTCCCAAAGGCTCGGAAGCGAGTGATACGTCCCCACGATACCTTCGTGTTTCTTCATGCGCTCTGACTTCTCTAGCATCGCCTCATTCGCAAACCAAACGCCTAAACCAGCTGGCATTCCGAACGATTTCTGAACGCTAAAAAACGCAGAGTCGACTAAACCGAAATCTAAATTAGGGTAAGGCGCAGAGGAAACCATATCCACTGCCACGAACTTATCTTTGTTCGCCTTCTTGATCTTGTGAATCTCCGCAGCACGCATCTGAACACCTGAACTCGTCTCATTCGCCGTGCAGCAAATCAATTCCGCATATTCCGGAACCTCAACTTCTGAAGCATCGAACCCCTCGCCAAAAGGCTTGTGCATCGAATTCGCATACTTATGCAGGTCTTTCGCGAAATCAAAAAACTTCTTCGAAAAGGATCCATTCACTAAGTGAAAACTTTCGTGTTCCACCGTATTCATGATGATACGCTCCCACACCTCCGTCGCAGATCCCGTAAACAGGACCGCGTGGCTCTTAGGCATGGCGAATAATTCGCGCAATTGCTCATCTGCGTGCTGGTAAATCTTACGGAAAGCCGCGGAACGATGGGAAATCGAACCGAGGTTTTGGCGAAAAGCCTCCATATAATGGGACTGAACCGTAGGAAACAAGGCCGCAGGGCCGGGTGTAAAAAAGGTGCTCATATTAATATAACATTCTAAACTTGATGGTGTTATCGATCAGCTTCAATTCGCTGACGATTTCTTCCGAGTATTCTTTGGCCACATCCGTAATCACATACCCCGTATTCTCCGTCGTTTTCAAGTATTGACCGATGATATTTACGTGGTATTTCGCGAAGATTTGGTTGATTTGGGCCAAAATCCCCGGCACATTGTGGTGAATGTGCAATAAACGGTGGGCGTTTTCTAATGGCGGCAATTGCAATTCTGGGAAATTCACAGAACCATAGGTGCTACCGTTATTCATGAATTGCAATAATTTCGCCGGAACAAATTCCCCGATATTCGCTTGCGCCTCCTCCGTACTTCCACCGATATGCGGTGTCAAAATCACGTTAGGTAACCCGCGCAACTCATTCATAAACTCTTCGTCATTCGTCTTCGGCTCATACGGGAATACGTCGATCGCTGCTCCCCAGACCTTACCTGACTTAATCGCCTCCACTAAAGCCGAAATTTCGACCACGTGACCACGAGACAAGTTCAAGAAGATGACATTGTCTTTCATCCAAGAGAACTGCTCTTTTCCGATGATATTCGTATTCGACTTACGTCCGTCCACGTGTAAACTCACGAAGTCCACTTGTGACAATAATTCCTTTAGGCTGCTGCACTTTTTGGCATTACCTAAAGCTAATTTATCGACTGAATCATAGAAATACACCTCCATACCCAGCGCCTCCGCAATCACGGAAATCTGTGTACCAATGCTTCCATAGCCCACTAAACCGATTTTCTTTCCTCTAATCTCGTAGGAATTCGTCGCTGATTTATCCCAAACACCCGCGTGCATTTTCGTCGATTTCTCGAAGATATTACGCGTCAACATCACCATCAAACCGATCGACAATTCCACTACCGAACGTGTATTCGAATACGGCGCATTAAACACCGCGATCCCGCGCTTCTCACATTCCACTAAATCGATTTGATTCGTACCTATACAGAACGCTCCCACACACATCAAACGAGACGCATTCGGGTGTTCTAACACTTTCTTCGTCAAATTCGTCTTCGAACGCAAACCGATGATAGACACATCCTTGATCTTCTCGATCAATTCATCCTCATCTAAAGCGCCTTTCAAAAGCTCCACTTGGAAACCTTCTTTCTTAAAGGCATTAACGGCACCTGGGTGCACGTTTTCTAATAAAAGAACCTTAATACGTGATTTCGGGTAGGATTGTGCACGGCTCAATCCGTTGATATATAAGAACTCATCAAGAGACGGAACCACAAAATCAGCCTTGTCAGTCACCGCCTTACGTGATACGTTCTCCGTAAATGCGAAGAACTTGTTCGCTAAACCTGACTCACGTAATTCGTAATCCGTAATGCCATCGCCGATCACATATACCTCGCCTTCTAATTGCAGCGATTGCAATAAACGTACTTTCCCTTTGTCCTGAGACAATAAATTGTCAGCATCGTAACCCGTGATATTTCCCTCCGCATCATATATAAAGGTATTCGCATATACGTTTTCTGCCGGGATACCCATCTCATTCACAACTGGAACGATGAAGTCTTTGAAACCAGAGGATACGATCAAAATTTGTGCCGCATTCTCCTCTAAAAAATCTTTGTTACGCTTAAATGACTCAGAGATTTTACCCTTCAAAAAGACGATCAATTGATCTACGTGCGAACGATTCGCCGGCAATAAAGCCACACGATCACGTAAGGAATCTGAGAAAGAATAGGCCCCCACCATACCTTGGTCGGTGATATCCTTAATCTTCCCCACGATCTCCGCTTGCTTCGGATTTCCCTGAAGCGCGATTCTCGCTAATTCATCGAGCCCCTCCACTTTCGTGAACGTACTATCGAAATCAATGACAATTTTTAAAGGTTCTGCTTGAGCTGTAGGCATATTTTTATTTTCTAAACGCTTTTCTTAAACCAAAGTTCGGCTCGATTTTCTGACCAAGTATAGCCTTGGTAATTCTTCGGATAAAATCCACAATGCCCTCCTTTTTCCTGTGCGTCTAATTGGACAAAATCCAAGGTTCTCACATAGTCTTCCGGAATACATTCCGCCGATAAAAAAGGGTCATTTTTTGCATTCACGATTAAAGTGGGTACGTTAATCCGATCCAAAAAATACAGAGAGCTACTCTTTTCGTAATAGTCTTCCCCGTCTTTAAACCCGTGTAAAGGCCCTGTGATCACATTATCAAAATCCACTAAACTCTTAATTGAATCAATCATCTCCACGGTGATATCCTGAGGATAGCGCGCGGACTTTTCCTTGACTTTTTTAATGAGAGTTTGTAGAAATCGATGAGTGTAGAGTCTGTTTTCCCGCTTAGCTAATTGCTTGCTACTCGATGAAAGGTGTAAAGGTACGGAAAATGCCACAGCTTTTCGAATCATTTCGGGAGGATTTTTACCCTGTTCCCCTAACCATTTTAGGGTCAGGTTACCGCCTAAACTAAATCCCGCCAGGTAGATATCTTTCGCCCCACGTTCGATTGCCAGCTTAATAATGAAGTCCAAATCATCCGTCGCCCCACTGTGGTAAAAACGCAAATTCTTGTTGGGCTCTCCGGAACAACTGCGGTAATTCCATGCCAGCGCATTCATCCCCTTCATTTTGTGAATCAATCCCGTCACATATTGGCGATCACTGGAACCTTCCAAACCATGAGAAACGATTAGCAAAGGTCTCTCCTCTATCGGACCTCCATACCAATCAATATCCAAGAAATCCTGATCCGGCGTTGTTACTCGCTCCCGGCGGGGTGTCTCGGACAGCTGTACTTTCCGAAATAAAGAAGGGTAAATACTCTGGGTATGCCCGTCCGGTAACCAAAGTGGCGGGTTATAATTTTCTAGCATTAAATGAAAAAATCTGGCAATAATTGATTTTCAGGCGTATTCGGATTCACACGGTATTCTGAAAAATCCGTCACCCCTTCTGCGCGCAATACGTCTTCGTCGATATAGAAATTTCCGCTCACCGTCTTTGCATCTTTCTGTAAGATCGCCGAAGCAGCGTCAGCCATAATCGTCGCCTTACGCGCTAATTGCATCATAGAAGCATTTCCTACGGCAAATTCGATCGCAGCTGTGGCAATAATCGTTTTAGGCCAAAGTGAATTAAACGCCACTTTCCCTTTAAACTCCGACGCCATTCCGAGGGTACATAAAGACATCCCAAATTTCGCAATCGAGTAGGCCACGTGATTTTCAAACCAGCGCGCCTCCACATTCAAAGGTGGCGATAACGTTAATACGTGAGGATTATCTGATTTCAATAAATGTGGCAAACAAGCCTGCGCACACAAATAGGTCCCACGCGTGTTCACTTGATTCATTAAATCGTATTTCTTCATCTCGGTACTCAGGGTACCCGTTAGCTGTATAGCCGAGGCGTTGTTGATTAAAATATCAATACCTCCAAAGGTGTCAACGGCTTTTTGAACCGCTGCTAAAACCTGATTTTCGTCACGAATATCGACCATGCAGGCCAAAGCCTTTCCTCCTGCCGCTTCAATTTCTGCCGCCGCCGTGTGAATCGTACCCGGTAATTTAGGATGTGGCTCTGATGTTTTTGCCGCAATAACGATGTTTGCGCCCTCTGAAGCTAATTTTTTCGCAATCTCTAATCCGATCCCGCGGGATCCACCCGTGATAAAAACGGTCTTGTTTTTGAAGTGCATATGGTTCCAATTTTTTCTTCATCTAAATTACGATTTTCTTTCAAAGACAGATACATTTTAAACTTTTGCATTGTACTTTTGTGAATTAATAATCACGCTTAAGACAGAAATGATTTTACCATTTAAATCCATCAGCCTTTCACACCGTACAGCGCCGCTCGCCATTCGCGAGATGTTAGCGTTGAACGAGGAAGAAAGCAAAGGATTTTATGTGAAGTGTAAGGATCTTTTTGGCCTAAATGAATTATTAATCGTTTCTACCTGCAACCGCACCGAGTTCTATTATACCTCTGATCGCGACATCTCGACGGATTTAACGAAAGCCTTCTTAATCGAAAAAGGCCTGACGAACACAGCGGAATACCTAGGCTATTTCAAGCAAATGAACGAAACAGAGGATTCTCTGCGTCATTTATTCGAAGTGGCAACTGGCTTGCAGTCGAAAGTAGTGGGTGATTTACAGATCCCGAACCAAATCAAAAAAGCCTATCAACAAGCGGCAGATTTAAATATGGCGGGTCCGTATTTACACCGTTTGATGCATACCATCTTCTACTCGAACAAGCGTGTAGCGCAAGAAACTTCGTTCCGCGATGGAGCAGCGTCCGTTTCTTATGCCACGGTCGCCTTAGCCGAGGAACTTTCTCAAGCCCTACCTAACCCGAAAGTCTTAATCTTAGGATTAGGCGAAATCGGCTTAGATGTGTGCAAGAACATGGAGGAGAAAGATTTTGCAGAGTTCACAATTATGAACCGCACGATCGAGAAAGCGGAGAAAATCGCAGCAGGTAAAGAATTATTCAGAGTCGCTCCTATCGCCGATTTGTGGAAGGAAGTAGCTGCCGCTGACATCATTATCTCGTCTGTTCGCACCGATAGCCCAATTATCACGCAGGCGGAGATCAAGAAATTGCAATTATTGTCCTTTAAATACTTCATCGACCTTTCTGTGCCTCGCAGCATCGAAGACGGCATCGAGAAGATTAATGGTGTCCTTTTATACAATATCGATACGTTGAAGGAGCGTGCGGATGAGGCTTTGGCCACTCGTTTAGCTTCAATTCCTGACGTGCGCACCATCATCGAAGAGAGTATTATTAGCTTTAATGATTGGTCTAAAGAGATGGAGGTTTCGCCTACCATCCACAAATTGAAAAACGCGCTTGAGCAAATCCGCAAGGAGGAGATGAACCGCCATATGAAGGGTTTGACGAAAGAGGAGATGGAAAAACTGGAGAAAATCACGGCTGGTTTAGTCCAAAAAATCATCAAGCAACCTATCATCCACCTAAAAGCTGCTTGCAAGCGAGGGGATTCCGACAAAATGGTCGATGTATTGAACGATCTGTTCAACCTAGAGAGTTTCGAAGAAATCGAATCCTAATTTATCCTGATGAATAGCGAAATTCTTCAAAAGCTGGCCCGCTACTGCGCCTATCAGGAAAGATGCGTACAGGAACTGGAACAAAAGATGAAGACTTTCGAGGTTTCTTCCACTGAATATTCCGCCTATTTAACCTGGCTTCGCGAAAATAACTACTTGAATGAAGCCCGTTTTGTCGAGATCTTCGTCCGTTCTAAATTCAACCAAAAAGGCTGGGGGCGTACAAAAATCAACTATGAATTACGCAAACGTGGCATTTCTGCTTCTTTATTAGCCAGTGCCTGGGATGGAATCGACGATCAAGATTACATCGAGAAGGCCCGCACCTTATTACAGAAAAAAAGAGACGAGATAAAATCGGGAACCTCACCACAGCGCTACCAAAAATGCTATAATTATGGCCTCTCGAAAGGCTACGAATCTTCCTTAGTTCGCGAGCTTTTGAAGCCTCTATTTGCATAAAAGTAAATTTTCCCTACCTTTGAACTATGCATTCACACGCAATCAACTATTTAACAGGATATTATTACGCAGGTTATTACAACGCTGCCTAATCGGTTATATAGTTTTTTGTTAATTATATCAGCCGACTTTACGTCGGTTTTTTGTTTTATGAGCTTACAAATCACAGCGGCGAGCCGCTTAAACAGCGTGGAGGAATACTATTTCTCTAAGAAATTGAAACAGATAGCGGCTTTGAAGGAATCCGGTGTACCTATCATTAACTTAGGGATCGGTTCTCCAGACTTAGCTCCTTCCGCTGAAACGATCGCGGCGCTCACAGAAAGTGCAGCAAATCCTTCGAATCACGCCTACCAAGGTTACCAAGGTATTCCTGCATTGCGCGAAGCATTCGCTGCTTTTTACGCTCGAAATTACGGCGTAACGGTGAATCCGGCATCTGAGATTTTACCGCTTATTGGTTCTAAAGAAGGCATCATGCACATCGCCATGGCCTATTTAGAAAAAGGCGACGTGACCTTAATCCCTAATCCGGGCTACCCTACCTATTCTGCGGCCTGTTCGCTCGCGGGTGCTACGGTAGAAAGTTATGAATTATCGGCTTCGAATGGCTGGTTACCAGACTTGAAAGCCTTAGAAAAACGGGATCTTTCGAAAGTGAAAATTATGTGGGTAAACTACCCACACATGCCTACGGGTGCACAGGCAACGGTCGAATTCTTCACCGAATTACGTGATTTCGCACTTCGCCATTCAATTCTTTTAGTCAATGACAACCCGTACAGTTTCATATTAAACGAACAGCCATTGAGCATGCTTTCAATTCCGGGGATGCAGGACGTAGCGATCGAATTGAATTCCCTTTCGAAGTCCCATAATATGGCGGGATGGAGAATTGGGGCGGCTTTTGGGAAGGCTGAATTCCTTGCGCCTGTGTTGAAGTTCAAATCCAATATGGATTCTGGGATGTTCTTACCGCTGCAACAAGCTGCGGTGAAGGCACTTTCTGCGGATGCGGACTGGTTTGCGAATCAGAATCGCATTTACCGCACTCGCCAAAAACTGGTCTTCGAACTCTTAGACTTACTAGATTGCGTGTATGATCCGGCACAATCGGGGATGTTTGTTTGGGCCAAAATCCCTGCAACATTCGACTCCGGCTACGCACTTTCAGATAAAATTTTAGATGAAAACGCGGTGTTTATTACGCCGGGGGGAATCTTTGGAACGCAAGGAGACGGCTACGTCCGCATCTCTCTTTGTGCCCAAGAATCCGTTTTCTCACAAGCGATCGATCGCATCAAAAATCACAGCAATGGCATCTCATAAAGTAGGCATTATCGGTATCGGATTAATTGGTGGCTCTATTGCCTTAGGATTAAGAAAGTCTGGATGGGCCTCTGAAATCGTAGGTATCGACACGAATCCCGAGCACCAGAAAAAGGCAATAGCCTTAGGACTCGTAGACCGCATCGCCACCTGGCAAGAGGCCATCGACCAAGTCGAGGTATTTATTTGTGCGATTCCGGTTGACCTTTTGGTAGCTTTAATCCCATCTGTTTTAGACGCGCTAAAACCTGGCCAAACCATCATCGAGGTAGGTTCCACTAAAACCCCTGTCTTCGAGGCTTTACAAAACCACCCTAAGCGCGCTCAATTCGTTTCCACTCACCCGATGGCAGGAACCGAATTCTCTGGCCCTGAGGCAGCCGTTCAAGGCCTGTTCGTGGGAAAACGCGGCGTGATTTGCGATAAAGAATTAAGCGACCCAGCTGCCGTAGCTTTGATCGAAGATCTATACCGTACTGGTTTAGAGATGAACCTCATTTACATGGGTTCTATCGAACACGATATGCACACGGCGTATATCTCACACATCTCCCACATCTGTTCCTTCGCCTTAGCAAACACGGTATTAGAGAAAGAGAAGAACGAAGCCCGCATTTTCGAATTAGCATCCACCGGTTTCGAGTCGACCGTTCGTTTAGCAAAATCATCCCCAGAAACCTGGAGCCAGATTTTCCACCAGAACCAGGAGAACCTGCTCGATGTACTCGATGAGTATATCAACACCCTCTTGAAATACAAAGGCCTGATGCTTTCCGGTAGCTATGAAAAGCTGAAGGAGGAGTTAGGAAAGGCGAATGATATTGGGAGGATATTGAAAGGATAGTTATTTAAATCGAAGGTAAAACCAACGAAATACTTGAACAATAAATACTAGAACAAGTACATAAATAAATACAGAGATTATTTCTCCGAGCCAAAGCGATTGTAGGAATAGAATTTTCATGATTAGTGTATTTTCCAAGCTGAAGGTTTAACTGAAGTAATTGTGTAGGCTCCTGTTAAAGTGTTATAAGTTATATATAATTCTTCCATAGGATGTGAATAACCAAAATTTAATGATCCATTAACAGAAACTATTATTTCCCAATGTCCACCAATTATTAATTGAATGTTACCGTTTGGCTGAATATTCCCAAATTGATTCCAGTAATCTTGCACGTAAGAACCTCCAAAGAAAAAACCATCTAAACGAGAAAATACATTGTCGACTTCTCCGTTTTTGTTCCACGTAAAATTTGCAGAAAAATTTCTCAGCCAGTCCAAATTGTACCTAATAAAACCTTTGGGATTGTTATTTATACAATCAGTACAAATTTCCATATCATCTGTATTGCCCAACAATTGTATTTTATTTTCATAATTATAAGGCTTAAATAACAATTGCCTTATTGAATCACTCATTGAACTTGAGCTTATGCTAATCACTATTAAAGAATCAGTTTTGGATAATTTATCCTTTTCTAAAATAGATAAAAACTGAATCATCTGTTCAGTAGATTTAAAATCGATAACAATACCTTTAGGTTTTTTATCTATTTGGACCAATTGACCTTTTAGCTCATTTTGAGGAATTATTCCGCTTAAATCATCTTGACAACTAAAAAGCAAACTGATTGAAAACAGGTAAATAAATAGTATTAGTGGATTTTTCATATTTGTTTTTTTTCAAATATGAGATGAAAATTATATACTCCAAAAATTATAAGTTATAGCATTATAACTTAAGTAATTAAAACAAATGGGTTTCGTACATTTAGATTAAATAACCACTAATAAAATGACACACCCTTGCGATCAAATCCGAAAAATCAGATCTAAACTTGGTATATCACAAGAATATATTGCTAACAGATTAGAAATATCTCAAACAGCATATTCAAAAATCGAAAATCAGCAAACTAAAATTAAGTATGAGACACTGCTAATTATTTCTCAGATCCTTGAAGTACCAATAGTTGATCTTTTTGAATCTAATAATAAAGAAACAAATACTTCAAATTTAATTGAACCGACTTATGAGGAAACAATTCTTGAGTTGAAAAAAATCATAAATTTTCAGCTACGTCTCATAGATTTTATCATAAAAAAAGACTCTCATTTCTGAGAGTCTTTTTCATTTCTTATCTCGACCGCACACTCAGCGGCTTCCAGGTATTATTCTTCGAATCCATATCCGGGAAAGAATGATCTGGATCTATTACCACGGATTTGATTGGAAGCTTCGTCGACGTGCGGAATGTCCAAGTCGCACCGCGTTGCCAGATTTCTACTGGGAACGTGAAGCGCTCTTTTTCACCACTTGTTAATTCAACTTCCACGACTGCTGGCATCGCCATCTTATCTAAGTTTTCAATCGTGATTACGGCTCCTTTTGCAGGATCTTGCTCTACATAATCCACATCTTTCACAGATTGATCAAGTCTCCAAAGCTCATAGAACCAAGCTCTCCAGAACCAGCCTAAATCCTCACCCGCACCATCTTCCATTGCGCGGAAGAAGTCCATCGGGGTTGGGTGTTTGAAGGCCCATTTGGCGATATAATTCTTGAATGCATAATCAAAACGATCCGCACCTAAGATGTTTTCACGTAGGATACGTAAACCGAATCCTGGCTTGTTATACGCCTCCCAACCTAAATTACGTGTTTGGATCACATCCGGAATCGACATAATTGGATCTGCCGTTTCGCGGAACATCGACTTAGCAATCGTATGCATATCGAATTTGCGGTTCTTGTATTCTCCTTTATTGAATGCATCTGTAGAATAGAAATTAATGAAAGTATTAAATCCTTCGTCCATCCAAGCAAACTTACGCTCATTCGAACCCACGATCATAGGGAACCAGTTATGGCCAAATTCGTGGTCCGTCACGCCCCATAAAGAAGCCGTCTTGTCTTTGTAACCGCAGAAAATAATACCGGGATATTCCATTCCAGAAACGATACCTGCTACGTTAGTCGCAACTGGATACGAATACTCATATAACCAGTTCGAATAATGCTCAATCGATGCTTTTACATATTCGGAAGAACGAGCCCAAGCGTCTTTGCCATCTGATTCCACTGGATAAACCGAAACGGCCATTGACTTTTTCCCACTAGGCAAATTGATGCGGCAAGCATCTAAGATGAAAGCTTTAGACGATGCAAACGCCACGTCACGTGCATTGTTGCACTTAAACTTCCAAGTCAAACGATCCTTTGAAGGACGAGAAGCCGGGTCAGTCACCTCAGCCGCTGAACGAATCACGACCGTAGTTTCTGAGTTAGCCGCTGCAGCCCATTTCTTCACTTGATCAGCCGTATACACTTCAGTTGGATTCAATAATTCCCCTGAACCTACGACAATATGTGACGCTGGTGCATTAATGGAATATTCAAAATTGCCATATTCTAAATAGAACTCACCCGCCCCTAAATAAGGTAACACGTTCCATCCTTCGATGTCATCGTACACACAAACGCGTGGGAACCACTGCGCCACTGTGTAAATCGCGCCATTTTTCGTTTGCTGGATTCCCATTCTGTCCGAAGCATTCTCCGGAGAAGTGAAGGAATAAGCGATTTTGATTTTCGCTGTTCCTACTTTTTCTGCTAATGGAGACGCTAAACGAATCTGCATACGCGTGTCTTCCACGATGAAATTCGCCGGCTTGCCATCGATCGTTACACTCTCGATTTTATATCCACCCTCGAAAGCTAAATTACCAAAACGACCACCCGAGATAGGCGTAGTTTTGCCTCCGCGAGATTGTGTATTGAAGCTGTTTTGGTCTAATTGCAACCATAAGAAAGGCAATTTGTCTGGAGAATTGTTCTTATACGTAATCTCCACATCGCCTGTGATTTTATTCGCTACATCATCTAACGAAACGGCAATCTTATAATCTGCTGAATTCTGCCAATAACCTGGTCCCGGAACACCCGCCGCAGAACGCGCTGGGGAAACAGGTCCGTAGTTCCATAAAGGATGAAATAATTCGTAAGCAGAATACTTGCTTTGAGCGTTCGCCGCCGTTGAAATCAAGGCCGTAAGCCCTATAAATACCAGTTTCTTAAACATAAAATATTATTTGTGATCAAAAATAGTCAAAACTTCCTCATCCATCAAACGCGTAGATAAGCCCAAAGCCTTAGGTACTTCGTAATGGTAGAAGAATTTCATCGTATGAATCTTGTCCTTGTAGAAGGCTTCGTCCTCTGCGCTCAAACCACCTTTCGCTAAGGCAGCTGCCGCTACGTGACCTTGCTTTAACCACTGCCATGCGACAGTAATTAAACCGAACAATTCCATATACAATGTAGAATCTGCTAAGAAAACTTCGATTTCGCCTTTCATCGCGAAGCCTAGTTTGTGCATCGTCACCTTCGTTAAATTTTCTAATTCTTTCTCTAACATCCCCGCATATTTAGCGATGCTTTCGTGGCCTTTCGCCACGGCGATGTCAGCATAGACTAATTTTCCCAAAGTCTGTAATGCCGCTCCATTATTCGCCGGAATACCGCGACCTAATAAAGTTAAGCCGTGAATACCCGTCGTTCCTTCGTAGATTGACATAATCCGCACGTCACGTGCCATTTGCTCTAATGGGAAATCTTCGGTGTATCCATAACCACCTAATACTTGTAAGCCTTGATTAACCGCCTGTGTTCCCATCTCAGCTGGATAGGTTTTCGCTACGGTAGTCATCAAGTCAAGCATCATTTGAGCCTCTTTTTGTTCTTCACCCTCTAAGCTCTTCGCTAAGTCATCCCACATAAAGCATTGGAATAAAAGACCCATGGAGCCTTCCACGATAGCTTTTTGGAAGTACAACATACGTTGCACATCTGGGTGATTCTTGATTAAGGTAGGAGGCGTGTTTGGATCTTTGTTCGTTAATAAACGACCTTGTGCACGCTCGTTTGCATATTGTTTCGATGCGTGGTAGGCAGCCGATGCGATGTAAGCACCACCCATTCCTACGCCTAGACGCGCTTCATTCATCATTTGGAACATGTATGACAAGCCTTTGTTCGGTTCGCCTACTAGGTAGCCAATTGAATTGCCTTTATCTCCAAAAGAGAGGTGAAGAGCGGGTGTGGCTTTTTGGCCCATCTTATGATAGACGCCTAAAGAAACCACTTCGTTATTCACTAAAGTGCCATTTTCGATGCGCTTTTTAGGTACAACGAAAAGGGAAATCCCCTTCGTACCAGCCGGAGCGCCCTCTAAACGAGCTAAAACCAAGTGAATGATATTTTCTGAGAAGTGATTATCCCCTCCTGAAATGAATATTTTTTGACCTTTAATGGCATAGGTTCCATCCCCTAAATCCTTCGCCGAAGTAGACGCATCATTCAAGGAACTTCCCGCCTGTGGCTCGGTTAAACACATGGTGCCTGTCCACTTGCCCGAAAGCATATTGGGAACATAGGTGTCCGCTAATTCTTTGGAACCAAAAGAAGCAATCAAATGCGCAGCTCCGTGAGACAAACCTGTAAACATCACGGCTGAATTATGCGCTGCACCGCGAATAAATTCGTGTGCTCCACCGATCATTGAAGGTACTTGCTGACCTCCGTGTTCAATATCAAATGTGCAACCGATCATTCCCGACTCGCCCATCTCTTTGATATAGGGCTCAATACCTGGGTGAACGTGCACGACTCCATCCACTAATTCAGCCGCTTTGCGATCTGAATCTACATAGATGGGACGTAAATATTTTTCGGCAATGGCATCAGCTGAATCCAATACCATATCAAACATATCGGGTGTATAATCCGCGTAACGAGGATAGTTACACAGGGAAGCAGTATCAAAAACCTCTTTTAAAATAAAGTCTAGGTTGCGACGGTCGTATTCTTTTGCCATGGTTATAACGTTTAGGTTGTAACAAATTTGCAGAGAAAAAAACTATTATGCAAGCATACTATATTTATAATGGAGGCAAGGAATATCCGAGGTTATATTTGATAAATGCGGCGTCTTTGCAATTCCAAAGTGGGATGTCTTTGTAGCGAATATTATTGAAGTCTACGTAGAACAATAGTTTTTGGTAAGCCTCCGTCGGAATACCGTTAAAACGGTCCACTTGTAGGCGTTTTTGCGTTAATCCTCCCACCATAAAAAAGCCTAAAACCTCCTGTGATGGCTCGTTGGTGCATTTTAGATTCCCTATGATTTGGGCAGGAACTTTATCGAAAATGCCTCCGCTCAACTTACGTTGATCCTCTAACCTTTTCCAATAGGTATGAGCCTCTTTCGAGATAGAATAGACATCTAGCTGGACTACCCAATCGGTAAAATCTTCATAAGGAAGCTGGCCTAAATCCAACGACAAGTTCTTTCCGCTTAATAGAAAATCATCTAAGAGGTAAGGCGTGGTATTTAAGGGTGCCTGCCAGCACACACAATTACAAGGTGGCACGGGTGCCGGTGGTGCTGGTGGCGGCGGACAGGTCAATAAGAATTGACGGAAATCCTGTCGCTTTACAAAATAATAATCCTCGGTCGCTTTCGGATCTTTGATGCTAGCCGTTAAAGGGAAACGCATATTCTCCACCTTTGCCGCATCTTTAAATGAATAAGTGAATTCCGCGAGTGTGGGAGATGCGGTGATCGTCTGAAAGTTCGACTCTATTGTTTTCCCATCGAGAAGCTTGATGCGCAATTTGTATTTTTGGCCTACTTCCCCTTTAAATCCAGCAGGGCTTAAGTAGTAGCCTTTGCTCTTTTCATAATAGGCTGTCTCCTTTCCATTTCCGTCGACAATGCGCACATTCGCATCCGTAATAGGCTGACCCGTAAACTGGGTAGCATCATAAGGCGAGTAGGCACTCACGTAATTTAAACGAACATTATAGGGTCCATCCACATTGGAGATTTCACCGTAGACAACGATGGCTGAACTCAGGTTTTGGGTTTGAAAATCCTCGATCTCCGTCTCGCAAGAACTCAAAAGAAACAAGGCACAAAAAAGAAGTAGTAAGTGTCTCATTAGAATTTGAAGTTATAGGTGATCGAAGGGATTGCCGCTCCTAAAACCGACAATTGGTAGGTTTTAGCTTGATTTATATCTCCGCTAGAAGAACGGAAATAGACAGAGTACGCGTTTTGGCGGCCTAATAAATTATAGATGGAGAAATTCCAACTTCCTTGCCAGCGCTTGCCTGGCTTAGGGTCGATAGTAATGCCCACGTCTAAACGGATGTAATCTGGAATTCGCTCGGCATTACGCAAGGTAAAGGAGGCGGAGGAATAGCCATCGAGTAATTCCTTGATTTCTTTAGGCTGTAAAAACGTGTAGGTCGTTCCATTGTAGGTATAAGAAGATTGTGCCAAACCTGGTCGAGGGAAAATCCCCGTCGCTACGGCATAATCATACAGATCGTTAAACGAATAGATCTTGTAACGACCATTCGGATAGGTGATCGGGCGACCGGTCGTATAGGTGAAATTCGCATTGAACGAAATGCGGTTTGTCCAGCGGTTATTCAACACAAACTTAAAGGTGTGTGGCGTATCAAAATTCGCTGGGAACTGAATACCAAAGTTCGCCTCCTTCTGATTTTCATTCGCCTGAATCGTCCTAAACGTCCGAGCATAGGTATAGGAAATCCATCCCGTTAGACGTTTTCCGCGCGACTTTTTTAAGAAGAATTCCGCGCCATAAGCTAAGCCTTTACCCACTAATAATTGGGTCTCCACCGTGGGATTCAAATATAATTGCGCTCCATCCACGTAATCGACCACGTTGTTCAGGTTCTTGTAGTAGAATTCCGCGGAGGTTTCGAACACCGCATTCGAGGCGTTTGTGAAGTTCTTGAAAAAGCCAATCGAATATTGATCAGCGATTTGAGGGGGAATCTGTTGATTCGAATTCTTCCAAATATCCGACGGCGAAACGGCCATCGTATTCGACAATAAATGGCGGAATTGTTGCATCCGGTTGAAACCAATTTTGATGGAGAAACTTGTATCTAATTTGATTGCTAACGATAATCTAGGTTCGAAGCCACCGTAGGTCGCTACCACTTCATTCGAAGCGGCGCTCAAGGTATCCGTAATCGTATTGATCTCGCGCGGTGTACCTAGCTTATATTGGTAGAAATCCCCTGGCCCTAGTAATTGATACGAGGCATAACGTAAGCCATAATCCAAACTCAGTTTTTTACCTAAAGGCAAACTATGACCTACATAGGCCGCCATTTCCCGCGTATGTTCCGTGGACATGGGGAATTTGTCGATTTTCGAACTGCTCGAATTAGGCAAAAAGCTACCCGCATCATTCGTGAAAGCTGAAACTTCCGCCCCTAGATCTAATCGACCATAGGATCCTAAATCTTTACTTAACTCTTCTTTAATGGAAGTTTGAATGATGGATGGTTTCCAAAGGAATTCTAAACCTTGTTTTTGGCCTTCAATACCATAGGTATAATCACTATAAAAGGCGGTAAAATTATGAGATATGTCGCCCTTGATTAAGGCATTATGCTTAAAACTTAAAGCCTTCGTATTCCAAGAATACAAGGTATCCTGGGCAAATTTGAATCCATCATTACTCGCATAACCCGACAAAGAGATGCGTTGGTTCTTCCCAAAACGGTGCGTCAATTTAAAGTTCACATCATAGAAATCCGCCTTACTCTTCGCTAAACTTGGATTAGGAAAATACTGCATGTAGAAATCCGAAATCGATCCGCGGGCACCCACGATCAACGAGGTCTTTCCTTTCACTAGCGGCCCATCTACTAAAATCCGAGATGAAATAGGACCCACACCGCCTTGCAATGACCACTTCTCGAAATCACCTTCCTTCACCCGCACATCTAAAACCGAAGAGGCGCGACCGCCATACATCGACGGAATCCCTCCTTTGTATAGGCTCAAATCCTGCACCATATCGGCATTAAATCCGGTGAAAAATCCAAACAAATGGGAGGTGTTAAACAAAGGAACGCCGTCTAATAAAACGAGATTTTGATCCACATTACCCCCACGCACGTTAAATCCTGAGGCACCTTCACCTACCGTCGAAACACCAGGAAGCAACAAAATACTGCGAATCACATCCGCCTCTCCCATCAACGTAGGGAGTTTTTTCAAGGTCTTCGACGACATCTTCTCTACCCCCATCATCGCCCGATTCACGTTCGCATCTGCCTTTTCAGCCGTGATAACCACCTCGCCTAATAATTGCTCGGCGCGCTCTAATTCAATCGTTGTTTGGGTATTTTTAGAGAGATCGAGTTTAAATGTCTTGAATTTATAGCCTAGACTTCGGGCGATTACTTGATAAGAACGTGCCGCGATAGTTACCGTAAATTGACCCAAAGTATCGGTCGTTCCTCCTGCAGAAGAGCCGGAGAAAAACACAGACGCCCCCGCAATAGGTGCCTTATTTTCCACATCAATAATCTTCCCTGAGAAAATGACATAGCCTCTGCGTTGCGCATGCGCGATCGAGCCACATAGTAGCAGTAAAATCAATACTCTTAGGCCTAATTTCATTTGGTTTTATTTCGTAAAATGAGCAGACCTTTTGCCTGCTTCCATTTTGGATCGAATCCTCCTTGTGGGAATTTCGCTACCGCGTGCGAACCCAGCGCCACATCTAAATCTCCATCCCCATCTAGATCCGCAATGTCCATCACAGACCAGCGACCTAAATGTTCAATCGGTAAAGTCATCGGGACAAAAGTCCCCTTTTTGTTTTCAAAATACATGGCTCCCTCGCCAGGTCTAGCCGCCACGTCAGGGAATAAAGCAATCGAAATTAAATCGGGATCGCCATCGCCATCAAAGTCAGCGGGCATGACTTTAGTCGCACCATTTTGAGAGAAAAAGGCTTTTTGCTTGAATTTCAGCGCACCCGTATTTTCAAAAACATACACCCCGTGGTAGGGTTTCAAGACGGTTGTAAAATCGGCATTATCTCCAGCGGAATACACAATATCGAAGTCTTTATCTCCATCGATATCCGCGATATCAAAGGACGAGGATCCATAAATAGAAGGGAATCGCAACAGCTGCTTCTCTTTAAACTTCATACCACCCTGATTCTCATAGAGTAAAATCCGTTCGTCCCCCTGCGCAAAAAGTGCCAAAATATCGGGTTTCTCGTCCCCCGTAAAATCGCGCACGATGGACTTCGTTGCACCGGTTTGAGGATTTAATACTTGATTTTGATAGGCCCCATTCTTGAGCTTCCACACTGACATCCCGCCTACCTTAAATCCAAACTCAGAACTAATTAATTCATCCCCTGGCTCCCCATCTAAATTCGCAGAGACAAGGCTGATAGGTCGATTCAAACCTTGAATGACCTTTTTCCCGGTAGCCGCATTGCTCACAAAGCCATTCACATCTGGATTGGCCTGAGTCGTCGTCCCGATGAAGGTATATAATGTCTCAGAACCTGAAGCGGTAATATCTGTCAGAGCATCCTGATTCGTCTTCGTTTCGAGTAATTTTCCTGCAAGATCCCATTTCCAAATCACCCGATTCGACTGATCACCCGCAATAATTTGCTTATGGCGTGAATCAATTCGAACGGCCGTCATATTAGGTAAAGTGGTCCCGGGTAAGGTGGCTACGATAGGTTCTGCCTCAAAAATCGTTTGCTTAGCTAATGGCTGATAGGCTGGCATTACTAAGGTCTTAGGTGACTCCTCCAGATAATAGGCCTTGATTTTCTCCCAATCTTCATCAGGAATCATCTGTGATCCTGGCCCTAAAATAGTATAATCTGAAAGCGGCTTCTCCAGCATCCCGATCTCCTTGTCCACTCCCATCATGATGCCCATGTAAGGAAGGGTGCTGTATTGCCACACATTTTGGGGCAACATAGCCGGGTCTGGAAGCATATGGCAAGACGCGCAATAGGTTTTTGCTAGCTCTTTCCCTTCCGCCGCTTTGTTCGAGCAACTAGGAAACTCATAGGAGAATACCGTGAAGAGGGCAAGAGCCAGCAGTGTCCGCATCCTATAATTTCTTAAATACCTGCAGTTTATCGTTATTTCGAGCCACTAGGTACAAAATTCCAGCTGTCGTTTTCACCTGCTTTATATCGCGAATGTCACCCTCAAGCATCAATCCTGTATCCGTCGGAATTAATGGATTAAATCCGCCTTTTCCATTTCCTTTTAGAATAAGGCCAAAGAAGGCATCATAACGCGCCTGGTACATCGATGCACCGTTGAAGTTTCCTCCTACGATCACATCCAAGTTTCCGTCTTTATCGACGTCCTCTGTGCGCAAGACCATAATTTTAGATACTTGTGCTAAAGCAGGAAGTGGGACCATTTTAAAGGTTTTGTTTCCTTGGTTTTCCAAGTAAACGGACTCAAACGTATTCACCCGTTTCTCATCTGCCCCCTCTAATTCCTTATCGCCAAAAATTTCCTCTACCGTCTTGCCCGCGAACATATGGTAAGCCGTATACTTCTTATTGATGACGCTCGGAATCTGTTTTCCCATCTCATCCTTACTGTTGATTGGGAACCAATCATCGCCGCGGTTATAGGAAACAATGTGCTCTTTCGTATCGTTTTTATCGATATCCTTAATCTGCATACGCAATTGACCACCTAGTTCTTTGCGCAGCTTCGTGTTCGTCCCTAAATTTCCTACGATGAAGTCCATGTCTCCATCTTTGTCAAAATCCGCCGCCGTAATTCCGGACCAGAAACCGGTCTTTTCCTCTAACCCATTTTCAACCAGCTTGAATTTGCCTTTGTTATTTTCAAAGGTTTTGATTGGCATCCAATCACCCACCAGTGTTAAATCCGCATCTCCATCTTGATCAATATCTATCCAAATCGCCTCCGTCAACATCCCCGCCTCACGCAATTCCGGAGCTAAAGCCACTGTCTTATCTGCAAAGTGCCCTTTGCCATCGTTCACTAACAGATAGGAACGAGGTGATGCACCATAGGAATATCCGACTACACGGCCACCTACGAAAAGATCGGTATCTCCATCTCGGTCAATATCACATGGTCGAACCACTGATTTATTATCATACATCGGAGGTAAAGCATTCAATGCTCTAGTGAAATTACCTTTCCCGTCATTTGTATACAGACGATCGAATTGCTCAGGCATTTGGTCATAAAATTCATTTCCACCAGTCACCACATACAGGTCTAAATCTTTGTCACCATCCGCATCGAAGAATAAGGCATCCACATCCTCGTACAAGGAATCTGCTTTAAACACCGGCTGATTGGATACCACAAATCCAGCCCCTTTCTGCAATAATAATTGTCCAGCCTGGTACTTCGCGCCTCCTACGTACACATCTTCTAATCCATCGCCATTCACATCTCCAATGGCCATTTTAGGCCCTTCGATGGATACTTTGAAAGGGATTAACAATTCCCGGTTGAAGTCGAAATAGACATTTTCCTGGTGCTGATAAGGGAAGCTTACACCCGCTGTCACCTCCTCAAAAAGAGGCTTCACTGGTGCGAAGAATTGATAATCTTTCACATTCACGTTCGCATTCTTCTGCTCCATCGTGAGTGTGGTATTGATCTTTGGGTTTTTCACGATTTGCATCTTCTCATTTTCCCAAATCACTAGCATCTCATCCACCTGCTGTAAATCTCCAATTCCGAAAAGCAAAGTAGGCTCCACCGAACTCATGAAGCCACGTGTCGGCATCATTTGCTGTAATTGCTGTCCGTCTTTTGTTTTCAAGATGACCTTGGCTCCTATACCAAACGTATTACCGCCATCCCCTTTGAATTTGATTTTAACGAAGTTGTGCTTTAATAATTGACGGCTATTGTTTTGGTAAACACCCGCTTTCTCGTTCAAGTTATTCGTCACTAAGTCTAGGTCCCCGTCGTTATCTAAATCCGCATAGGTCGAACCGTTCGATACTCCCTTATCTTCAAATCCCCATTTCAAAGACTTGTCTACAAAGCGTAAATCTTTTGCCCCTTTGAAAATGTAATTGTGTACCCGGCCATCGGGCATTAAATCAATCGCCTGTTGGTCTAATTTCTCTGAGGTAGGCAAGCCATAATGCAGTGAATCGCCGATCACGAATTTCAAATAATCTAAGTCGTTCGGACGACGTAAAATACCATTCGAAACGAAGATGTCTTTAATTCCATCCCCATCGTAATCATTCATCAAGGTGCTCCAGCTCCAGTCGGTCGCGGCAACTCCGGAAGAAGCAGCGATATCAGAGAATTTTTGGCCACCCATATTCAACTGAAGGCAGTTTCTTGAGTATTGATTGAAATAACCGAACTGTAATTTGTACATGTAGATGTCCAAAGGATCCTCACCCACCGACGATTTCTCCACTTTCTCTTCATCTGGATACATATCCAAGGTCATCACATCTTGGAATCCATCGTTATTAATATCAGCCACATCTGAGCCCATCGAGAAGCGACTTAAGTGCTTGAAGTGATCCCGAATTCCCTCTTTGTAGGTACCGTCTTTTTGGTTGATATAATAATAATCATCCTCGTGGAAGTCATTGCTCACGTAGATGTCTAACCAACCGTCGTTATTAATGTCCGCCACCGAAATACCTAGACCATAGCCCATGGCCGCTTGGTAAATGCCGGACTCTTTGGAGATATCGACAAACTTCCCATTGTCATTGCGGTATAAATAATCACCCGCCTCATTGTCCTTTAACGAGCGCGTGTTAACTCGGTCATACGAACGCGTGTTGTGCACGGCATGATTCAATAGATAGCAATCTAAATCACCATCTTTATCGTAATCGAAGAAAGCCGCTTGCGTGGAGAAACCGGTGAAGTCTAAACCATATTCGTTCGACTTCTCCGTGAACGTATTGTCCCCATTGTTAATATACAATTCGTTCGAACCCTCTAGACCTTTGTAGTTTCCTACCGCACACACATAGATATCTAAGAAACCATCCGCATTTACATCGGCCATCGTCACACCGGTTTTCCAGTCGGAGAAGCCTTCAATTCCAGCCTTTACAGAGATATCTTCAAATTGCATCTCCCCTTTGTTCAAGTACAACTTGTTCTTGCCTTGATTCGAAACAAAAAATAAATCTACTAAACCATCATTGTTGATGTCTCCCGCAGAAACCCCACCACCATTATAGAAATAGAGGTAATCCAAGATATTGAAATCCTTGGTTTCGGTAATATTATTGGCAAAATCAATGTGTGTCTTTTCGGCATCTAATTTTTCGAAAAGCACTACATCATCGCCTGAGTTGCAGGCAAAAAGAGCTACAGAAAATAAGAGTGTGAATAGATAATTTTGGGTACGCATTGTTTTAAAATTTAAATACTTGGGCTTTTTCATCATTTTTGGCCAAAACCACGTAAGTCGACTTTCCTCCTTTTACGAGTGCCATATTACGTACTTGGCCGAGGGTTTTAAATCCGGTTTGCTTCGATAATTTCACGGCGAATTTACCTTTTCCTTGTCCCTCTAAAAGAAGGCCATAATTCGCATCGAAACGCCCCCATTCTGGAAGTGAATCGAAGAAATTACCCGCTAATAAAATATCGAGTTTGCCATCCTTATTGAAGTCCCCTGTTTGAATCGCGCGAATAGGCGAAAACTGGGCCTGATAAGGGAGGGCTTGGAAAGTGAAATTCCCTTTGCCATCGTTGATCATGAAAGAAGAGGACGTCGTTTGAATTTGTCTCACAGTGGCTCCTTCTCGCTGCTCATCCGTGAATAATTCCTCTACCGTCTTATTTGCATAATCTTTGTATTTGATAAACTTTTTCTTAATCATCGGAAGCGCACGCTGCATCTCGCCTTTTAACACCATTGGATAGGTATTCCCATCCTCCGTTACGCAAGAGATAATTTGTTCTACCACCCCATTCTTATCGAAATCACCCGTGTGTAAATAGGCTGGAGCCTCCACAGATGCTTTTATTTTAGAATTTAGGCCAAAATTTCCTAACACAAAATCCACATCCCCATCGCCATCAATATCTGCTGGTTTCGCACAAGCCCAAAGACCTTCTGACCCAGCCACCGGCTCCTGCTTCGTCAATTTTCTACCTCTCTCGTTTTTAAACACGACTACTGGACCCCAATCTTGCGTCACTACTAAATCCACATATCCATCCCCATTGATATCAGACCACTCTGAATCGGTGACCATCCCTAAGTCAGTCACCTGTGGCATGTAGCGTTTCGATTGGTTCTTAAATCCACCGGTTCCGTCGTTGATAAATAGATTACTTTGCGCGCTTTGGCCATATTTAGCATTCACCATTCGCGTTCCCACGAATAAATCGATGTCGCCATCCTTATCGTAATCCGCTGCCGAAACACTCGATCCATTCTCATAGATCATCGGGAACCGGACATCGCGTTTCAGATTTCCTTTACCATCATTCAAGTACAATAAATCATGTAATTCAGGTGCATTCTCTGCAAACTCATTACTACCCGTAACGACGAATAAATCCAGGTCACCATCTTTATCCGCATCGAAGAAAATCGCATCCGTATTTTCTGTAGTTTGATCTAAACTAAAATCAGGTTGTGGAGAATTAACGAATTTGCCTCCCGGTTTTTGGACAAATAATTGCTTGATTTGACCCGCTGCACCCCCTAAATAAATATCCTCTAGGCCATCGCCATTCACATCCCCCACTGCTAGCGCCGGACCTTGAGTTGAATACTTTTGCTTTAATAACACATCGCGATCGTAGTCGTTAAACATACTTTCGACGTGTAGATAATCTAATAAACCAGACGTCACATCTGCAAAGATTGGCGTTTGTTTCGCCTCAAAGAAGTGGAAGATCTCCTTCGCATTCTCTTGCTTCAAGGTAATTGTCTGATCTGACTTCACTGATTTAATCGTTTCGATTTTATCGTTTGGCCATAAAACTTGTACAGAGTCAATCGCTCCGTTCGCTCCTAAACCAAACACCATCTGGTGATCACTCGACGACTGGAAACCCCGGTTAGGCATCTGTTGCAAGACTTTGAATCCACCTTTCTGATAAACGGTTACGCGCGCACCAATACCATTCAAGTTGCGATCCGTTCCTTTTAAGTGCACTGTTAAATAATGGTTCTTTAACTTCTCATTCGTCTTGTTTTTATAAACTGACAAAGGTGAGTTCACATTATTCACGACTAAATCTAAATCCCCATCATTGTCTAAATCGCCATAAGCTGAACCATTCGAGAAACCAGGACCTTCTAATCCCCAAGCTTTTACTTGATTCGAGAACTTCAAATCTCCCTCGTTTTTGTAGGCATAATTCGGTATAGGCACAGACGAGATCTTGTCTGTAAACTCTTTATAGTCAAATTTCTTTCCATCTAACATCTGCTGCATCGTGTTGCGATCGCCTAAGAAATCGACGAAATCTTGATCTGTTAGATCTTTGGCAATACCATTCGCCACGAAAATATCCTTCTTCCCGTCATTATCCATGTCGAAAATCAAGGCTCCCCAGCTCCAGTCTGTTGAATGAACACCCGCTAATTGACCTACCTCAGAGAACGTCCCATCGCCATTATTTAATTGCAGGTTATTTCGCATGTATTGATGCCAAAAACCACGCTTTTTCTTCAACTCCACTAGGTTATATCCCTCGAAAACAGAGGTAGTCTTCAAGCGACGATCATCTCCCGGTAACATATCCGTCACGAAGATGTCCATATAACCGTCATCATTCAAATCCGCCATATCAGCTCCCATCGAGCTCAACGAAATATGCGGCATTTCATTCTCTAAATCCTCCTTGAACGTACCATCATGCTGATTGATGTATAAGTAATCACGCTCATAGAAGTCATTCGAAATATAAATATCAGGCCAGTTGTCATTATTGACATCGCCTATCGTAATTCCTAAACCAAAACCAATCAAACTTCCATAAATACCCGCCGATTCCGACACATCGGTAAAATGAAGTTCCTTTCCATCTTTACTATCATTTCTAAACAGTTTATCACCGCCTAACTTATCCCGCTCCTCCCTCAAATTCGTGTACCCTAACTTATCAATCGGGGTGAAACTATTATTCAATAAATACATATCTAAATCGCCATCGCGATCATAGTCAAAAAAGGCCGCATGCGTAGAAAATCCACCATCTTCGAGACCAGCTTCTTTAGCTTGATCCTTAAACATAGGAACGCCTCCCTTGATTCCTTGATTGATGTACAACTGGTTACCCCGTTGATCACGTGATCCCGAATTACATACATAGATGTCCATCAAACCATCCCCATTCACATCAGCAAAAGTCACCCCAGTCGACCAGAACTTCTTTCCCACAATCCCAGACTTCACCGTAATATCCTCAAACTTCATAGCCCCCTTATTCAAATACAATTTATTGTCTTCGAAATTAGAAGTCACAAATAGATCCGATAGACCATCATTATTCACATCACCGATAGCCACACCTCCACCATTATAGAAGTTGCGGTAATTGAAGATATTGAACTCTTTTTTCTCCAAACTACGGTTCACAAAATCGATACCAGTTTGTTCAGCAGGCAACTCTTCGAAAAGGGTATCCTCTTTCTGAGAACAAGAAAATAAAGCGATGGAAAGAAGGGTGATTAAACTGAAATTTTTCATCCTAAAAGCGTGATTTTTTGCGTCACAAAATTACAAAATACTAGGGGCATATAAAACAAAAAGGCAGAACCAAATGGTTCTGCCTTTCTATCAAAAACCTACAGATTAATATCCTGGGTTTTGAGTCAATAATGGGTTAGCATCACGACGTGGTTGTGGAATTGGGAACAATTCACGCGTCTTGTCTGTAACCTTCATGAACTTACGCTCTACAGAGAACTTACCGAAACGAATTAAGTCGTTACGTCTCCATCCTTCCCAAGCTAACTCACGTCCACGCTCAGCTAAGATATCGTCAGCAGTAACCGCAGTTAATGGAGCAACACCTGAACGAGTACGGATCGCGTTGATATCTGTTAACGCTTGAGCTGTGTTTCCTAAACGGAAAGCAGCTTCAGCACGCATTAAGATAACGTCAGCTAAACGTAAGAATACGTAGTCATTTGATTGATCACCGTTCGGGTTGTTCTTTTGGATCTCATATTTCTGAGAACGGATACCAGCTACTTGGTAAACTGCATCAGCATCAGTCATTTGATCTTTTTCCCAATCCGCAACGAATGCTAAATC
>JBJOIV010000006.1:0-52162 GCA_046046955.1 Bacteroidota bacterium | reverse complement strand
GGGGAGATTCGAACTCCCAAACCTTAACGGCACTACCACCTCAAGGTAGCGTGTCTACCAATTTCACCACATCGCCAAAAACGGTTAGTAAAATTACCAATTATTTACTTACTTGCCAACAATTACAGAACTCAAAAATATCAGTAAAATGGCTTTAGAAATAAGCGGAAAATTAATCAAGAAATTACCTGAGGTTACAGGAACAGGTAAAAATGGCACCAACTGGATCAAGCAAGAATTCGTGATCGAAACACAAGATCAATACCCTAAGAAGGTTTGTATGTCGGTTTGGGGAGATAAAACACAAGATTTAACGCCAGTTCAAGAGGGTGAAATCGTGAAAGTTCAATTTAACGTAGAATCAAGAGAATACAACGAGCGTTGGTATACGGAAATCCGTGCCTATCGTTTAGATCGTACTGGATCTATTCCAGCAGGAGTGGAGCCTACACCAGCAGCGGGTGGATACCAATTCCCTCCATTAGCGGCGGAAAGTGGGGATGATTTACCATTCTAAGTAGCTTCGCTACTTTTAAAAGCACAAAGAACAAAGAACAAAGTTCAAAGTTTGTTAAAAAAGGGGCCCTAGAGCCCCTTTTTTATTAGTATTTATGAAATATATCGCCTCAGGCGATTCCATCTTTGTTCTTTTTGCTTTGCTCTTTGTGATTTAAATCCATCGCTTGATGCTCAATATCCGCCTCAACAAACCTCCCACCATAGGGTACAAAGCCTAAAGAGGCATAAAGCGGCATTACTGAAACCTGTGCGTGCAGATAGAAATAATTGCAATCAGGATAAGCGGTTGTGGCTTCAGCAATGATATGGTTCACCACTAAAGCGGCATAACCTTTGCCTCTTGCTGTTTCTAAAGTGGCAATGCGCTCCACTTTAATACCTTTTTCGGTTTTTCGGTAACGTCCAGTTGCGACTGGGATATCATTATCTAATAAAAGATAATGATTCGCTACTGCGTCTAATTCATCAAATTCCTCGGAGGGAAGGCACTTTTGCTCTTTGACAAAAACCTCTGTCCGAATGGCGAAAACTTGATCAATTTCTTCCTGGCTGATTGCCTGAATAATCTTATTTATCCTGCTTTCCATACGCCTCGATGATTTTTCGCACTAATCGGTGACGAACCACATCGGATCCATCTAATTCCACAAACGCAATCCCATTGATTCCTGAAAGGATACGTTCTGCTTCTCCTAAACCAGATGTTTGGTTCTTAGGTAAGTCAACTTGAGATTTATCACCTGTAATAATCGTCTTCGATTGAATACCCATACGCGTCAAAAACATCTTCATTTGCATGGAGGTAGTGTTTTGGGCTTCATCAAGAAGAATAAACGCTTTATTTAGGGTACGACCACGCATGTAGGCCAATGGTGCAATTTCAATCGTTCGATTTTCTAAATAGAATTTCAATTTCTCCGCTGGAATCATGTCATCCAACGCATCATAAATAGGACGTAAATAGGGATCAATTTTTTCCTTCAAATCTCCAGGTAAGAAACCTAGATTTTCACCTGCTTCCACAGCAGGACGCGTGATGATAATTTTCTTAACCTCCTTGTTCTTTAACGCTTTTACCGCTAAAGCCACCGCCGTATACGTTTTTCCTGTTCCTGCTGGACCGATGGCAAAGACGATGTCATTCTCAGTGGCTGCGTCGACTAGTTTACGTTGATTAGGTGTTTTGGCCTTAATTACGATACCTTTATTGCCAAAAAGAAGCACGTCTTTATCCTCCACCCAAGGTTGCTCTTTTTCCTCGCCGGTCGGATTTAACACCGCATCAATATAAGCCTGCATATGTTTTTCGGACAGGGTATGGTGCTTCTCTAAATGCGCAATGCAGGAGTTAACGATGGCTTCCACCAAGGCAATTTGATCATTGGAACCACGAACCGTTAATTGCTCGCCTCGAGCGATGATTTTTGATTGGGGAAAGGCATGAATCAATAAATTGATATTGACATTCGCTACGCCTAAAAAGTCGATTAGAGAGACCTCTGAGAGGGAAATTATTTTTTCTAACAAGTAAAAATGGGTTTAAATCGTACAGAGGTAAAAATAAGAAATTCTTGAAATTTAATACCTTCGAGAATAAGATAATTTTGAAAATTTAACGTAAAATTGTGGTATGGAATCTAACACCCCTTCATCCATTTACAAAAAAGGAAATCAGTCAGCTGCCGGAATTCGTTCTCAAGCAGGTCCTACTCGTTTAAGCGATTTAGGACTTGGAAAATTACCTCCACAGGCCGTTGACTTAGAGGAAGCGTTGTTAGGTGCCTTAATGTTAGAAAAAGAGCCTTTAGCTAACGTAATCGAATTATTAAGGCCTGCCTCATTTTACAAAGAAGGCCACCAATTGATTTTCGAAGCCATTCAAGGGCTATTTCAGGCATCTCAACCGGTCGATTTATTGACGGTTAACAATTTTTTAAAGCAAAATGGTTCGCTAGAAAAAGCAGGCGGCACCAGTTATTTAGCTCAATTAACCTCTCGCGTAAGTTCAACTTCAAACGTTGAATTCCACGCCAGAATCATCATCGAGCAATATTTAAAGCGCCAGCTCATCCAAATATCCTCCGAAATCCAACGTTTATCGTATGAAGATACTTCGGATGTATTTCATCTGTTAGATAAGATGGAGCAGGAACTTTTCACCATCGCTGAATCCAACATTCGTAAGAACTACGAAAGCATGTCGGATATTTTGAAGAAAGCGGTCGATGAATTAGAAAAGAAACAATTGCAAAAAAGTGGTTTGACAGGTATTCCATCTGGGTTTACTGATTTAGATCGCTTGACTTCCGGCTGGCAAAGACAGGAACTTATCATCATCGCGGCACGTCCAGGTATGGGTAAAACGGCTTTTGTCGTGTCTGCATGTAGAAATGCGGCGGTAGATTTTGGTCACTCTGTTGCGCTATTCTCGCTAGAGATGAGTGCCGTACAGCTCGTAAATCGTATTATTTCAGCTGAAGCAGAAATTGAAGCAGAGAAAATCCGTAAAGGAAAGTTAGAACCACACGAATGGCAGCAATTACATACGAAGATCAATAAGCTTTTCGAAGCAAATATGTTTATCGATGACACCCCCGCTTTATCAATTCTAGAATTAAGAGCGAAATGTCGTCGTTTAAAAGCCCAAAAAGGCATCGACCTCATCGTCATCGACTACTTGCAGTTAATGACAGGGGATAGTTCAGGAAAAGGAGCCAGCGGTAATCGGGAACAAGAAATTGCCCAAATTTCCCGTGCCTTAAAGCAATTAGCCAAAGAATTAGATGTGCCAGTGATCGCACTTTCTCAATTAAATCGTTCTACTGAAACACGAGGCGGGAATAAGAAACCTCAACTTTCTGACCTTCGTGAATCTGGAGCCATTGAGCAAGATGCCGATCAGGTAATGTTTATCTACCGTCCTGAATACTACGGTATTACGGCAGATGACCAAGGAAACTCGATTACAGGAATGGGAGAGATTATTATGGCCAAAAACCGTTCCGGATCTCTCGACAGTGTCTGGCTGAAATTCATCGGTAAGTTCACGAAATATTGTGACCTAGACTTCCAACCTTTCTCTAATAATGAAGGTGGAAACTTTGATTTAAGTGCCCTAGGGGATCAAACTTCGGCTTTCGAATCGAGTTCTGACGCGGTATTTAAAGGGAGTAAGATGAACTTGCCGCCGGAGGATTATGATCCGTTGAATACGCCATTTTAGAGAGTATAGAGTATAGAGTAGAGAGTAGAGAGTAGAGAGAAGAGGTATTGTAACAAAAAAGGGGCTTAAAGGCCCCTTTTTTTGTATATTTTTTATTTTATCTCTACTCTATACTCTCTTATCTCTACTCTAAACTTTAAGTTTCAACCGAACAATATTCTCCACATGGTGCGTCTGAGGGAACATATCCACCGGATGAACGACATCCACCTCGTAAGCCACATCCAATAGGGCTAGATCACGTGCCTGCGTTGCTGGGTTGCAGCTAACATACACAATCTTCTTCGGCTTTACGGCTAGAATTTGGTTGACTACATCAAGGTCCATTCCCGCGCGAGGAGGATCCGTGATAATCACGTCAGGTGCTCCGTGGATAGCGATGAATTCTTCCGTCAAGACTTTTTTCATATCTCCAGCGAAGAAGGTGGCATTTTTAATACCATTTAGTTCTGCGTTGATTCGTGCATCTTCCACAGCCATTTCTACGTATTCTAGTCCAACTACTTTGGAAGCGTACTTAGCTAAAAATAGGCCAATTGTTCCCGTTCCAGTATATAGGTCATACACCACCTCATTGCCTTGTAAATCAGCGTATTGACGAACTAATTGGTAGAGTTTAAGGGCTTGTTTGGCGTTAGTTTGGAAAAAGGATTTGGGGCCTATTTGGAACTTCAAATCCTCCATCGTTTCCACCATGAAAGGCTTACCATGGTAACAAACGACTTCTAAATCATGGAAGGTGTCGTTACCTTTTTGGTTTACCACATAATTCAATGAGGTAATCATCGGAAAAGTAGATTTCAAATAATCCATCACCCGTTTGATTTCATCCTCTGTGGCATAGGCGAACTGCACTGTCACCATCCATTCGTCGGTAACCGTGTTTCGGATGATCAAATTCCGCAAGGCGCCTTCCTGCTGGTTTTTCAATTCATAATAGGAGATACCATTTGCGTCTGCAAAATCGCGTACTCCGTTGCGAATAGCATTCGAAGGATCCGGTTGCAAATAGCAATGATCAACAGGCAAAATCTTATCAAAACGGCCTGGAACGTGGAAACCTAGTGCGTTCATCGACCCTAAATCTTCCTTTCCAATTTCATCTTCCGTTAGCCAACGCGCACATGAAAAGGTGAATTCTAATTTATTGCGGTAATAATAAGTCTCTTCTGAGCCTAGAATGGGTTGAAATTCGGGCAACTTTACTTTTGCGATGCGCGTCAGATTATCTTTGACTTGCTGCGCTTTGAAAGCAGTTTGGGATTCGTAAGAAACATGTTGCCATTTACAGCCACCGCAAATACCGAAGTGACTGCAAACCACCTCTGTACGGTGCTTTGAAAGCGGTTGAATGTTAATTGCCTGCGCTTGTTTGAAACTCTTCTTCGACTTTAAAATGCGTAAATCCGCGATATCACCGGGAGCGACTGCGCCTTGTACAAAAATCACTTCATCGTTCACTTTGGTAATACACTTTGCCTCAGCGGCAAAATCCAAAATGGCAATTTGTTCCAACACCACCGGGGCTTTCTTTTCTTTTTTCTTACTCATGCTGCTAAAAATGTGCACAAAAATACGGCTTTATGTGGGCAAGCCAACCAATTCAAGATAAAACCTTAACTTCGCAATGAAATTAATTCACATGGAGAATCAAGTAGTAATCATCACGGGAGCTAGTTCTGGAATCGGAAAAGCGTTAGCCTTTGAATACGGCAGAAAAGGAGCTCAAATCATCATAACCGGTAGAAATGAGCAAAATCTACTGGCTGCAGAAGCGGAATTACAAGCCCAAGGCATCTCCGCTAAAGGAATTGTTTGTGACTCTGCTTCGGAAGAACAAACCCAAACGATGGTTGCTAAGGTTGTAGAGCTTTATGGTCGCATAGACCTACTAATCAATAATGCAGGAATCTCCATGCGTTCGATGTTTGAAACCGTTGACTTAAACGTATTAAAACAAGTAATGGATATTAATTTTTGGGGGACAGTGTATGCCACCCATGCCGCATTACCCCATATTAAAGCTGTAAAAGGAGGAATCATCGGTATTTCTTCGATTGCTGGCTACCGAGGATTGCCTGTAAGAACGGGTTATTCAGCCTCTAAATTCGCCATGAATGGTTTCTTAGAAGCCTTAAGAACAGAGCTATTAGAAACAGGAGTACATGTATTAATCGCTTGTCCAGGCTTTACCGCTTCAAATATCAGAGCAGCTTCCTTAAATAGTGAAGGAAAGATTACGGGCGAAACAATGCGGGATGAAGGCAAAATGATGTCTGCGGAGGAAGTGGCCTCTCGAATTGCCGCAGCGTATGAAGCTAAAAAGAAAACCCTAGTTTTAACCCTTCAAGGCAAATTAACTGTATTCTTGAACAAGTGGCTGAATGGTTTTACGGATCGTTTGGTCTATAATACACTGAAAAAAGAAAAGGATAGCCCACTAACATAAAGCTCCCTTCCGCTAAAAGCAAAAGGGAGCCAAAACCCAATTAAATACCACTCTAAACCCTTATACCGTAGCGTAATTAGGTTGAACCTTTTGTAGAAGTTCATTAAACTCCGCTTTCTTTAATTCAAAATAGGGAAGTGCTAAATCGAATTCATCGATCAAGAGCTGAAAATACTTCCGTTCAAAAACCAAAAACTGCGCATAACTAGATGTCAACGCAGAAAAATGGTGTTTTTTTTCCTCGATTGCCTCTTCAATTCCAATAAATACCCCTTTTCTTTCAATGGTTACGAAACCTGCTGGACTTTCCAGAAGAAGACTTCCTTCCTGGAGATAAAAAACAAATTCCGCTTTTTGACCCTGACGAAATAAATATTCATCAGGTAAATAGCGGAGTTCAATCCCACTCGCTAGTACTTTCCGTTCTGTATCTGAAAAATCGTTCATTGGCTTTATTGACAATGCGAAAGTAGCGGGTCTATTTAGCTTAATTCCTGACATTGATCAGTTTTCAAACTAGTATTTGTCACGTAAAGCAATCTACATTCATCGGAAATTTGAGACATTATCCTGTAAATATGTACTCAGAAATCCTAGAAGCGCCCATAGTTGACCAAGCAACGGTTTGTTACCACTGCGGCGATACCTGTGGTGAACATCCGATTGAGAAACAGGACAAAACATTTTGCTGTCATGGCTGTGAACAGGTTTTTGAACTGCTACATGATAACCAGCTAGAAGCCTATTATGCATGTGACATCAATCCTGGCATTTCTCCTACAGAAAAGAATTTTGACTTTTTGAATAATACGGCGTTTCGCAATCGATTGATCACTTTTTCAAATTCAGAATTTTCCAAAGTAAGTTTTCATTTACCCGCCATTCACTGTAGATCGTGCTTGTATTTATTAGAGAATTTGCAAAAACTGAATCCTTACATCATTAAAACCAGTTTAAATTTTGGCAAGAAGGATTTAACCGTATGGTTCAAAGAGGATCAATTGAGTTTAGGTGCGCTCGCTAGCTTGATATCCCGTTTAGGCTACGAACCGCATATTTCGAATGAGGAGGAAAAACCGCAAAATAACGACCAAAAACACCTATTTCTACAATTAGGCATCGCCGGATTTTGTGCAGGAAATGCCATGTTATTTAGTTTTCCAGAATATTTCGGCATCGAAGACGGTTCACTACAACAGCTATTTGGGTATCTAAATTTAGCCTTAGGAACGATAGCAGTATTTTATTCCGGCTCCGATTATTTCCGCAATGTATATGCACACCTAAAATTGGGCAAGATGACTATTGAGCTGCCCATCTTATTAGGGATTCTGGTAGGTTACAGTCGAAGTGCCTATGAAATTCTTTCGCATACGGGCGCCGGATACATTGATTCAGTTTCTGGTTTGATTTTCTTTTTATTGATAGGGAAATGGTTTCAGCAAAAATCGTTTGACTTTCTTTCCTTTGAACGTAATTACAAGGCCTATTTCCCTCTTGTGGTGACCAAAATCGCAGGCGGCAAGGAATTAACTGCTCCACTTGAAGAGATCAAAATAGGTGATCGACTGCTTATTCGAAATCACGAAATCGTTCCAGCGGATGCCTATTTGTTAAAAGGCAAAAGCGAGATGGATTATAGTTTTGTAACGGGGGAGAGTGAACTCATTTCCATAGAGGCAGGACAGTCTATTTATGCGGGAGGCAAACATAGGGGAGAAGCGATCGAAATTCAAATCAGTAAAGATTTGAATCAAAGCCACTTAACTCAACTTTGGGAGCAGCAAGCCTTTAAGGATCCCAACCACAAATCTGAGAATTGGGAAAATTTCGCAAACCAAGTAGGCTTCTATTTTACGATCATTTTATTGAGTTTAGCCACCGCTGCAGGGATTTATTGGTATCAATTTGATCCTAGTCGATGGTCAAATGCTGTGGTGAGTATTTTAGTAATTGCTTGTCCCTGCGCTTTGGCCGTCTCTTATCCTTTTGCACTAGGTCATGGTATTCGCTGGCTAGCAAAACACCATTTCTTCATCAAAGACATTCAAGCTTTTGAACGAATGGCCTCAGTGAATACCTTGGTTTTCGATAAAACGGGGACATTGACTCTTCAAGGCAAAACGGAGCCAAGCATACATTTTAATCGAGAATTAAGCGAAAAAGAATGGAATGCCATATACTCTCTTGTTTATCAATCTACCCATCCCTTATCCAAACAAGTAAAAAAGTTTTTACAAGGACGCGCTATCCTTCCTTTGACCCAATTCAAAGAAGTAACAGGAAAAGGTTTAGAGGCACATTTTGAAGAATTATTTGTCCAAATAGGTAGTGCTAAATACACTAACTCTCATCTCGTTTCACCTGAAGGATTTATCAGCTCAGAATCGCGTTTATTCGTATCAATTAACCATCTATCGATTGGTTTTCTAGAGTTCCCTTGGGAAAATAGGCCAGGCATAGAAGCGCTTTTACATCGATTAAGACATACTTATGAAATTCACCTGATTTCAGGTGATAAAAAAGAACATGCTAGTCATCTTGTAGATTGGTTTGACGATCAAGATCATTTGAAATTCGAATGTAGCCCCATGCAGAAAATGGAGTACATCCAAGAGCTTCAAAAAAAGGGCAAAATCGTGGCCATGATAGGAGATGGGTTGAATGATGCTGGGGCCTTAAAACAAGCCAATGTAGGTATTGCCGTTTCAGATGATCACTTACATTTTACCCCCTCATCTGATGCCATTTTGAAGGGATCGGAATTAGCTCAATTAGGGACTTATTTAAACTATTCAAAATTCGGGTTAAAACTCATCAAAGCTAGCTTTTTGCTCTCTTTAGTCTATAATGGATTTGGGCTAAGCTATGCCATTCAGGGTAATTTATACCCGTTAATTGCCGCCATCTTAATGCCGGTGAATTCGATTAGTATGCTAGTCATTGCGAACGTGGGTATGAATTGGATGGGGCAAAAACTAACACGTCAAAAAATCAGATTAAAAGCTGATTAAGGTCAGGTTTTAGCGGATGCATTGTCCCGAAATTGCAACAAATAAAATGTACACCCAATGGAAATAATGTACCTAATGATCGGATTGAGCCTTTTTATGGCCATTGGATTTGTGGTAGCCTTTGTTTGGTCTATTCGATCTGGACAACAAGAGGATTTAATTACTCCGGCGATGCGCATTTTACACGAAGACGAAAAAACTAATAATCTATGAGCACAAAATCTACCTCATTAGAGCAATTTTATTACGACAATAAAATCGTTCGAAATTTCTCCATTGCCACCATCGTTTGGGGTGTTGTAGGGATGCTAGTGGGTGTGATAATCGCCACACAACTATTTGCACCATCCTTTAATATTACCCAATATGGTACTTTTGGCAGAATTCGCCCACTGCACACCAATGCAGTGATTTTTGCCTTTGTGGGTAATGCCATTTTCGCCGGTGTATATTATTCGCTTCAGCGATTATTAAAAGCGCGTATGTTTAGTGATTTCTTGTCCAAATTCCATTTCTGGGGTTGGCAATTAATCATTGTAGCAGCAGCTATCACTTTACCTTTAGGCATCACTACTTCGCATGAATATGCAGAATTAGAATGGCCCATAGATATCGCAATAACATTGGTTTGGGTAGCCTTTGGCATAAATATGTTCGGAACTATCTTCAAAAGAAGAGAACGTCACTTATATGTAGCCATCTGGTTTTACATTGCGACCTTCATCACGGTGGCCGTTTTACACTTGACTAATTCGGTTCAATTACCTATCTCATTTTTAAAATCCTATTACGTATATGCAGGTGTTCAAGATGCCTTAATTCAATGGTGGTATGGCCATAATGCGGTGGCATTTTTCTTAACGACTCCTTTCTTGGGGATGATGTATTATTTTCTGCCAAAAATGGCCAATCGTCCCGTATACTCGTACCGATTATCCATTTTACACTTCTGGGCCTTAATCTTCATCTACATCTGGGCGGGTCCTCACCACTTATTATATTCTTCTTTACCCGATTGGGCTCAATCCTTAGGGGTCGTTTTCTCTATCATGTTAATAGCGCCATCTTGGGGAGGTATGATCAATGGTCTTTTGACTTTAAGAGGCGCATGGGATCAAGTACGTGAAAATACCTTGTTGAAATTCATGGTAGTGGGTATCACATGTTATGGTATGGCCACTTTTGAGGGACCGATGTTGTCTTTAAAGAACATCAATGCGATTGCCCACTTTACGGACTGGATCGTAGCACACGTGCACGTGGGGGCTTTAGGATGGAACGGATTCTTAACTTTTGCCATCTTATACTGGTTAATTCCTCGCATTTTCCAGACAAACTTGTATTCAGAGAAGTTAGTGAAGACCCACTTCTGGATTGGTACCATCGGAATTGCCTTCTATGCGATCCCCATGTACATTTCAGGTTTCACACAAGGAATGATGTGGAAACAATTTACTGCAGAGGGAACCTTACAATACGGAAACTTCCTAGATACGACCCTTCAATTATTACCTATGCACATGATGCGTGCATTAGGTGGAACACTGTATTTAATGGGTGCGATTTTAATGGCCTACAACTTGTTCAAAACAATGGCCCAAGGCACTTTATTAGCTGATGAAAAAGCAGAAGCTGCTCCACTAGCTGTGATAGAAGAAAAACACGAAAGCGATGGACATTGGCACCGTTGGATTGAAAAACGTCCAATCCAATTATTAGTTGCCTCTTTAGTGATGATTCTAGTAGGTTCTCTTGTCGAGTTGATTCCGACGTTCATGGTGAAATCAAACGTAGCTACAATTGAATCGGTTAAACCTTATACTTCATTAGAATTAGAAGGGCGTGACATTTATATCCGTGAAGGTTGTGTTAGTTGTCACTCACAATTAGTTCGTCCTTTTAGAAGTGAGACGGAACGTTATGGCGAATTCTCGAAATCTGGGGAGTTTGTGTATGATCATCCATTCCTTTGGGGATCTAAACGTACCGGTCCTGATTTGCACAGAGAGGGAGGGAAATATCCAGATTCTTGGCATTATCACCATATGAGAGAGCCTAGTAGCATGTCACCAGGATCCATTATGCCTAATTACGCTTGGCTACTTGAACAAACGCTGAATACGTCTCAAACACAGGATAAATTAGCGGCCATGAAAAAATTAGGGGTTCCGTATTCTAATCAAGAGGTGAATGACGCCGTTAAAGACTTGAATACCCAGGCTAAGGCCATTCAAGCCAACTTAGCTGCAGAGAAAATTAAAGTGAGTCAAGACAAAGAAATTATTGCTTTGATTGCCTATTTACAACGTTTAGGTACTGACATCTCTAAAAAATAGCTACCATGTTCAAGCAATTTATATCCAATATCCCAGGAGCAGATAATTATATGATTTTCTCGCTTTTGACCTTTTTAACCTTCTTCATCTTAGTGGGCATCTACTTGATTTGGATGGACAAAAAGCACCTTGTTGAAATGGAACAAATGCCTTTCAATGAAGGAAATAACCTAAATGAGCAATTAAAATCGTAATACTATGTCAGTGAATGTCGTTGAAATTTGGTTAGTAAGTATGATCCTGATGACAGGGGTTGTCATTTTAGTGGTTACACTTCAATTACATGTGGCCTTAAAAAAACTGGCTGATCAAGCAGCTCCAGCTAGCGCGGAAAAACAAAGTTGGTGGGATAGTTTCACCGGTTTGAAACCGCTAGAAAAAGAAAAAGATCTGTTAATGGATCATAAATACGATGGTATCGCGGAATTAGATAATCCTACACCGCCGTGGTTTATGTATTTATTCTATTTGACGATCGTATTTGCGGTAGTTTATGGGGCCTACTACCATATTTACCAAGATGGCAATATCCAAGAGACCGAATACAAAAACGAGGTGGCTGTAGCTGAAAAAGTACGCGAGGAGTATATGAAGAAGTTTGCTAACTCAGTGAATGAGGAAAACGTTACGGTGGTAAAAGAGGGGAAAGATTTAACAGAGGGCTCACAAATTTATTCCACAAATTGCGTAGCTTGTCATGGAGATAAGGGGCAAGGAGGCGTGGGACCAAATCTAACTGATAAGTTTTGGATCCACGGTGGGGATATAAAGGATTTATTTAAGACGATTACCCATGGGATTCCAGAAAAGGGGATGATCGCATGGAATAAGACCTTAAATCCATTGCAAATCCAGAAAGTTGCCTCTTATATTCTGACGCTACAAGGAACGAATCCTCCAGGTGCGAAAGAACCACAAGGAACAGAAACTAAATCACCCTAATTATGAAAAAGAACATTGGTAAAATGGATCGCATCTTTCGATTAGCGATCGCCGTCGCATTAGCCATTTTAGCCTATGCTAAAATTATTCCAGCTAATCTGGCCTTAACAGTCTACATCGTAGCTGCCGTTATTGCCCTGACTGGAATCATCCGAGTGTGTTTATTATATAAACCGTTTGGAATTAGTACATGCCGAGAAAAGTCTCCATTCTAAATTTTAAGGGGTCCGGCAACGGACCCTCTTTTTTTATGTCTACTTTCAATGTTGATAATGATGATTACCGAAACCATTTGTATAACCAAACAAAGGATGGTAAACGATTATGGATTTATCCAGGTCGAATCATTGGTCAATTCTATCGCCTAAGAACGTACTTTTCTTACCTTTTATTAACGCTATTATTCGGTCTTCCTTGGATTGAATACAAAGGGAATCCGATATTTCTGTTTAATGTATTGGAGCGGAAATTTATCTTTTGGGGTGTGCCCTTTTTCCCACAAGACTTTCATTTAGTGGCCTTAGGACTTGTCGCGTTTCTCCTATTTGTCAGTTTGTTTACAGTTTTATTTGGTCGCATCTGGTGTGGTTGGGCTTGTCCGCAAACCATCTTTATGGAAATGCTCTTTCGCAAAATTGAATATTGGATAGAGGGAGATGACAAAGCCCAAAGAAGATTAGCAGAAGCTCCTTGGAATACAGAGAAAATACTCAAACGAGGACTTAAGCACACCTTGTTCGTTCTACTTTCTTTCGCCATTGCCAATACATTTCTGATGTATTTGATCAGCAAAAGAGAGTGGCTAAAACTAGTTACAGAATCGCCTGTGGATCACTTAGTAGGATTAGTGGCTATTCTCATCTTCACGGCGGTCTTTTATTTCGTATTTGCCCGTTTCAGAGAAATGGTGTGTATGGTTATTTGCCCCTATGGACGACTGCAAGGGGTATTATTAGACAATAATTCTATTTTGGTTCAATATGATCACAAAAGAGGTGAGCCTCGGGGCAAAGGGGAGGATAAAGGCGCCTGCATCGATTGCCATTGGTGTGTTCGGGTTTGCCCGACAGGTATTGATATCCGTAATGGAAGTAATCAATTAGAATGCATCGGCTGTACCGCTTGTATTGATGCATGCGATACAGTGATGGAAAAGACGCATCAACCTACCGGTTTAATCCGATATGATTCACTAAATGGGGTTAATTCTGGCCAAAAGTTAAAATTTACCTTGCGTATCGGAGCATACAGTACTGTCTTAGCTTTGATAGTTGCTGGTCTCGCTTTTTTATTAATCACGCGAACAAACTTCGAAACCACCTTATTAAGAACTCCTGGTATGATATTCCAGGTGGATGAAAAGAAGAACGAGGTAAGTAATTTATACCAAATGGAAGTGTTGAATAAGTCCATGGAGAAGCAAAGTTTTAGAATAGATGCGCCAGAACCATTTCAAATTGTGTGGGTGGGAATACCCATTAATTTAGTGAACCCGGGAAAAATGGCGAAAGGGGAATTCTTCCTAAAAATCAAACTAGGCAAGTGGAAGAACGGAGAAAAGGTTCCGGTACAGATTACAGAAACCAGTGGGAAAGAAGAGATAATCAAAACGAGTTTTATACAACCAGATGAATAAATTTAACTTTAATTGGGGACACGGAATTATCGTCACATTTGTGCTTTTTGGTGCATTTATGGCTTATTTTTATGTCAATATGTCCAAAGAATCCATCGAATTAGTGGGCAAGAATTACTATGCAGATGGGCAAGAATTTCAACGAAAAATTAATGAGCGGAAACAGACGGAAGCTTTGGCAGAAAAAGCAATCATCCAATTTGCTGAAGATTTCAAACAAGCGAAAATTCAATTACCACCATCTATCCAAAAAGGAACCCTTGTTTTTTACCGTCCTTCCAACGCTACTTTAGATAAAACGCTAGAAATCACAACTGATTCTTCTGGGCTGTCATTCATCCAAACAGATTTCCTAATCAAGGGTCCTTGGAATGTTAGCTTGCAATGGGAGAAAGCTGGTAAAAACTATGTCGAAGAGCAACGCATTTTGATCCCCTAATGTACACCTGGTATTATACCTTTCTCATTGGATTAGCCGGAAGCTGGCATTGTTTTGCCATGTGCGGTCCCATCGTGGCGCAAATTAATTCACGAGGGAAATCACCTGCCAGAATGCTTTTGTATCCATTGGGAAGAATATTCATGTACGGCATTTTAGGCTATTTAGTGGCAGGAGTTGGATCTATTTGGTTATTCCCTAATTTATGGTCCTATTATTACCTGATAGCAGGCGTGATAATTTTGCTATTAATAAGCCAAAACATAGGGGAGGGGCCTCTCGCTTTTTTACATCAAACCATCGGGAAAAGACTTCAGAAAATAGGGTCTAAAATGGGGCCTATAGGCTATTTCGTCTTAGGAATGGCCAATGGATTATTGCCTTGTGGACTTGTAGTGGCTGGTTTAAGTGTTGCATTAATCCAACCGAATCCGCTGTATGGTTCTTTTAGCATGCTCATGCTTGGAATTGCGACCTTGCCCGCTTTGCAATTGTTCCTATGGGGAGCGGGAAAGCTAAAAAAACAGGCCGTTTTTCAATACCTAGGTTGGTTAGTAGCAGGTGTGCTACTATTTAGAGGTGCATGGGGCATTGGGATGGCCTATTCAGACTATTTAGCTCATTCAAGCCTGAGTCCGATTATATGTCATCCTTTTAGTATTTGAGTTTCGCTAATCCCTCGATGTTTTTTAGCGTCATTTCGCCACCCTTAACATCTACGTAGCCTTCTTTTTTAAAGTCACTCAGCGTTCTGATCACAGATTCTGTAGCCGTCCCCACACGAGAAGCAAGATCTTCTCTGGATAATTTAATAACTAAGGGCTCTGAATGGTTTTTACCATAGGTATCTGCTAACTCAACGAGAACCATTGCGACACGCATTCTAAGGCTTTGGTAGGCCATTTCCACTAAAAGCTTTTCATTTTTTAGTAAATAGGCGGTCAAAGCTTTTCTGAAAAATACCTCTAAGTGAATGTTTTCTTTTATTCGTTGCAGAAAGTCGGCAGAGGAAACACTCAAGATTTGAACTTCCTCAAGGGCTTCAGCACTCTCACGGTAGGCTTGATTTTCTAATAGATCCACAAAACCAAAAAATTCTCCTTCCTGAACAAAAGAGGTAATGAAATACTTGCCATCCTTGTTTGTGTGGTAGGTTTTTACTTTTCCTTTGGCCAAATAATACAAACGAATTGGATGATCCCCCTCGGAATAAATTACCTGCTTTTTTGCATGTGTTTGTGTCTTCTTTTCTCCGTCCCAGCTCGGTAAATCTAAAAAGGCCAAAGCCTCATGTACCGCAGATACATCAGAAACCGATTCAACCACGGGATTCATAGTCTTGGACTTCTTCAAGCGCGCCTGGATTGCTTTTAATAATTCTACCTCCTGAAAAGGTTTGGTCAAATAATCATCAGCCCCCATTTCCATTCCCTTGCGCATGTCTGCACGATCCGTTTTCGCGGTTAAAAAGATGAAAGGTATAGACGCTAAATCCGCCTGACTGGAAAAGACTTGCAGAACCCCAAATCCATCTAAATTAGGCATCATAATATCACAGATAACTAAATCTGGATTCCAGGTCCGAGCTAATCGAACGCCTTCCAGCCCATCTGAGGCGGTTTCAACCGTAAATCCAGCTAATTCCAATAGTTCAGCGGTATTCTCCCGAATATCCAGACTATCCTCAATAATTAAAATACGTATGTTCATCTTTTTATCTGTTTGGGAATTGAATACACAACTCTGTTCCTCTATTCAATTCACTCTTAATTTGTACGTTACCCCCTAATAATCGCATATATCGATCCACTAAGTGTAAACCTAAACCTGTTCCTTGTATCACTGTCGCGTTACCACCCCTGAAGAAGCGTTCAAATAAATGTTTTTGATCTTCCTCACTAATCCCAATTCCCTGATCAACGATACACAATTCCACGACCTCATCTCGGCGTAGCACACGTAGCACCACTTCTTTTTGTGAAAACTTCAAGGCATTGGAAAGTCCATTAAAGATCACCTTTCGAAGAATACTGGCATCCTGAAAACACCTAAAGTCTTCTGCTAACTCCAATCGAATCGGTTGTGTATAGGTAGTGAAATCAGTTAAAATATCCTGAATAAAGTCCTGAATGGAGAATTCAGTGGGATGAATTTCTAATTTTCCATCCTCTAATTTGCCAACTGAGAGAAACTCTTCTAATATCTCCGTCAAATGACTTACGGAAGATTTAATTCGATTAATATGTTGCTCTCGCTTCGGTTGATCTTCTTCCTTGGTATATTTCTCGATGAGTGTAGCTGAACCTAAAATGGAAGTCAAAGGTGTTCTAAATTCATGAGAGGCCATCGACACAAATCGTGTCTTTAAATCCCCTAACACTTTTTCTTTTTCCAGCGAAATTTCCAACTCCTTCGCATTCACTTCCAACTTGTTCAGTGTATTCTGAAGCGCCTGAGTTCTCGCCTCGACTTCTTGCTCTAAAGTCTCGTTTAACTGATTAATTTGTTGATTTTTTAAAATCAACTCCATTTCCACTTTGCGCTTTAACGTCACATCACTCACAAAAGCGATGTAGTGCATACTATCACTTGCTTTAAAGTGAGATAAGGAAATTTCGATGGGGAAGAGGGAGCCGTCTTTACGTTTGGCCTTCAAATCTAAACCTATACCCATAGGTCTAGAAATAGGTTTTTCGTGGCCTAAATTCGCTAAATGCCCGTGATGTCTGTCCTTCAGGTGGTTCGGAATCAAAAGGGAAATATTTTCTCCCAATAATTCAGCGGTTTCAAAACCAAAAAGCTTATCTGCGAACTTATTGGATAAGATGATTTCAAATTGAGAATTCGTTACCAAAATACCAATAGCGGCCTCCTGAAAAATCGCTTCAAATTCGAATCCAGCTTGTATTTGATTAGGCATTGGTTTTCATTTAGACTTAAATATACAAAGATTTAAGGATGATAGGAAGATACTGCGTGCTTCAAAACATCCGATTTATAAAAATAAACCTCTTTAAATTGACCCTCAGCGTACATTTTACCCTGATCGAAAAAATGAGGAGAAGAGGGGCTACCATTTTGGCCACCTGCTAAGAGCGAATAGGCCTTGATTTTAGGGCCGAATTCCACGGCAGCAATGAAACTATTCCCATTCACCCCATACCATTTTTTAGTTCCCTGAATCGAGCGGCTCGTGTAGGAGGGAAGCTGTCCCCAGGACGAGGAAGTAAAAGGAACAGGAATACTCGACTGTGCGTCATCCATTTGCAAAACCTCTTGATTTGAAATCCGTTGGAAACGATTTAGATCCCCCCAAGCCACTCTCCAAGTTCCAAAATCAGATTCAAGTTCTTTTATTACTGCTCTCAAGGCTTGTCGCATTTCCTCCCGCGAACCCGTTTTTGCATAGATTTTCATATTCTGCACCACGTCGGTTTCACCCCCAAATTGCTTCGTTTTAGTCATTTTAGGCATAATTTTCAGCCCCCAACGAACAGCGATAGTTTGGGCAATAGACGTCACTGAGGCATTATAATCCCATTTTTTCAATTCATTCGCCACTTCCTGGAGATCACCTTCGCCCGCGATCGCATCTAACAAAGCAGGCATCAACACCTCAAAAGCCATTAATCGACGATCATATCCCAGACCAATCAACCCTGATAAATCCAATTTACTCGTATGAGAAAATAAACGTACCGCATTCCGATCTCGGAAATTTTCCCCATCTGGCGCCATATAAACGGGGTAGTTAGCGCGCAAAGGACTGGAAGGTCCAGCTACGGTAAAAGCAGTTGAATTACAATTTTGAATCCACGCGGACGCCGGATTATAGGAATGAACAATCTCATCTAAGGTGTGTAAACCTCTCCAATCATTCTTTGAGGTGGAGCCATCTTGCGGAATACCCCAATCTTTAGAAGGATTTCTACGGGGCACATAATTCCCATGCCAATAGGCGATATTCCCCTTATTATCTGCATACACCGTATTATTCGAGGTATTGGCCCGCATTTCCATCACTCGCTTAAAGTCAGCGAAACCGGTGGTTTTCGTGCGTAACCAGCTTTGGACTAAACTTTTTCTAGCCCGATTATAGGAGCGAACCGAAATCCACTTCCCATTTCTGGAAGCTAAAACTGGCCCTCGATGGTTATAATAGGTCTTAATTTTTCTAGCCCCTAACGTAATCCACTTTGTTTTAAAGGGAATCCATTTTCCATCTAACAGGTATTCCATCTGGCCCGCCCTCGAACGTGTAGTTTCAATATACGCATCTGCCACATCCACTTCAGAAGAGGTATGCATCCACCCATTATAGGGGTTAAAACCTTGATAGATAAAGAATTGCCCCCAAGTGACAGCCCCATAAACAGACAAACCTTCTTCACTTTCTATGTGCACCTCCGGTCTAAAATAAAAGGTGACGTGAGGATTTATGTAAAGTAAGGAATTGCCGGATTTAGATAAGGCAGGTCCTACGGCGAAACCATTTGAACCAGTAAGCTTTTCATCCGGATTTTGGTATTTAACACTCGCCACTTGGGCAGGTAGACCATAAAAAAGAGCGGTTTCTTGTTCTGTCACATCACCCGTCGAAATAGCACCAATAGAGCCATCCGTCCATAAAAGAGGGAACCAGGGTTCGAAATGAGTGATTAATCGGGGTTTTACTTTTGGATGTTTAAGTAAATAATAATTAATCCCATCTGCATAGGCATTTAGCAGTTTTTTTAGCCAAAGAGGGCTTGTTTGGTATTCTTTTTTGGCCTCCTTTTCATCTATCAATAATTTAATATACAGATCATAGGCTAGTTCTTTCTCTCCCTTCACCTCGGACATTCGTCCCAATTTTTCAATGTAATTCATTTCTACCCGAGCAAAATCATCTTCACATTGCGCAAAGAGTAGGCCAAAAACCGCATCAGCGTCTGTCTTTCCATAAATATGAGGTATTCCCCATTGATCGCGGTAGATCGTTACTCGTTTCGCTTGATCCGCATACGGATTAGCAAGACTTAAAAAGGAGATAAATAGGAAGAGGATTACCTTTTTCATTTTCAAAATTTATTACCTAAAAATAAGAATAAAATCGGGTCAGGAGGGTATATATAATTTAAAATTGTCTTTCTAACTTACAAGAATATTCTAAACCAAACCTATGAAACTATTTCGGCTTCTTCCGATACTTGCCTTATTGTGCGCTAACAGCCTTTTTGCGCAATCTAAAATTAAGATTCAAGGAGAAGTCAATGTCCCATTTTCAAGCATCCGACTATTTAAAGGAACTTCTTTAGTGACTGGGACCATCGGAAATGAGAAGGGTAAATTTACCCTCGAGGCTGCCCCAGGATTGTATGATGTTTTGATAGAGAGTATCGGCTATGAGCCGCTGAAATTAGCGAATCAGACATTTAACGCTTCAATAAATCTAGGTTTAATCACCGTAAAAGAGAGTAATCAGACCTTGAATGAGGTGGTTGTTAAGGGCCAAAAAGCCTCCATGGAACTCAACCTAGATAAGCGAATTTTCAATGTAGGGACTGATTTAGCTAACAAAGGAGCGACGGCCTCTGAAATTTTAGGCAACCTACCCTCCATCCAAGTGGATCCTGAAGGAGCCATTAAACTGCGTGGAAGCGATAATGTTCGAATATTAATCGATGGAAAACCATCTATTTTAGCCGGCATTAATGGCTCATCTGGCTTGCAATCTTTGCAAGGTAATCTCATCGATAAAGTCGAAATCATCACGAATCCTTCAGCACGCTATGAGGCAGAAGGAATGGCTGGCATCATCAACATCGTGCTGAAAAAGAACCAAAACCAAGGCTTCAATGGGGCAATAGAGACGACGACCGGATATCCAGAGAATTTTGGGGGAACGGCGATTGTCAACTACCGCAAAAACAAATTCAATTTCTTCGTGAATTATGGTGTTTTTTATCGCAGAACACCTGGAAGAGGAAGTATTTATCAAGAAGTCTACACCGGAAAACAAACGAACATTTTAGACCAGCATTCCTCGAATAATGTGACAGGATTAGTCAATAATGTCAGGGGAGGTGCCGATTATTTCTTCAATGACAAAACCATTTTAACGGCGTCCTATATTTACCGCAGGACAGATGTCCAGCGAATCACTGACTTTAATTATTTGGATTACCGAGGTAATATATACAACCTCTACAGCGATACCTATCGTCAACAAGATGAAAAAGAGGCAGAACCCAACGGCGAATATGCGCTTACTTTTAAGAAAAGCTTCGCCAAAAAAGGAAAAGAATTTTCAGCCGATTTACGTTATCTAGACTATTGGGAGCGTTCTGATCAAATTTATACCCAATATGGTAAAAAAGGAGACGGGTCTGCCTTTCCTGAATTAACGAAAGTTCAAAAAGCCTTAAATGATGAGTTTGAGAGGCAATGGATTCTTCAAGCGGATTACGTAAATCCGATCGGGAAGGATGCAAAAATCGAAATGGGTTTACGTACTAGTTTCAGGAATATGATCAACGATTATATTGTGACAGAAAAACAAGCCTCAGGAATATTTACTGTCGTGCCTGGACTTAAAAATGTCTTTAATTACCAAGAAAATATCTCAGCGGCCTATTTGATTTTTGGCAATAAAATGAAGCAGTTCTCTTATCAATTCGGCTTAAGAGCAGAGACTACGGATATTCAAACCGTATTGGAAGAAACAGGAGAGAAGAATCCTCGAAATTATGCTAATATGTTCCCTAGCGCCCATTTTACGTATACCATCACACCAGATAATTCCTTTCAATTCAGTTATTCACGAAGGGTAAGAAGACCTACTTATAATGATTTGACTCCCTTTGTAACCTTCTCGGATAACCGAAATTTCTTCTCTGGAAATCCAAATTTGAATCCTGAATTCACGAATTCATTTGACTTAGGGCACTTGAAGTATTTTGATCAAGGAAGCATCAGTTCTTCGATTTACTACCGCCAAACTTTTGGCAAAATTGAACGCTTCAGAACAGTAGATACCTTAGGATTTGCAAGAACACTTCCAGCCAATCTATCGGATCAACAATCCATGGGAATTGAGGTAGCGAGTTCTTGGAATTTGACTAAATCCTACAAGGCTGACCTGAGTTTTAATGCCTTCCGAGCGATTACAGACGCTTCTAATATCAATGCTGCCTTTAAAAGTGATACGTATTCTTGGTTTGCAAGACATAGTTCCCGAATTAAAATAGGCGCTACAGACTTCCAAATTCGGGCTAATTACGAAGCCCCGCAATTAACGCCACAGGGTTCTAGAGGCTACATGGCTTGGATGGATTTATCCGCCTCCAAAGACATTATGAATGGAAACGGGACATTAACTTTCAGTATTTTAGATATCTTTAACTCCCGAATTAATCGCTACGAGTCTCGATTCCTCGAACCAAGAGATGGTTCCGGATTTTATACGCGAGGAGAATCACAAGGGCGTTTACGTTCTTTTAATTTGACATTTAACTACCGATTCAAAACCACCAAACAAGCGGCCAAACAACGCCGCAGTATGATGGATGAAGAAAATTAATAAACTTATGAAACGAATTTTACTTTACTCTTGTACGGCATTCGCCCTTTTTTCCTGTTCTAAACAAGGAAAAGATGATACCTTCAAAATTATTTATGAGGATCAAGCCAAAGTTGTTGAAAATGCAAAAGCCATCAAAGACAAGCAGCCGATTAAATTAATAAACGGCCTTAAAATTGATTTATGGGCATCTGATTCCTTATTACAAGATCCGGTGGCTATTGCAGTAGATGACAAAGGAGCCATATTCGTCAATAGCACAAACCGAAACAAAGCATCTGAATTTGATATCCGCGGACACCGCGACTGGATGACAGAGTCAATTGGTTTTCAAACGGTGGAAGACCGCCGTGCCTTCTTACGACGCACTTTTGCACCAGAAAATTCAGACAAAAACACCTGGCTTCCAGACATGAATGGAGATGGATCTCACGACTGGTTGGATTTGAAAGTGGAAAAAGAGGAAATCTATAAGGTGGAAGATTTGAATGGCGATGGATATGCCGATCAATCAACCCGCGTTTTTCATGGTTTTAATGAGGAAATAACAGACGTTGCTGGTGGACTATTAGTTCGTAAGAAAGATGCATTCGTGGCTATTGGACCCGATTTAATGCGTTTAAAGCACAATTATGGGCAATGGAAAAACCCGGAATCGATCTCAACAGGATATGCAGTTCACATTGGTTTTGGGGGACATGGGATGTCCGGATTAACCGAAGGCCCGGATGGTAAAATATACTGGCAGATTGGAGATATTGGTGCAAATATCACCGCAAAAGATGGCAGAAAATACAAGAATCCTAATTCAGGAGTAATCGTAAGATCGAATCCAGATGGTTCCGAATTTGAGGTGTATGCCAGTGGTTTGCGCAATACACACGAATTTGTGTTTGATAATTATGGTAATTTAATCAGCTCCGATAATGATGGAGATCATCCAGGTGAAAGTGAGCGTTTAGTGCACGTTGTAGAAGGTTCTGATGCCGGATGGCGCTCAAACTGGCAATATGGTAAGTATACAGATCCTAAAAACAACTCCTACAAGGTTTGGATGGATGAAAAATTATATGTGCCACGCTGGGAAGGTCAAGCAGCCTATATCATTCCTCCGATTCGCAATTTTCACAATGGACCTACGGGGATGCTTTGGAATCCAGGAACTGCTTTAGGAAAGCGCTGGACAAATAAATTCTTCTTAGTAGAGTTCGTGGGTAATGCAAACAATTCCCACATTTGGTCATTTGACTTAAAGCCGAAAGGTGCTTCTTTCGACTTCAAATCAGAGGAGGATGTGGTGAGTGGAATTTTGCCCACAGGGATTCGTTTTGGACCTGAAGGGGCTTTGTATGCCTCCGACTGGATTTTTGGATGGGATACCAAGAACTACGGTCGCATCTGGAAAATTGATGTGAACGAAAAAGAAAATGATTTAAAAGCAGAACGCGAGCAAACGAAAAAATACATTCAACAAGATTATTCGAAACAGAGCTTGACTCAGCTTTATGACTTATTGTTTTATGCAGATCAGCGCGTTCGTTTAAAAGCACAATATGAATTAGCTGAAAGAAAAGCGGTAGACATTTTTGTGAAAGCGGTACAACAGAAAGAAAACCAATTAGCCCGTGTTCATGGTGTCTGGGGATTAGGTCAATTGAAGGCTTCGAAAGTAATTTCTCCACTATTAAGTGATTCAGATGAGGAAATTATAGCCCAATCATTGAAAATATTAGGCGATATCTATGATACTTCAGCAGAAGCGCAAATGATTGCTTTGGTTGCTTCTGCAAATCCAAGAGTTGCCTTTTTTGCAGCACAGGCTTTAGGACGGGTTAAATCAGAGCAAGCCATTCCAGCTTTATTGAAGCAAATTGAAAAGAATGCGGATCAAGATTTGTATATCCGTCATGCCGCAGTTTTAGCGCTTTCCAGAATCGGACAAGCGGAACCAATACTTGCTTTACAACATTCCCCTAATCGCTCTTTGCGTATTGCTGCTGTGCTTGTTTTAAGAAGATTAGCACATCCAGGAATTAAAGCTTTCTTAGAGGATAAAGAGGAATACATCGTTGCAGAAGCTGCAAGAGCCATTAATGACGATGAGTCTATTCCGGCAGCTTTACCTGCCTTAGCAGCTACTCTAGGTAATTCTAATTTAAAAGAAGAAGCTATCATCAGAAGAGCGATTAACGCTTGCTTGCGAGTGGGAACTGCGAAGGAAATTGATTTACTAATTGCTTATGCGGAGAGAAATGGTATTTCAGAGGAATTGAGAGCCGAAGCTATCGCTACGTTAGGATCTTGGGCTAACCCATCGGTTATGGATCGAGTGGATGGTCGCCACCGCGGTGTATTAGATCGCAATCCAGCGGATGTTATCGCTCGAATTCAAGCTAAAATTCCTGCATTTTTAGCCTCTGAAAATCCAGATGTATTAATCGCAACGGCTAAGTTAGTGGCTGAATTGCAATTGAAAGATTTCACTGAGGCAGAAATCGCGCTTTTCCAAAAACATGCGAATGCGAAAGTGAGAGCGGCATTATTAAATTCTTTGGCAGCCTTAAATACGCCAAAACTAGCTGCTATGCTAGAAAAAGGGATGAATGATGAAGACAAAAACGTTCGTGGAATTGCGCTAAGTAACCTGAACAAAATTGAATTAGGGGCCACCGAATTACCTGCCATTACAAAACCTATTTTTGAGAAGGGTTCACAGTCAGAACAACAGGCTTTATTGCAAAGCATGGCCAAAATGAAGCCCGCCAATACTTCCGCTATCTTATCTGAATTAATCGATAAAATGGTCGATAATAAATTGCCTACGGGAATAAAATTAGACCTAATGGAAGCGGTAGAAGCGACTAATGAAGAAAAGTTAGTGGCAAAATTAGATGCACTTAAAGTCAAAGGCACTTTAACAGATGAATACAAAGAAGCCTTATATGGAGGATCTGTCACAGATGGCCGTATGATTTTCCAATACAACTCTACTGTACAATGTGTCCGTTGCCACATCGTAGGAGGTGAAGGAACGATGGTAGGCCCGAACTTGAAGGGTGTTGCGTCTCGTTTAAGTAGAGAACAATTACTGCAGGCCCTAATCGAGCCAAGTGCACGTATTGCAACTGGTTATGGAAGCACAAATTTCGTTTTAACGGATGGGCAAGAAGTGACAGGGTCCATTATTTCCGAAACAGCTGAAGAAATTCAATTGAAAACGAATGATGCAGAACCATTACGAATCGCTGTTTCTAGAATAAAATCAAGAGAAAACCTTCCATCTGGCATGCCTCCGATGGGAAGCTTGATGAGTAAAAGAGAAATCAGAGATGTGGTAGAATACCTGTCCTCTTTAAAATAAGTGTATATTTGCAGTAATGAAGCTAAATAAAGTATACTTATTGTTCATCTCCCTTTTGTTTTTGACGTCCATGGCGTCAAAGCTTCAAGTAGATGGTGTTCAGGCTTCCATACAGAAAGATCAATCACAACATTTCCATAAAACCGAGTCAGCTGACTTCGGTTTTATGGATTTTTTATTTGAAGAAGATACGACGGAGAATGAAGAAGATAATTTATTCTCTCCTTTTACGTTCTCTACATTTTCTTCACTCTTTAGTAAATCAGCTGTTGAGCTAACGCTAAACAGTGCATTCCGTCAGAAAAAAGCATTCGCTTTTTCGCATTCACCACTTTATTTGATTTTCAGAAACATTAGGCTGTAGAATAAAATCGAATTCGATTCGGTCAATTCTTTTATTCAATCAGCCTATCTATTGTTTTTTTGAACATCAAATTATGCATATATCAAATTTTGATGAGCACAAAGTGATTCATGAATTGAAACACTTTTTGCCTGCACAAGCTCCATTAATGGACTTTGTGCACCACAATACCTTGCATGCGTTTCAGAACCTTTCTTTTCATGAAGCGCTTGCTACTGCACATGTTAAACTTGGTTACCAAGTCTATTTCCCTTTAGAAACCTTCCGCGCTTTATTCGAAGAGGGACGTATTTCTGATGCTGTTTTAGAACGCACTATAACAGAAAAAAAGGGAGATGTAGAAACCTGGAAAGGGAAGTTGCTTTATGGCGTCTATTCTACTATTGAAACGGGACGAGTAGGAGCCTTAAGAGGAATTTGGAAATCAACTTATGGAATTGACCTAGATTCCTTAGTGCATCCTACCTTATTTCGGGTCATCGGAAGCTTTCTAGACCAAGGTATCTCTATTTGGAATTTTCCATTAGAAGGTAAATCCTTTTTAGAAGCAATTCGTAGCGTAGAAAATAACAGTTTCACTAGTCTATTCTATCAGAAAGAGACTAGAATATTGCTCCAAGACCCCAATCTGACGATTTCTATGTTGCTAGAAAAATTGGTAGGAGATAAGGACTCCTTGTACGAGCAATACCTGTATGATCAACAATTCTCGCATCAAGGATGGTCAGGAATGGTTTCCACGGTGGAAGATTTACCCCATAGCCTGTTGGATACCCGGATTATCAAATTAGAAGATTTCATCTTATTTGAATTGCTTTTAGAGTTGGATGCATTGAACTATAAATTAGAGCAATCATGGGCTCCGGTGGGAAATTTTGTCACTGATGAAATTATACCGTTACATGACCCCATAGCGTATTCAGAAAAGATGGACGTGCTAAGTCTATGGCAAGAAGCGTTCGAATGGTCTTATTACGATCAGGTTCTGAAAGGGCTACAAATGGAAAAAATCGATTCGATAAAGCCGCATCTGAAGAGCTTTCAAGCGATGTTTTGTATCGACGACAGGGAGTGTTCATTTAGACGGCATTTAGAGAATTTAGATCCCGCTTGCGAAACGTTTGGAACACCTGGCTTCTTTTCGGTGGAATTTTTCTATCAACCGGTAGGTGGTAAATTCTATACGAAACTTTGTCCGGCACCGGTAACCCCTAAATTCCTCATAAAAGAGGAGGGAAGCGAGAAAAAATTAGGTACAGATGTGCATTTCTCGAAGCACAGCCATAATTTTTACACCGGTTGGTTATTCAGCCAAACCATCGGATTCTGGTCTGCAGCTAAACTATTTGTTAGCCTTTTTAAGCCTTCCATGAGTCCAGCAACGGCATCATCGTTGAAACACGTGGATAAATTCTCCACGATTCGGGTGGATTACCAAGCGATGGAGAATGGCCTACAAATCGGATTTCAGATCGAGGAGATGGCCACCAGAGTCGAAAGCCTATTAAAGAGCATTGGCTTGGTAGATAATTTTGCACCGATCGTTTATGTGATCGGGCATGGGGCTAGTTCGGTAAACAATCCACATTACGCCGCATACGATTGCGGAGCTTGTTCTGGTCGTGCTGGATCTGTTAATGCGCGGGTGATCAGTCAAATGGCCAATAAACCCGAAGTTAGAGCGATACTTAGAGAAAAAGGGATTCACATTCCGGAGAGCACCGTTTTTGTGGGAGGCTTACGGGATACGACCCGCGATGATGTCGTCTTTTATGACGAAGAAATTGCCTATGCGGACTACAAGATCATGCACGCAGATCACGTAAATTTATTTGCAAAGGCTTTGGATAATAATGCCAAAGAACGTTCCAGGCGCTTCGAATCCATCGATACATCTGCAAGAGCTAGCGAAATTCATGAAAAAATCAGAACACGTTCGGTGTCTATTTTTGAGCCTCGTCCTGAATTAAATCATGCGACGAACGCGCTTTGTATTGTAGGCAGAAGAGAATTATCGAAAGGCGTCTTCCTAGATCGCCGTTCCTTCTTAAATTCTTTTGACTACCGGGTAGATCCAGATGGGACGTTCTTATTCAACATTTTAAAAGCAGCAGCGCCTGTTTGCGGGGGTATCAACCTAGAATATTACTTCTCCCGAGTGGATGGAGAAAAACTGGGTGCGGGAACTAAATTACCTCATAATGTGATGGGACTTTTCGGGGTTGCAAACGGTATTGATGGGGATTTAAGACCGGGTTTACCTGCACAAATGACCGAAGTGCATGATCCAGTCCGGTTATTATTAATCGTCGAACACTTCCCAGAGGTTGTTTTAAAAACCATTCAAAAAGCGGACGAAACCTATGAATGGTTTATCAACGATTGGGTAAAACTCGTTTCTATTCATCCAGAAACCAAAGAGTTACATGTCTTTGAGGGAGGGAATTTTAGGCCTTATGAGCCGCTAACGAATGATATCCAGGAAATTGATCAGCTGGATACCTTATTAGCCTCTTCGCAGGAGAATTTTCCTGTTTATTTAATCCAACAAAATTAATATCGCCATGAATTTAACCCTTCATTTATTTATCTGGGTGCCTATTTTCGGTTTTTTGGTGAGCTTAATTTTACCAAAGAAAAACGAGACACTCATCTCCGTTACGGCATTTTCTACCTTGGCCATACAATTAAGTATCGCTGTTGTGTTTGTTACCTATTGGATGCTAAAAGGATCAGAAACCATTCAAATAAAAGACCTTATTCTCTTCAAAAACGAAGAATATGTCTTCCAAATTGATTTCCTTTTTGATAAAATCACCGCAGTATATCTGGTGGTGGGAGCCCTGTTGACATTTATGGTCACGCTATATTCCCGCTACTATTTACACAGAGAAGCAGGATACAAGCGCTTTTTCAATACCACCTTATTCTTTTATGTAGGGTATTGTTTAACGACCTTATCAGGCAACTTAGAGACGCTTTTCATCGGTTGGGAAATACTCGGAATTTCATCCTTTCTACTCATTTCCTTCTACAGAGAGCGCTATTTACCAGTAAAAAATGCGGTGAAAGTTTTCTCTATTTACCGGATTGGGGATGTAGGAATTATTTTAGCCATGTGGGCGAGCCACCATTTGTGGGGACAAAACATCACGTTTTTCCAATTGAACAATGCTGAATTAGTGCATGAGCATTTGCAAACGCATAGTATGATTGGGGTATTTATTTCCTTGATGTTCTTACTTTCAGCGACGGCAAAATCAGCTCAATTACCCTTCTCCTCTTGGTTGCCAAGGGCAATGGAAGGGCCCACACCATCCTCTGCCATTTTCTATGGATCTCTATCGGTGCATATTGGGGTATTTTTACTGTTACGCACCTTTCCTTTTTGGGAAAATCAAGTTTCAGTTCGCATCCTTATCGCTGGAATAGGCCTTTTATCGGCTTTAGTCGCCACAGGTATTGCCCGCGTGCAATCTTCTGTTAAAAGCCAAATCGCCTATGCCTCCATCGCACAGATTGGATTGATTTTTATTGAGGTATCCTTAGGGTTTGAGAAATTGGCTTTGTTTCATTTTGCCGGTAACGCCTTTTTAAGAACCTACCAACTCTTGGTTTCACCCTCGATTGTGAGTTATTTGATTAGAGAACAATTCTACCATTTTGAACCAAGGGCTAATTCCATTGAAGGTTTTTTACCCAAAAAGCTACGCAATACGCTTTATGTACTTTGTTTAAAAGAGTGGAATCTGGATTCGATATTATATCAATACCTCTGGAATCCGATGAAATGGGCTGGTAATCACTTAAATTTCTTGAATGGGAAACGTTTGATGGCTTATTTTGTTCCTGCTTTTGGCATCAGTTACTATCTGATTAATCAAAACCAAATGAGTGAGCAGACTCGGCATTGGCTTTCCGTTATTTTCGCTGGCATCGGATTGATTTTAGTTTTTAAATCCTTTACGCAACGTCGAAGTATTCAATTGAGTTGGATTTTAGTCATCATGAATCATTTCTGGATTGCCTTAGCCATTTCCTTAAATGAAAAATTTGATTCCTTTGAATCTGTGCTCTATTTAAGTGGAATTATGGTAGCGGGTTTGATTGGATACCTTTGCTTGCAGCGTTTGTTTAAACAAGAAGGAAAAATGACCTTACAACGGTTCCAAGGATTATCTGAAAGTCACCCTAAAATAGCGCTACTCTTTTTATTAGCTTGTTTAGGTATCACTGGTTTTCCTATTACGCCCACCTTCATTGGAGAGGATTTGATTTTCTCTCACATCCATGAAGATCAATTTTTACTCGCGGGAATCGTATCCTTAAGCTTCATCCTAGATGGGCTAGCCGTGATACGCATTTATGCCCGCATTTTTCTGGGTCCTAATTACAGAACCCATGCTGAATTTTCTAACAGATATTTCTAAAAAAGAATATGAAAAATACACCCAAAGACGGCTTAGCCGGATTAAAAGAGAATGTTGCATCAGATGCAGCCTCAGGATTTATTGTTTTTTTACTGGCCTTACCTTTAAGTTTGGGTATTGCCAAAGCCTCGGATTTTCCACCCATCATGGGTTTATTAACTGCCATAATAGGTGGTATCGTTGTTAGCTTATTTAGTGGATCTCGTCTAACCATAAAAGGGCCTGCAGCTGGATTAATTGTGATTGTAGCGGGAGCTGTGGCTGAATTTGGAGGAGGAGAACAAGGCTGGCATTTAGCACTAGGGGCGATGGTGATTGCCGGCATAGTCCAAATCCTTTTCGGCGTTTTCAAACTCGGAAAACTAATGGACTTCTTTCCGTTATCTGCTGTCCACGGTATGCTGGCAGCAATCGGATTAATCATTATTGGGAAGCAAATTCCTGTATTTTTAGATGTAAATCCCCTCTTAGCAAAAGGGAAAGAGCCGCTAGAATTATTTGCGTCAATTCCTGAATTTATAGCGAATTGGGACCCTAAAGCAACTTTAATCGGAACTATTAGTTTAATCATCATGATGGGTTGGCCTTACATTAAGAATCCCCTCATCAAAAAAGTGCCGGCACCACTTGTCGTTTTAGCCATAGCCATTCCAGCTGAATTGTTGATGGATTTCCAGACAACAGAACCCGCTTATGCCTTAGTACACATTGGGAATTTAGTGGATAACATCAAATTCAATGCCTCTTTTGAGGGTTTCGCACAAACGGGTGTATTTATCAAATTTGTGATCATGTTCGCGCTTGTAGGTTCATTGGAATCGCTTTTGACTGTAAAAGCCATGGATATGCTTGATCCATTTAAACGTAAATCTGATGCGAACAAGGATTTGATCGCGACTGGAATTGGAAATACCTTGGTAGCCTTTTTAGGCGGATTACCGATGATTTCAGAAGTGGCTCGTTCTTCCGCTAATATTGCGAATGGGGCCAAAACACGTTGGGCTAACTTCTTCCACGGTTTCTTTATCCTTATTTTCGTGTTGTTAGCGGCTCATTTAATTGAGTTAATTCCGAATACGGCTTTGGCAGCCATGTTAATCACCGTAGGTATTAAATTAACTCATCCGAAAGAGTTTATTCACACGTTTGAGAAAGGGAAGGAGCAATTATTAATATTCCTGGTGACGATCATCTTTACGTTAGGAGTCGATTTATTAGTGGGGATTGGGGCCGGTATTTTAACGGAAGTACTCGTTAACTTATTCAATGGAAAGCCTTTAAAAGCAATTTTCAGCGCTCCTACAGAGGTTTCCTTCACAGATAATGATTATTTAGTAGAGATCTCGGATGCTGCGGTTTTCACAAATTACCTGGGCATTAAGCGTAAATTAGAGGCTATTCCGTCCGGATTTAATGTGACGATTGATCTTTCCAAAACTCATCTCGTCGATCACTCCGTCATGGAAAACTTCGAGCACTTTAAACATGATTATGAACGAGGAGGGGGTTCAGTGACTTTAATCGGTCTAGATGCACACAAATCTTTATCCAAGCATAAGGCCTCAGCTATGAAACGAAAATAGTCCGAAGGGATTTAGTCCGAAGTCCGAAGGAAATGAGTCCGGAGGAATCTTTTTAATCGGACTTTTTGACTTTTTGACTGTCTATAAACCGCCCCTAAAAAGGCGGTTTATTTTTTTATAAATAATCGATATCTTTAATAAAATTTAAACCTATGAAAAAACTTGCGCTGCTGCTTAGCTTGCCGTTCTTTTGTTTTTCGCAAACAGAACTATTTTTAAGTCTACCTAAGCAAAAATCCTTCTTTCAAAAAACGGATCAACTAAGCGCAGATTTCACAGGCGCGAAGATTAAAATCCATCCAGAACAAAGCTTTCAAAGCATCGATGGCTTTGGATTTACCTTAACTGGTGGTAGTGCCCAATTAATTCAACAACTAGAACCGAGTAAAAGAGTCGCTTTATTACAGGAGTTATTTGGGCCTCACGGCATCTCCGTTTTGCGCATCGGTGTAGGAGCAACGGATTTAGATGCCACTGTTTTTTCTTATGAGGACAAGCCTCGAAAATTTAGCCTAGAACCCTCAAAAACTGATTTAATCCCCGTTTTACAACAAATTATTGCCCTTAATCCTGCCATCAAAATCATGGCAACGCCTTGGTCTCCACCGGTTTGGATGAAAGATAATGCGAATAGTAAAGGAGGTTCCTTGTTGGAAAAGTATTACCTGGCCTACGCGAATTATTTGGCCAAATACATCCAAGCGATGGCTAAAGAGGGAATCAATATCTGGGCCTTAACGCCTCAAAATGAACCCTTACATCCCGGAAATAATCCCAGTATGTACATGAGTTCTGAAATGCAGTCCAAGTTCATTAAAACGGCTTTGGGACCTATCTTTCAAAAACAAAACATCCAAACTAAAATCATCGTTTACGATCACAATTGCGATCATCCAGAATATGCGATTGATTTATTAAATGATCCTGAAACGAGAAAATACGTGAACGGATCCGCCTTTCACCTCTACAATGGGGATATTTCTGCCTTAAGTAAAGTAAAGGCTGCCCATCCGGATAAAGACCTTTATTTCACCGAGCAATGGACGGGATATAAAGGAGATTTTACGGGGGATTTTATGTGGCACGTAAAGAATGTCATCTTGGGAGCGCTAAATAATCACGCAAAAACGGCGATTGAATGGAATTTAGCCAATGATCCGAGCTATGGGCCGCATACCCCAGGCGGTTGCACCGAATGCCTTGGTGCCTTAACCATCTCAGGTCAGGATATCATCCGTAATCAATCCTATTATATTGTTATGCAAGCGGCCAAATTCGTACCTGCAGGTTCTATTCGACTGGGAATAGAAGTTCCGGAAGGAATTCAGGCGGCTGCATTTAAGCGTCCAGATGGAAAAACAGTGCTTCTCGTTCAAAATGAAGGACGAAAAAAGAACCTTACGATTGAAAAACTAAACCTAGAAATACCGGCTGAATCAGTCTTAACGATCATCCTATGAACAACTTCAATATCAACCGCAGGCACTTCATGAAAGGGGCATCTGCCGCTTTGGCCTTATCGACTTTTGGTGCTTATGGATTAGATTTAGTGAATCCGAATAGACCTTACCGCGTTGCCTTAATCGGTACCGGATGGTATGGGAAAAGTGACCTATTCCGATTAATGCAGGTAGTTCCTGTAGAAGTGGTGGCGCTCTGTGATCCAGATCGAAATCAATTAACAGAAGCAGGTAGACTAGTGGCGGCAAGACAGAAGTCCCGTAAAACACCAAAGCTTTATGGTGATTACCGCCTGCTTTTGAAGGAAAATGAAGTTGACATTGCGATCGTGGGAAGTCCGGATCATTGGCATGCTTTGCAAATGATCGATGCTGTAAAAGCGGGAGCACATGTTTATGTTCAAAAACCAATTTCCGTGGATGTATTAGAGGGCGAAGCCATGGTGGCAGCGGCTCGAAAATACGGAAAAACGGTTCAAGTGGGAACGCAGCGCAAAAGTACGCCGCACTTGATTGAAGCGAAACGAGAAATTGTAGACAAAGGATTGCTGGGTAAAATCGCTCATGTAGAAATGTATTGCTATTACCACATGCGCAATAACGGAAATCCTCCAGTTCAGGCAGTTCCGGACTATTTTGACTATGACATGTGGACAGGACCTGCTCCATTACGTCCCTATGACGGCTTACCGCATACCCGCTGGTGGAGAACGTTTGAGGAATATGGTAACGGTATTGTAGGTGACATGTGCGTACATATGTTCGATACGGCGCGCTGGATGTTGAATCTAGGCTGGCCTAATCGCGTGAGTTCAGAAGGAGGAATATATGTCCAAAAAGAGGGCAAATCAAATATCTCCGACACACAAACGGCCGTTTTTGAGTACAATGGCTTGAACTGTGTTTGGCAACATAGAACCTGGGGAACAGCGCCAGATCCGGAATATCCGTGGGGTTTAACCCTTTATGGTGAAAAGGGAACGCTGAGAATGAGTACGATGAAATACGATTTCACGCCCACGGATCCCAAAGCAGAGAAATTGCATAGGGATGTCGTATATGAGAAAGAAAAATATCCGGAGGATTTAAAAGAAGATCGCATTGAATTGAATGCAGCACCCGCTACTCGCGGTCACATGTTAGACTTTTTAGCAGCGATCGACAAAGGTACAAAACCAGTGGCAGACATTGCAGAAGGGCATATTTCGACTGCATCTTGTATTCTAGCAAACTTAGCTATGAAATTAGGGCGTCCACTATCCTATGATCCTGGCACGAAAACCGTCCTAAATGATCCAGAAGCTACAGCATTATTAGCCCGCAACTACCGTGGTCCTTGGAATAGAAACATGTTAAGCTAATGAAAAAGATACTTCTGTTTGCCCTAATTACCTTAACTGCCAACGCACAACAACGCAATTCTGCACAATTAGGGGAAGATTTGCAGAAATTACGAGTCCTAGGATCCGTATTGCACGTCGCTGCACATCCAGACGATGAAAGCACGCATATGCTGACTTGGTTTGCTCAGCAGCAACATTGGGAGACGAATTATTTTGCTTGTACGCGAGGGGATGGCGGCCAAAACCTCATTGGTGACGAGCAAGGAGTACCCTTGGGATTGATCAGAACACAAGAATTGTTGGCAGCAAGACGCATCGACGGGGCAAATCAATATTTTTCTCGTGCATTTGATTTTGGTTTTTCAAAGTCGACGGAGGAAGCTTTAGGTTTTTGGGATAAGCAGCTCATCTTATCAGATCTGGTGTGGGTCATTCGAAAAACACGTCCAGATATCATTTTTACGCGGTTTCCACCAGATGCACGCGCTGGTCACGGGCATCACTCGGCCTCCGCGGCTTTAGCGATTGAAGCCTACAAAGCAGCCGCTGACCCCAAGATGTTCCCGGAACAATTGAAAAAAGGCGTGGAAGTTTGGCAGGCGAAGCGCTTGTTATGGAATACCTTCCGCTTTCCTGGTTCTGCAGGGAATTCGACCATCAGCGATACGCAGTTTAAGGTAGAAATAGGGGATTATTTACCCTTTTTAGGCCAAAGTACCGGTGAATTAGCCGCCTTCAGCCGTTCACAACATAAATCTCAGGGTTTTGGCTTTGCGGTAGACCGCGGCAGGAGTACCGAGTATTTTGCGACTTTAGCGGGTGATGCACCGAAAGACAACCTGTGGGATGGGGTAGATGCCACTTGGAATCGAGTGAATCCCTCCATTGATGCCCTAATCACACCCATTATACAGCAATACAACCCAGCTAAGCCATACGAGAGTATTTACGCCCTCATCGGACTTAAAAAAGCGATAAAAGCGCTTCCATCTAGTTCGTGGAATCAGAAAAAAATCGCCGAAATCGATGCCTGGGTGGTTCAGGCAGCAGGTATTTACCTCGGTGCCACGACAACGCAAGGAATCATTGCCACGGGTGAAAAAATGAACATCAAAACGGAGTTTATCGTCCGTGCGCCTATCTCCGTTGAAAAGGTAGCTGTTTCCTTCGCGGGACAGGATACGACCTTCGTAGGCAAAATACAGCCCTATAAAAAATACCCCTTGCAACGCAGCATCGTGGCCTCCGCGTCCATTACACAACCTTATTGGATTCAAGAGACGAAGTCGACAGGCCACTTTAACGTAGCTGATCAGCAAAAAATAGGGCAGGCTAAAGTAGACCCTGCTTATACTGCAAAAGCTACCTTCCGCATTCAAGGGGAAGAATTCAGCATTGAAAGACCCATTCAAGAGCTCATTATCGATCCAGTAAAAGGCGAGATTCTCCAACCCATCACCATCAGCCCTAAAACCGTCTTTAGCCTCAGCTCAAACGTCGTTTTATTGCCACGCGGCTCTAAGGCTACGAAAAGCATCCAAATCGCGATTACTGCGCTGGCAGCTTTAAAACCGGGTAAAATCGAGGTAAAGACGGGAGGAACTTCCCTAAGTACTATCGATTTAAAAGAAGGAATGAAAGCAGGTGAAAAGCGCGAATGGCCTATTTCTTTCGCCGAAGCTAACCTAAAAGAAGGTAAGAATTCATCTACGATTCAATTGCATATTACTTCCGGGGTTGAGCAATGGGTAGACTCTTTGGAACTACAAACCATTGAATATGCACACATTCCTACTCAACGTTATTTTACACCCGTGAATTTAAGCCTGCTTCATATTGACTTCGCGAAAAAAGGGAATCGATTAGGCTACATTAAAGGCGCCGGCGATAAAGTGCCGGAAGGATTAAAACAGATGGGATATTTAGTGGATTTCTTAACGGAGAAGGATCTAACGGCAGCAAATCTAAGACAATACGATGTGGTGATGACCGGGGTGAGAGCCTATAATACAAACGAGTACTGGGGGAATGTCTTTCCTGAAATCATGAAATACATTGAGAATGGGGGAAATTATGTGGTGCAATACAATACGGCGAGCTATCTCGGCCCTATGAAATCTAACATGTCGCCTTATCCTTTATTGGTGACCCGTAACCGGATCACGAAAGAAGAAGCAAAACCAAACTTCTTGCTTCCAACTCATGCGCTACTTAACCGACCTAATAAAATCACGGAAGCTGATTTTGCAGATTGGATTCAAGAACGCAGTATTTATACGGCTGAAACAAATGATCCTCACTTCGAGTTTCCTTTAGGATTTTCGGATCCAAATGAATCGGAGAACAAAGGAAACATCGCTGTAACTAAATACGGAAAAGGACAGTTCATCTACACAGGACTCGTTTTCTTCCGAGAGATTCCAGCCGGTGTTCCCGGTGCTTACCGCTTATTAGCTAACTTACTCGCAAAACCTGACTAATGAAATTACACGTAATTGCCCTTTGCCTCATCGGCTTTATTGCTCAAGCTCAACAGCCCTTGATTCGAAAAGATAAAATCACGATCGCCCGCGATTCCTATGGTGTTCCTCACATTTTCGCACCTACGGATCCTGAAGTCGCCTATGGTTTAGCTTACGCCCACTCGGAAGATGATTTTAAAACGATTCAGACCTTGATCTTAACGGGTAAAGGTAAACTAGGTACTTATTTAGGCAAGAAAGGTGCTCCGGTAGATTTCGTATTTGGTCTATTGAATACGCGTAAAGTCGTGGATCAACAGATCAAGTCGATGGATCCTAAATTCTTGCAATTAGTGCAGGGTTACCTGATGGGACTAGAAGCCTATGGAAAATCGCATCCATCAGAAGTGTTGAACAAACACGTGTTTCCGATTGCCCTTGAGGATTACATTGCGACGACCATGTTTTCGGTGGCGATCTTCTGTGGCGTAGATAAAACGCTTCCTAAGATTCTGGACGGTTCTATTCCGTCACTACCTGGTTTCACAGGTGAGGGAAGTAATGCCTTCGCGATTAAGAGCACTAAATCAGCAACAGGTGAGCCTATGTTAGTCATTAACGCGCATCAACCTATCGAAGGCGCTACGGCCTTCTACGAAGCGCATGTACAGAGTGATGAGGGTTGGAATATCTTGGGAGGTTTATTCCCGGGAGGTCCGTTGATCTTCCACGGAACAACGCCTAATCTGGCTTGGGCTCATACCGTGAATTTCCAGGATAAAATCGACGTGTATCAGTTGCAGACGGACAAAGCGCATCCAGGACAATACAAAGTGGATGGCGAGTGGTTGCCGCTACAAAAACGTAAAATTAAACTGAGCATTAAAGGCATCCCTTTCCCTGTTTCCAAAGTAGCCTACGAATCGATTTATGGCCCTACGGTGAAATCACCGTCAGGAGCTTATTTCTCCCTTCGTCTTCCTTCCCTCATGGATGCCGGTGCCTTGCAGCAATGGTATGCAATGAACCGCGCTACGAACTTTACGGAGTTCAAGGCGGCCTTGAATCAAAACCATTTGCCCATGTTTAACATCATGTATGCGGACAAAGACGATAATATCTTCTATATCTCGAATGGCAAGATGCCGTATCGTAATGCCAAATACAACTGGGCCTCCACACTGCCAGGGAATACGCGGGAGACACTTTGGGAAAAGTTTAAACCAGTAGATGCCTTACCTCAGCACTTAAACCCGTCTTCAGGTTATTTATTCAATACGAATCACTCTCCTTTTATGGCTACTGCAGTGAATGAGAATTTGAATCCGGCAAACTATGATAAATACGACGGCTACGAGACCTACCACAATAACCGTTCTCAACGTGCGAAGGAATTAATTGATACCTATGACAAGATTAGTCTAGAAGATTTGAAGCGCATTAAGTTCGATCGCCAATTACCAGCGAAGATTTTATATCCGTATGGATACGACGCCTCCGTGCTATTTACGCTAGATCCAGCTAAATACCCGGCACTGGCTACCATCATCAAGAGCCTGAAAGAGTGGAACCATGTAACGAATATTGAAAGTGTGGGTGCTTTGCATTATAACATTGCCTATTATGGGGCTTCTAAAATACGCCACAATGCTTCCAAAGATCCTTTAACGGAATCTGAAGCCGTTGAATTGATTCAATATGTACAAGACTTTCTTCAAAAGCACTACGGCCGTTTGGATGTCACTCTAGGGGAATTCCAGCGCCTGAGAAGGGGAGACCAAGATTGGCCTCAAGCCGGAATGCCAGATGTGCTAGCGGCGGTGATGTCTGAGCCTATGGGAGAATCACAACGCAAAATGAATTCAGGTGATGCCTACATCGGTTTTGTGAAGTTTCCCAAAGATGGAGGTTTACCTCTCATCGAAACCGTAAATACATTTGGTGCTAGCTCTCATCCAGAGTCTAAGCACTTCGCAGATCAACGCGAATTGTATCAGGCGCAAAAAACGAAGCGTATGACTTTGGACAAATCCGAAGTATTGAAAAATGCAGAAAGAATCTATCAACCTGAATAATTAAGTTAAAAAATCGGGTTCTTTAAACGCAGGGGCAGGATATGTATAAAATCCTTCCCCTGTTTTTTCTCCTAGCTTCCCCGCATCGATATAAGTTTTCAATAAAGCCGCAAAAGCTTGAGACCCCGCATCCTCTAAGTTATGCGTCACATGCCAAGCCGTATCTAATCCGATCGAGTCCAATATCCCGAAAGGCCCCATGGGCATATGGAAGTTCACCATCCAGGATTTATCAATATCCTCAATGCTGGCCACTTCTTTCGTTCTTAACTTACCAGCAGCGCCTATTACCGCCATCAACATATAATTAAACACGTATCCCGGATTTTCTTTTCTGACAATCACGGGCACTTGCTTTAAAGCCCTACCAAAATCTTCTAATAAGGTCACCACTTCCTCCGAAGTCCCCGGATGCGGCATAATATCCACGACCTTCGAATAAAACACATCGTGGAAATGGAATGCACAAAATAGGGAAGGGCGATCTACGACATCTACCAGCATAGAAGGTAATAAATAGGAGGTGTTTGTCGTGAAAATCGTTTTAGCCGGCGCTAAAGCAGAAAATTGAGCCCAAACCTGGCGTTTCAAAGGTAATTCCTCCGTCACAGACTCCGATATAATATCCGCATCTGCCACGGCCTCCGCCGGATCCGTGGTGAAATGAATAGACGCTATCACCTCTTCACCGAAGGAAAGCATACGTAGGATCTTAGACATCACTTTTTTAGACGACACAAAAGCCTCCTCGTTAATATCGTATACCGTCACCTGAAAGGCTGACAAAGCAGCCTGCAAAGCAATTCTTGTACCTAATGTCCCCGCACCTAAGATGCACACCTTGTTGATTTTCATATTTTTCCTGTTTGAATACATTTGGTGGCCATTCTACCTGCGGCCTCCACGACTTGATTTAACACGCTGAATCGAGGATCTTTCGAATACCCTAAACTATAACGCTGGTATATCTGCTGTGCAATGGTAGCTACCTTGCATAGCCCAAACACATAGTAAAAATTCATCTTACTCATATCTCGCCCAGTCTTGGCGCCATAATAGGCAATTAACTCGCTGCGTGTGAAATTACCTGGCACATAAGACAGATTGAACATCTTCAAAATATCTTCATCTCCAGCCTCCGCCCAATAGGCTAAAGTCGTTCCTAAATCCATCAGTGGATCACCTACTGTCGCCATCTCCCAATCCAACACAGCTTGAACCTCACCCGTGGATGAGATTACGAGGTTATCGTATTTGAAATCATTGTGTAAGAATGCAACATCCGAATGCGTGGGTAAGGACTTAAATAGCCATTGAAATGCCTCCTCGATACTAGTGACCTCAGAAGTCTTCGCCTTTTGAAAACGTTCCGCCCAGCCTTGCACTTGACGTAGCGCATAGCCTTCGGGTTTGCCTAAGGCACCTAAACCAGAATTCACTAACTCTAGCGAATGCAATTCAATTAAAACATCAAGCGCAGACTGCGAAAGGCTGCGGAAAAACTCCGGTTTTGCCTCCGCCGGCGGACGATTTCTAATAATCATTCCGTCCACCTTCTCCATTAGGAAAAAAGGAGCCCCTATAATCGACTCATCTTCACAAGCCGAAATGGGATGCGGCATTTTGGTATAACCCGCCTTTTCCAAAGCCTGCAATACCCGAAACTCCCGAATCATATCGTGAGCTTTGGCAATCTTTAATCCGTGCGGAGGTCTGCGCAAGACATAAGTCTCCTCACCAGCACTTACCTGATAGGTCAGATTCGAGAATCCACCTGGAAATGCCGTAACCTCCACGGAAGGAACTCCTAAATAAGCCGGTAATTTTTCAAAGCCTTCCATTAGCCTTTACGTGATTTAAGAATACTCTTCGCTAGTACCGACTTATGCACCTCATCCGGTCCATCGTAGATTCGTGCCCCGCGTTCGTGGCGGTACCAAAACGATAATAAAGTATCATCTGTGATTCCTAATCCACCATGTACCTGAATAGCCCGGTCGATTACCTTCATCAATACATCAGATACATAGAACTTGATGGTAGAAATATCTTCTTTGGCCGCCTTAGCACCTTTATTTTCGATAATGTGGGCGGTGTTTAATACTAAGAGGCGAGAAGCTTTAATTTCTGCTGCACTTTCCGCAATCCAATTTTGGATGGTTTGTTGCATCGCTAGTGAATGCCCTGGATTTAATTCCCGCTCAATAGCTCGGTCGCACAACATCCCCAAAGCCCGCTCACAAATTCCGATCCAACGCATACAATGGTGAATTCGCCCTGGCCCTAAACGAACCTGGGCTAATTGAAAACCGGAGCCCTCTTCACCAATTAAATGAGAAACCGGCACCCGGCAATTCACGAACTCCACCTCGCTATGTGAAAGGTAGTCTTCGCCCTCATCTCCCATAATGGGAATATTGCGGATCATCCGGTATCCAGGGTTATCCAAAGGCACCACAATCATACTCGCCCGTTCATACTTATTTTCAGCCGAAGGATTCGTCACCGCCATCACAATCGTGAAGGAAGCTCCATCCGCAGAGGACGTAAACCATTTATGCCCATTAATGACATATTCATCTCCTTCTAAAACAGCAGTAGTAGACATATGCACCGGATTACTGCCCGCATGTTCCGGCTCTGTCATCGCGAAACAAGACCGAATCTCGCCGCGCTCTAAGGGTCGTAAATAGGTCTCCTGTAAATAGGGTGACGCAAATTGATGCATCAACTCCATATTCCCGATATCCGGTGCATTACAGTTAAACACATAATGTCCCAAAGGACTCGTCCCTAACACCTCCGAAATCGAAGCGAATTCTACTAAGGATAAACCTAGCCCGCCATGCGAAACGGGCAGGTGAGGGGCAAACAAGCCCTCTTCTTTTGCTTTAACGCGTAATGCTTTCAAGGCAGGTAAATGTGCCCGAAACGAACCATAAATGGCCCCTTGCTCTAAAGGTATAATGTATTTCTCAAGGAATGCCCGGTAACGAGGCACTAGCTCGAGTGCTTTATCTGACACAAACATAGTTAAATGGTTAAACCGCCATCAGCGGTAATGACTGCGCCAGTCGTGTAAGAAGCTCCTGGCGACGCAAGGTATAATGCCGTAGCACCGATTTCCTCGGGCGTACCGATACGCTTAATAGGTAATTGACGCAGCGTGTGTTGTAGTATTTTATCATCGGACCAAAGCGCCTCCGAAAACTTCGTCTTTATCAAGCCCGGACAAATGGCGTTAACGCGGATGTTGAAAGCACCCCATTCTTTGGCAAAAGCCTTCGTCATCGAAATCAGCGCCGCCTTACTCACACTATAGATACCCAATCCTGGCTCAGGTGAAATACCACCCACAGAACTGATATTAATGACAGAGGCATTCGAAGATTTCTGCAAATGAGGCAAACATAAGCGCATTAACTCAAATGGCGCCTTCAAGTTCACATTCATAATCTTATCGAAGGCATCCAGCGAAGTATCGTGAATAGGCCCGAAAGTCGGATTAGTTGCCGCGTTATTGACTAATATATCGATTTGGCCATAGGTAGCAATCGTCTCTGAAACCAAGTGAGCCAGCTGATCCATCTTCCCCACGTGACAGGCAATCCCCGTCGCTTCATATCCTTTAGCGCGTAATTCCTGGGCCAGCAAATCCAAAGCCGCTTGGTCTCTACTACTAATGACCACCTTCGCCCCAGCCTCCGCAAAAAACTCCGCAATACTGAATCCGATTCCTTTACTAGCACCTGTAATGAGGGCTACTTGATTCTTCAATGAAAATGCCTGCATATTCTAATCTATTTTTAAACAATTTAAAGAAATAATATGGTAATTTACACCATCAACGCCCGAAAAAACACGCTATGAAACAAGTCGTATTCTACGAAACCGGTTTACCTGAAAATGTCCTTCAATTAGAGGAAGTCGAAATGCCTTCTCCGGCGAAAGGAGAAGCGCTCATTCGCATCACAGCTCGCAATATCAATCCCTCAGACGTCATGTTTGTCCAGGGATTATATGGCATCACGCCTAAATTACCGAGCAGTGCTGGTTTTGAGGCAGCTGGAGTCATCGAGAAATCGGAGAAGTTCCCTGCAGGCACCCGCGTATTATTCACTTCAGTAGGAACTTGGAAAGAATATACCAGTATTCCGGATGCGGGGTTAATTCCCATTCCGGAGGGAATGTCGGATGAAGTGGCTTGTCAAGCCTTTGTGAATCCAGTGACGGCTTATGGTATGCTGGAAACATCAGGACTAGGTAAAGGTGGCGCGTTGTTGATTACGGCTGGGGCTTCTGCCTGGGGCAAAGTGGTCATTCAATTAGCAGCTTTGCGAGGCATTCATGTGATTGCTACAGTGAGAAGACAAGATCAGAAGCAAACCTTATTGGATTTAGGCGCGACGGCCGTCATCGATGTGGCGACGGAAAGCGTGACGAAGAAAGTGAAAGAATTATTCCCAGAGGGAGTGGACTATGTGTTCGATGCGGTAGGAGGAGATCAGGGGGCCAAAGCCTTGACATGCCTGAAATCTGGTGGAAAGATGCTTGTTTTTGGCCTATTAAGTCTAGAACCCATTCCCTTAAATTCCGGTCTATTAATCTTCAAAAAACTCAGCGTAGAAGGTTGGTGGCTAAGTTCGTGGTGGGAACAATTAGGCAATGAAGGAATTCAAAAGGCCATTAAAGAAGTCTTCACCCACTTGATGAAGCAAGATGTAAAAGTGGATATTCAAGCTACGTATCCCTTAGCTGATTTCAAAGAGGCATTAATTGCCTATCAAAAACAGGGGAGAAGCGGAAAAATATTATTGGTGTAGAGAATCTGGAGCGACGGGTTGGTCATCAGGTTCGTGGGTATTGCGTCCATCGGTCGGAATACCATCCCCGATTACTTCGTAAGAAAGGGTATTGCCAGCGAGTGTAACTTCTACATTATAGAGGAAAGTCCCTTCAGGTTCCTTCGTTTTCAGGACTCCGGTATATAGTGAATCGCTCTTTTGAACCAAAGAAACATCCAGCACATTGACTCCTTTAACCTGCTCTTTTTGAAGGTTTTGCATCCACAAATCACGTACCTCAGATTCGATTTCAGCCGAGGATTTAGAACAGGAATTTAGAACGAACACGAAGGCTAGTAAAACAAAGAAAACTCTAATCATGGTGCAAAAATGGGCATTTTTCACGAAAAAAGGAAAAAGAATTTCTACATTTGAAACATGATTGATTTCACTGATTTCATGAACGCAAGCTTACTCTGTGGATTCCTCACCGTGTATATCTTGTTATTCAAGAAAAATGCCCTTCGATCATACTCGGATTATCTATTGTCTATTTCTATTTTAGGCCAAATCTACGCCGTTCTACTTTTCCTGCTCGTTTTCTCTGGCTCCATTCTACACGTCCCGTATCTCTACCGAACAGCTGCACCTATTACTTTCTTAGTTCCGCCCTTAAGTTATTTTTACGTCAGAAGTGTATTATACAATGAGAAAAAGTGGCAAGGAATAGATTTCTTACATCTTTTACCCTTCTTGTTCTTTTCAATTAACTACTTACCCTTTTTCCTCAGTCCACTAGACTACAAGTTAGAGATCGTAAGCAAAACGATAGCGGATAAAAACATTGGGATTATAAAACAACTAGGATTCTTACCTGAAAGCGTATTTTATCTATTTAGACCCATACAAGCCACTATTTATGTTGTTTTCCAATGGAAACTCATCCTAAGCTTTAATAGAAATAACCCAAATCAATTCATTACAGATCAAATCAAGCGAGTAACCCGCTGGCTAAGTTTATTTACGTGGGCCTCCACTGGTTTTTTAGTGGCCTTTTTCATTACCATCGTTCTCTATTTTACGCAAGAAAATCTCTTTACAAGTGATGAACTAACACAAATACCGAATACGATTATGGCGGTATCCCATTTTATTGTTTTCACTTATTTATTGATTAATCCACAAGTATTGACCGGTTTACCCTTCATTAGGTACAAGGAGACTAAATCGACCATCGTAGAAAATGAGGTAGTAAAAGTGCCCTTCATTTATGAGAACTATGCGAAGGAAATTAAAAGCCTGGAAAAATACTTTACGGTTAAAAAGACGTTTCTGCAGCCGAATATATCGATCAGTCAGGTCTCGGTCGAAACCGAAATACCTATCCGCGATTTATCCTACATCATCAATAATTACTACGAGAAACGCTTCAATGATTATATCAACGAAATGCGTTGTCAGCATTTTATTGCCAAAGTAGACAAAAATACCCTAGACTCCTTAACCATCGAAGCCATTGCATTTGAATCTGGATTCTCCTCTAAAAGCTCCTTCTATCGAGCATTCAATCGCTTCTATTCCTGCACTCCGTCGGAGTATTTAGAAAGCCTCCTAAAAGCAGAATAAGCCCATTTTGTTTCATCTTCCGAAGATGGGAGTGCTTCAACAGGGCTATTAACTATAAGGTGCATTATAAATCGTAGATTTAATTTCTGTTCTACGTCTATGTATAAATTTTTATTCTATTTCGCGTTTCTTGCCTGCTTTACCGCCTCCGCGCAAAGCATTAGCCCATTCACGATCAACGTGGGGGGAGCTACCGGCAAAACGCTGGATTACAGCATAGGGGAATCTGCTTCCATTGCCTATTTACAGAACAATTCTCAAGTCAGTTTAAGCACCGGATTTATCCAATCTTTCACTCCCTTGGTCACCGGCATCATTAATCAGATGTTCGAAGAAGGCGAGGGGCTGACACTTTCACCTAACCCGGCTTCCGATAGAATTCGCTTAAATGGCGTGCTCTCAAGACCTGGCTTTTTTGAATTTCATTTGATTGATATCCAAGGCCGAATATTGGAGACTTATCCAAGCACTTATTACATCAATTACCTGGACAAAGAAATTAACGTCTCTCAGCTAATGGGAGGCACTTATTTCATTCGACTCATTTATAGCTCACCAGACGGGGTTAACCAATCAACATCCTTCAAATTCAGTAGAATCAACTAATGAAAAAATTAATTACGATCCTCTTCTTTTTCGTTTCGTTTATTGCCTTGTCCCAAAACAATGGTATCAACTTTCAAGGTGTGGGCAGAAACTCCTCCGGCGCAGTCTTAGCCTCCACGAAAATCAGCCTCCGTTTCTCGGTCATTCAAAGTTCCGAAACCGGAACCGTTGAATACGTAGAATCAAAAGAGGTTACCACGAACGCCCAAGGGATTTTCTCCGTGGTCATAGGTGACGGAACTCAAATCTCGAAAACAGGAAACTTCAGCGACATCAACTGGAAAATCAATCCCAAGTTCCTAAAGGTCGAGATGGATCCCGCTGGTGGAACCAGTTTCGTAGCCATGGGAACCACTCGTTTACAAGCAGTTCCTTTTGCCAATTACGCAAACGGCGTAAACGCAGACAATATAGACGGCGTATTATCTGCATCCAAAGGTGGAACAGGCGTTGCCTCCATATCTGCTTTAAAAACAGCATTAGCCATAGATCAAATCAATAACACATCCGATTTAGCCAAGCCAATCAGTACGGCGACGCAGGCGGCGTTAGATACGAAAGTAAATCAGGTAACAGGCAAAGAGCTATCTTCAAATGACTATACTACAGCTGAAAAGAATAAACTAGCCGCCATTACAGGCACAAATACGGGTGATCAAGATCTTAGTGGATATGCAACTACTACCCAATTGGCTACAAAAGCGAACACCACAGATCTAGCACTCAAGGCGCCGATTGATTCTCCCTCATTTACAGGAACTGTTTCAGGCATCACCAAAGCGATGGTTGGGCTATCTAATGTGGAAAATACGGCTGATTTAGCGAAGCCAATTAGTACGGCGACACAAGCGGCGTTAGATTTAAAAACTTCTAATACGACTTTGGCCTTGAAAGAAAATATAGCTAATAAATCATCTGCAACAGATTTAGGAGGAATAAACCCCAGCGATATTTTATACCCAACACAAAAAGCAGTAAAGGATTACGTAACAGCAAATGCAGCATCAGGAGGGATCGCTGATGGTGGAGTGACAAGTATCAAAATTGCAAATGGAGCCGTGGGCAATAGCCAATTAGCCTCTAATAGTATTAATTCCTCTAACGTTATTGATGGAACAATTACAAATGCAGATATCAACATTAATGCTTCCATCCCATTCTCGAAATTGAATATTTCTAAAGCTAATATTGAAAGTTTAGGAATACCTGGGTCAGATCAGAATACGACCTATTCAGCCGGAAATGGATTAACATTATCAGGTACAACATTTAGCATTGGAACAGGTGCTATCACAAGCACAGCCATTGCTGATGGGACTATATCCAATGTAGATATTAATTCTTCTGCGGCAATTGATTATTCAAAATTGAACATAGTTGGATCAATCGTATCTACCGATATTTCTAATTCGGCAGCAATCCCGTTCAGTAAGTTAAATATTGTAAAATCAGATATAGAAGGATTGGGCATCCCTGGTTCTGATCAAAATACAACCTACACCGCCGGAAATGGCTTGACATTATCAGGTACGACATTTAGTATTGGAGCTGGGTCTATTACAAGTTCATCAATTGCTGATGGAACAATATCGAATGTAGATATAAATTCATCAGCGGCAATTGATTATTCAAAATTGAACATAGTTGGATCAATTGTATCTACCGATATTTCTAATTCGGCAGCAATCCCGTTCAGTAAGTTAAATATTGTAAAATCTGATATAGAAGGATTGGGTATCCCTGGTTCTGATCAAAATACAACCTACACCGCTGGAAATGGTTTAACATTATCAGGTACGACATTTAGTATTGGCTCAGGGGCTATTTCTAGTACATCAATAGCTGATGGGACAATATCCAATGTGGATGTTAATTCCTCTGCTGCTATTGATTATTCAAAACTGAATTTAGTTGGATCAATCGTCTCTTCAGACATTTCAAATTCTGCGGCGATTCCATTTAGTAAGTTAAATATTGCAAAATCTGATATTGTTGGCCTTGGTATACCAGGGTCTGATCAGAATACGACATATACCGCTGGAAATGGTTTAACATTATCAGGTACGACATTTAGTATTGGTACAGGGGCTATCACAAGTACAACTATTGCAGATGGGACCATAACAAATATAGATGTAAACTCCTCTGCTGCTATTGATTATTCAAAATTAAATTTAACTGGATCTGTTGTTGCTTCCGATATTAGTAATACGGCTGCTATACCTTTTAGTAAATTAAGTATTTTAAAATCTGACATCACAAATTTGGGAATACCGGGTTCTGATCAAAATACAACGTATACTGCGGGTAATGGTTTGACATTAACAGGAACCACATTTAGCATTGGTGCAGGGGCAATTACCAATACAACAATTGCAGATGATGCTATAAGTACTGCTAAAGTTGCAGATGCCTCAATTACATCTTCTAAAATTTCAGGTGCAATTTTGGTAAGTAATGGAGGTACAGGTTTGACTACTTTGACTTCAAATAGTGTATTAGTTGGAAATGGGACAAGTACAGTTAATCTAGTTGCACCAGGAACTAGTGGAAATGTATTAAAATCGAATGGTACTACTTGGGTTTCTGGAACAGTTTCTGCAGGTGCTACGTCTGTTGGCGCAATAAGTAGTGGAAATAATTCTAATGGTGGTTATATTTCTGGCGGTGTTTTAACATTAGCCCCTGCGGGAAGTGGTTATGGAGGTATTGTAATTAATGGGGATCAAAATTTTAGTGGTAATAAAGTTTTTAATGACAATGTTACAATTAGCAATAATTTATCTGTACCATATGGGGCGATTAGTTTTGGTAATGATATAAGTGTAAATTCTGTTAATATAGGTTTAGGCAATGCCACTTTTATAAATTGTTTATCATTTGGTAATGCTGCGCTTGCTTCAAATACAAGTGGTGTATATTCAACTGCGCTAGGTTACTATTCTTTACAAGCAAACACTACAGGTCAGGGAAATACTGCAACTGGAGCAAATTCATTAAAGGCAAATACTACAGGTTATTATAATACTGCAATGGGTGCAAGTTCACTTCTTGTAAATACAACTGGGAAATGGAACACGGCAATTGGAAATGCTGCGCTTGGTGCATCAAATGGAGATTACAATACTGCTATTGGTTATCAGGCAATGAATTCTAGTTCAACTGGTTCTTATAACACTGCGGTAGGGTATAATTCAGGATGGTCTTTAACTTCAGGCTCAAAAAATACTTCCATTGGATATAATTCTCTGACATATGATTATAGTAATTCCACTGTATTAGGTGCTAATGCTGCTGTGACTGGAAATAATCAAGTTCAATTAGGAGATTACCAGACTACAGCATATGCATTTGGAAGTTTACAAAATAGATCAGATGCTAGAGATAAAGTGGATGTTAGAAATACTAAACTTGGATTAGATTTTATTATGTCTTTAAGACCTGTCGATTATAAATATAATTATAGAGATTCTTATAGAGTTATAAATGCTGATGGAACTGAAACATATCTACCTAATGATGGATCAAAGACACATAAAGATTTTAATCATGGGTTTATTGCTCAAGAAGTACAATCTTTGATGAGTGAAAAAGGGTTTGATTTTGGAGGAGTTAATGACCAAAATAAACAAGGAGGTAAGGATGTATTGTATTTGGGATATACTGAATTTATAGCCCCAATGGTAAAAGCAATTCAAGATCAACAATCTATCATTGAGCAACTAAAAAAGGATTTAGCAGAATTAAAGCTATTGATTCAAAACAAACAACCCTAAAACCGCAACCCCTCATCCCTTCCCTGTGAAGTAGCCTTCGAGTAATCGATCGTCTTCACTTGGCCAGCGATGTAGTTAATTCCTTGCCAAAGGTGGTTCAAATAAACCGGTTCTTGGTAGTTTTCCTTTGCATGGCCTAGGGTGGTGACCCAGATGTGGCCGCCTTGGAAGTGTTGGGTCCAAGCTGCAGGGAAATAATTGCCGTAGATGCCTTTGTGTTTCGTGATTAAGTCTTTTTGTACTTGATCTAAGGTGGAAACATCGTGCATGAGTAGGGTTTTGATGCCTGGGTAGAGTTCCGCGCCGAAATAGCATTCGTCTTCTTTTGTCCATTTTGTGGGCACGCCTTTCATGGAAGGGTGTGCGGGGTCGATGTTGATGACGGAGAAGGGTTGGAATTTTGCGTGCCAGGTAAAGGTTTCGCCCACCATCATTTTGAACCAGTCCCATTTGCGTTCTGTGCCCGTTACGGAGTGCACGCCCACGAATCCGCCGCCGGCTTCGATGTAGTGGCGGAAAGCAAGACGCTGGATGTCTGTGTCGAAAACGTCGTTGTTTGTGGAGGTGAAGATGATGACTTTGTATTTGGCCAAATTCTGTTCCTCAAACACCCCTGGATTATCCGATACTTCCACTTTAAAACGCTTTTCAGCGCCTAATTTCTGGATGGCAGCCACGGCAGACGAAATGTTATCGTGCACGTAACCAGGGCCATTTTTCGTGTAGACAAGAACTGAATAAGAAGTCTTTTGCGCAAAAGTCGCGAAAGCAAAAAGCAGAAATAATGTCGTTAATCTCATTTTACGCCGTATTTATCAATTAAATAGATGATAGCCGCCATGTTCACGGCGCCTAAATGTAGTTCTCTTTTGTTCACGTTTTCGAATACGTCTGTCTTCGCGTGGTGTAAATCGAAATAGCGTTGGCTATCTGGTATAAGTCCCGCTAAGATGGATTCTTTGTTGATTCCGGCCATAGGAGCGATGTCGGTACCGCCGCCTCCAAAAGTAATCTCAGATCCGTAGGGTTTCAATAGGGGAGTCCAGGTTTGGAAACGTGCGAATTGAGCCGGAGGGGCTGTTATTCCGATCGAGCGAGGGGTGAAGCCGCCTTCGTCACTTTCGATAACAAAGATGTGGTTCTCATTGTTGATCTTCGCTTGATTTGCATATTCCTTGCCACCGCGGGCTGCATTTTCTTCGTTTGCGAATAGAACGAAACGGATTGTTCGCTTTGGCTTGTAGTTTACCGCTTTCATGACGCGCAAAACTTCCATCGTTTGGACGATGCCTGCGCCGTCGTCATGTGCGCCTTCATTGACGTCCCAGCTGTCTAAGTGGCCGCCTAGGGTGATGTATTGGTCTGGGAACTCGGATCCGCGGATTTCGGCGATCACATTGTTGTCGTCAGCGTCTGGAAGGAAGAAACCGTACGTTTGTACTTGGGCTTTGATGGATCCTTTTTTGGCCAAAGAATACAGCATCTTCGCATCATCCGGACCTAAAGCCACCGCCGGAATCTTCGGATATGCCTCATCATAACTCATGCTACCCGTATGCGGCTCATTATCCGGCGCCGTGCTCAAGGAGTGAATCAACACCGCCACTGCACCATATTTCGCGGCTTTACTAGCACCAGAACGGCGAAAAGCGCCGCTCTCGCCATAGGCCTTAAACGTCTGAATCTTCGTCTGATCAAAAACACTATGGAAATAGACAATCTTGCCCTTCACCTCGTCCTTGCGTTTCTCTAATTCCTCGAAACTAGCCACCGCAACAACCTCCGCCTCGATTAATCCATTCGATCCCAGCGAATTACCTAGGGCCATAGCCGCCAAAGGCTGCATTCTTGCCTCCCCATTCACCCCCACAATCGCCACAAAATCTTTCCCACCTCTTTTCCAATTAGGCACCTTGCAAGGCTGCAAGAACACTTTATCCGGACCCATCGCCTCTAAACTCTTCTTACCCCAAACCACCGCATTCTGTGCCTGCGGGGAGCCTGCTAAACGACCTCCAATCTTTTTAGTCAACTCATACAATAAGTCATAGGCCTTCCCGTTTGTCATAATCTCATCAGACATCTTCTTGATGAAAAGGCTGTCAGCATTCGATTGCGCATTAGAAAGCAGGGGAAGTAATAGAAGAGGGAGGAAACGTAATTTCATAGTCAT